>CAXEOX010000001.1:0-81898 GCA_963997925.1 uncultured bacterium
AGGAGTCCAAACCCACCACCACTCTCAGGTTTTTCTCCCCTTAAAAGTGTCCCATTATCGCTGAACGCCTACAGTCTCTAAGAAAAGCGCCTCGGCACAGTCGGGTTCTCTTTGGCAAGCAGCGTGACGTTTGAGCGGCCAATCGCTTGTCGGCCCCCCGAGCCCTCAGGGCTCTAACCACCTGCGGGCACTCGGGGGCTTTCAAACCCAAGCCCCAGCCTCCGTTACCTCGCCGCCAAGCTCCGCATCTGATCCAGCACGGCAAATGACCGTCCTCCGGTGGCATGAGGAACTTGTAGCCTTCTTGGACTAGGTGGTCCATGACGATCACTTCGAAATTGATACTGAGGCGCGCTGTCTTCGCGGCATGGCGCATTACCAACAACTGGCCCTGGTGTCCTTTAACCTCCGATCTACCGGTGTAGGGCTGCCTGTATTGAACAATCGCATATTGTTTATCACACAATATCTCTGAAAATGATAATCACTTGGTGCTATTGTCAATCAAGATAGTAAATTATGTTCAATATCGAAATATACGAGGAAGGCACGAAACATGGTTACCTTAACAAAATTAATGCACAGCATTTTGCACCACGACACTGAAGAGACGAATCGCGACAGTCTCCGGCCAGTCAAGGGCATGACCGCACGTGACAACAGTGTCAGGGAACTTGAAGAGGCAAACCCCATGTGCATGGCACAGGTAGTCGGTTACAGCGGCTTTTAGTCTGTATAAATTCCGAGAGCAAGCCTAGTTCCGAGTCGTCCGCTCCCCGCGGGGTTTCCTGTAAACGGAAGCCTGGAGGAGCGGATTTGTTTGTGGCTGAGAAGCGCTTTTTACCGTTAGCGTTGCTACTTTCTGATTTACCCCTCTTGAGGCCTTCCGCTAGTTTCAGGCCTGCTCCGAAATCGAGGGCCGCCACTCCCTAGAACCCCAAAGCCCCAGCATCCGTTACCTCCCCGCCAAGCTTCGCATCTGGTTCAGCACGGCGAAAGACCGTCCTGCCGATGGCATGAGGAACTTGTAGCCTTCTTGGACTAGGCGGTCCATGTTGTCGGCGTCGGGGTGGGGGTGTCCACAGGGGACGTTGTTCTCTTTGCATATTCGTAGGATGGTGTTGATTGCTGCCGCCACGTCCGGGTGGTCGTACTCTCTGGGGTGTCCCATCTCCTGGCTCAGGTCTCCTTCTCCGATTAGGACCACGCCTATTCCAGGCACCTCTTTAAGTATCGACGGGAGGTTGTCGATGGCCAAAAGGTCTTCGCATTGGATGATTACCAGAACCTCGCCTTGGGGAGCCAAGGGCCAAACGTCCGCCCTGGCGTAGTATTCCTGCGACGTTAGACCCCAGTATCGGGCGGCCCTGGTTGGGGCGTCGCCTCTGATGCCGGGCGGGTTGTAGTTGGAGACCTCGGGCATTCGAGGATAGCGGCAGGCCCTGACTGCGTTCCAGGCCTCGTCCACGGTGCTGATGTGGGGAAAGACGATGCCATAGATACCCAGGTCCAGTACCTGTTTGGCGATCCACTGGTTCATCTCGCCGCCGTTTGGCGGGATGCGGACCATGGGGGTTACTGCCGGAGCCAATGTTCCGCCGTCCAATATCTGGCGGCGGCCGAGCATGTGCTGCAAAGCGTCGCGAAGATTCGGCGCGTCGAAGGGGCCGTGCTCCATCTCGAAAACAACCCCATCCAGAGGCGCCGCTCCCAAGGCAGCGGCGCTGTCTATATCCGCTGGGGAAAACGTCGTGAACGCGGTCTTCCCCTCTTCCAATGCTTTAATTACTCCATTGAGCCTGGGTATCTCCGCCATGTTCGGTCCCTCCGTCACAAAATGCTGGCTGACTGATGCCGAGGGATTGTAGCAGAACGGAAATTAGGTGCCAACGTGAAGGCATCCTGTTACAATTTCCGGGCTATAAAGAATGCACCCCTCTGACGTACCCTTCTGTAGTAGGAGCCACAATGATTATCGACGCCCATGCCCACTACACCAGCGCCCCGCCCCAGTTGCAGGCTTTCCGGGGCCGGCAGATATCGGCCTACGCCCGCCCGAACAAGGGCATCCTCCAGATCAGCGATGAACAGTTGAAGGCTTCGGTAAAGGGTCAGGTCGATCGCATGGACGAATGGGGCATCGATCGGTTGATGTTCTCTCCTCAAGCTTCGGCCATGGGCCACCAGTTCGGAACTCCCCTCATCAGCCGCCACTGGACCGAGCACTGCAACGACCTGATCGGACGCATCGCCAAACTGTGGCCCGACCGTTTCAGCGCAGTGTGCCAGCTTCCCCAATCGCCGGGCGTGCCCCCGGAAGAATGGGTGGATGAACTGGACCGGTGCGTCAACGAACTGGGATTCGTCGCATGCAACATCAACCCGGATATCTCGGGCAGCGCCGATCCTTTCACACCATCGCTGAAAGACGAATGGTGGAATCCATTGTGGGAAAAGATGGTGGAGCTGAACATCCCCGGCACCATCCACGCCAGCTCCACAATGAACCCAGCCTTCCACGTCACCAGTTCCCATTACATCGGCCAGCACCACAACGCAGGCGTGGAGATACTCAGCTCACGGGTGTTTCAAGACTTCCCTGACTTAAAAATCATCATTCCCCACGGCGGTGGAGCGATACCCTACCAGTGGTCGCGCCACCGTGGGACCCATGTCATGATGGGCTTGGAGCCATTTGAGGAAGCGGCCCGCCGCGTCTATTGGGACATGGCCATCTACGATCAGGCTTCCATGGAGATGCTGATACAGCGGGTGGGCGTGGACAACGTGCTGTTCGCCACCGAGATGTTCGGTGCGGTTAACGCCATCGACCCGGAAACCGGCAGGTCTTTCGAGGACGTTCCGTCCATGTTCAGCGGCATCGACTGGCTGAGCGACGAAGACCGTCTCAAAATCACCGAAGGCAACGCTCGCAAGGTATATTCGCGATTGCCGGTGAAGGTCTAGTTATAAACACTGGCCTAGCAACTCAAGCATCCAACACCAATCCAAGTAGGACATCAGGAGGAGAGTCAGGATGAAATTTGTATTGTACGACGATGGCCGTCCGGGATTGCTCAGAGACGACGGCGTGGTGGATATCAGCGGAGTGACCGGTCCGTTGGGCGCATCCAGCGGACAGGCCGCGATGGAAGCCATCATTACCAACATCGACGATATGCAGGCCGACCTGACCCGTTTGCAGACAGAGGGCAGCGCCGTACCTCTGTCCAGCGTCAAGCTCCAGTCTCCCCTGCCCCGGCCGAACAAGGTCCTGTGCATGGGCGGGAATTATCGGGAGTTCGGACACCGGGAAGCTTCTCCCATGTGGGGCTTCCTGAAGGATTCAGACTCAGTCATCGGCCCAGGCGATACCGTTGTCCTCCCGCCCGACGACATCAACATCTTCCACCACGAGGCCGAGTTGGTCCTGGTGTTTGGAAAGGCCGGTAGCGGCGTGAGCCAAGCCGACGCCATGGAGCATGTCTTCGGCTACACTGCGGGGATCGACGTTTCCGCCCGCTTGCCCGCCAACGCCCGAGGCGGCGGACCCAGGAACACCACATCCATGCCCATTTCGCCGTGGAAATCTTTCCCGACGTTCTGTCCTCTTGGCCCCTGCATCGTCACGAAAGACGAGATTACTGACCCGCAGAATCTTCAGATCCGCCTGTGGGTGGATGGGGAATTGCGGGTCAACTACAACACCAACGACGCTGCCCACTCCATCTCCGAATCCATCGAGTGGGCCAACAACCTGGAAAGCTTCGGCCCCGGAGATGTCCTGTTCATGGGCACCAACCATCAGGGGCTCGGAGCCATGCAGGACGGAGACAGCATCGAGGTAGAGGTTGAGGGTCCGGGCCGGTTCACCATCCAAGTGACCGACGCCTTGAAGCGCCGCTGGCCCAAAGGCGTGGACGAACTTACCGCCAAGGACATCCGGGACGGTACTGGACCTCCCGGCTCCAAGCAGCGCCCGCTATAGCGCATCCTTTAGACAGACAGGAGACAGTCATGGAATACCACATCAATCACGTTCATATCAGAGCCTCTGACCCTAAGGCATCTGCCCAATGGTACGAGAAGTACTTCAACGCCGAGATTGTCTCGGAACGGGAAGTGATGCCGGGCACCATCACCATAGGTATGAAGATGGGCGGGCCGGTGCGCCTCAACATCTCGTCTCAGGCTGAAGGCGCGTCCCAAGACAGGGGGTCCGCCGAGTTGACCCACCTGGGCTTGGAACATTTCGGATTCGACGTTGAAGACCTTGACGCGGAGTTGACCCGGCTGAAAGAAGCCGGCGCCCGCATCGTGCTGCCGCGCACCGACGTGGTCGGCGGGACCAGATTAGCCTACATCGAAGGACCGGATGACGTCCTTATTGAACTGGTACAACGCACCTGATTTCTAAGATGGTTACGCTTAAAGGTTCTACTCAGTGACCGGCCAGCCGGAATGGTGGCAAGATTTTTTCTCTGGTCTCGCCTTGGACTTCGTCCGCCATTCGCGAGACGAAGAAGATACCTTCGCCGAAGCGGACTTTATCCAGGAGGCGCTTGAGCTTCCTGAGGAGTCCCGGCTGCTGGATGTACCCTGCGGCGGCGGGCGTCTAACCCTGGAGATGGCTTCCCGGGGCTATCGAGTCACCGGCGTCGACATCAGTCCAGATCTCATATCCGACGGCACCAGCCAGATCTACGCTGAGCGGTCACCGGTAACCTTCGAACAACGCGACATGCGGGACCTACCCTGGCAGGAAGAGTTCGACGGGGCTTTCTGCTTCTGGAGCAGCTTCGGTTATTTCGACGACGCCGGGAACCTCGCTTTCCTGAAGGCAGTCCACAACGCCCTGAAGCCGGGCGCGTCTCTCTTGCTAGACACCCCCCTCATCGAAACCCGCCTTCCCGAGATGGAATCCCAGGAAAGAGTCTGGTTCCCAGTGGGAGACCTGCTGGCCTTGGAAGAGCGCGGCTTCGACCATGAAACCAGCCGGGTGGAGTCCGAGTGGACCTTCATTCGAGGGAGTCAGGTAGAGCAAAAACTTCTATCGCTTCGCCTGTACACCTACCGGGAACTCTGCGCCATGCTGGAAGAAGCGGGCTTCGGCAACCACCAAGCCTACGGTTCTATGGACGGGGAGCCCTTTGAGTTGGGTGCGACTTGGCTGTACATGATGACGACTAAGGTAGAAACCTAGTACTTCGCTAAGTTGTTCGGATACGTTGGGAGCCCTATGGAACCACCCTGATCACCTCAGTCCGCAAGCCCTGCGGCCATGTCTGTCGCATGAGGTGATGAGTCTTCTATTCTGATAAAATAAATGTAGATTCAAATGAGTCTACATTGAAAACGGGGCCCGGATATGGAAGAAATCGGCATCCGAGAGCTCAAACAAAGGGCTAGTGAGATACTCCGGCAGGTTCGGGAAGAACATGAAAGCTTCTCCGTTACCTACCGGGGGAAGGTCGTTGCCAAGTTGGTGCCTGCGATGGACCCATCTGCGGACCAGGAAGTGGCTTCGGCAATCTGGACTCGGATGGACGATTTATCCCGGGAGGTCTCCGCTCATTGGCCCACCGGATCGTCGGCGTCGGAGGCTGTCAGTGAGCAACGGCGGGAACTATAAGTGTATGTGGTTGATGCCAGCGTCTGGGTCAGCCGGTTCGTCCTCAACGATGTCCACCACGAACCCAGCTACAGCTGGTTAGAGGGTACCGTCATCCGTGGGGAGTTAATAGTGGCTCCCGCATTGTTGCTTGCCGAGGTTGCTGGAGCGATATCCCGGCGCACTGGGCGGCCCGAGTTGGCGGCGCAAGCAGTAGACCTGCTGGAGCAGTTGCCCAACTCCCGGCTGGTAGCGATCGACCCCCACCTGGCCCGCCACGCCGCCCTCCTCGCCGGTGAACACCGGTTGAGGGGCAGCGACTCCTTCTATGTAGCTCTGGCCCAACAGTTGGGATTCTCCCTCGTCACTTGGGACCGGGAACAGGCGGAACGGGGCAGTGCTGCCACGCCCGTGATTACCCCTGGGTAGGAATAGGGCCGGTGTAATTTAGCTGTGATGGGTGGCAATAAGCCCACCCAACATGAACTAGAAAAGGCCCGCCCCGAGCTTATCGGAGCGGGCCTTCTTGGCGCTAAGAGGTGAGCGTCCTCGGAGAGGACTAGGCCGGGGTGGCGCAGGCGGCGGCTTTGGCGTCGTCGGGGACCGCTTCCACACCGTCGGTCTTATTCTGAGCGCAAACGTTGCCCTTGGAGTCCCAGCAGTAGAAGAACTTGGTACTGTTCTTCTTTAGGTAGCCGTCCAGGGTTCCGGCGCCGGTGCCGGCGGGCAAGGCGGTCCAGGTGTTCTGGCCATTGCTGGTGGTTCCCTTATCATTGGCGGTTACGGCTACGATGCCCTTGTCAGCCATCATGGCGTTCATGGCGGATTGAATGGTTTCGGTTTCAGCCTTCAGAGCTCCCTCGTCGCCTTTGCCAGCGAATTTGGTCACTAATGGCACAGTGATCGCAGCCAGGGCAACGATGATGCCGATGACTACTAGTAGCTCGATAAGGGTGAAGCCACCTTCCCGCTTTTCTGACCTTCCCATCGCCTTTTTAATGAATTCTCGCATCTTTGGTTCCTCCTCCGTTCTTGTTTTCCGCCGCCTGATTGTTGGCAGAAGCATTAACATCATTCTAGACAGACTGGGAGGGACCTTCTGTGATTGATGTCCGGTTGAGATGTGGCATTGGTCACATTAGTCCTGGCCCCATCTTTTCCACTCCCAGTAATCGAATCGTACCTGTACAGATAAGGAGTGTCTAAAGTAAAAACCCCCTGAAGTTTCAGGGGGTTTTTACTCTACGAACCTACCGAACCTTGATCCGGGGCTGTCGGCCGGAGGCTA
Source organism: uncultured bacterium (assembly GCA_963997925.1). Classification (GTDB taxonomy): domain Bacteria; phylum Chloroflexota; class Dehalococcoidia; order Lucifugimonadales; family UBA3495; genus UBA11650. The sequence goes on from CAXEOX010000001.1 coordinate 6,900, forward strand.
GAACGGAGCGCCAGTTGGGTACATCTCATCTTTAAGGGAATCCAACCATTGGGCATCCGGAGGCAAGACACGCTCGATGGCGCGAATATCATAGTAGGACTCATCGACACCCAGGGGACTTCCGCCGTCTTCCACCGTTTTAGCACCGTTCAGAAGTAGCCTGCGCGCTGCGACAATCGCCTTGTCGGTTTGGCTCAGCATCTCTTTACTTCGGTCAACTATTGGCCCCATGGCTTCCTGAACCGCTCGGTCTTGTTGATTAACCCCCTCGATCCCGGTGAAGGTCTCCGTTTTTTGCACTTCCCGGTTTATACCCCAACTGTTGCCCTTGTTGAGATAAGCGCGAAATCCGTTCTTCTCATCAAAGAAGCTGGGACCGTTGCCCCAGAAAGACTCGTTCCGCTCTTGGGGTTCCAGTGGATTGTCCAGACTGTAGTACCAATTCCAAGTCATGCAATGCTCGTCGTCTATGGGCACCCACATGTGGCCGCCCATCTTAAACTTGGTGATGGCGCCTTCCGGGGTGTGCTCTTGAATCGCCCGAATCTGATGAAAAGGCATCACATAATGGTAAGTACGAATGTAGTCGCCCTTATCCTCTCCCAGAGGACGCATTGAGGCGTAAGTGTAGCCGTAGGGAGTGTTCTTGACGTCCAGCCTGGCAGCGGGCGTCTTAGATCGCATGCCGCCCAGACCTGCCCTGTTGCTTCCCTCAAACTTACGGTGCAGGAAGGAAGTGTGAACAGAGTCTAGGCCACCTTCCATGGCCTGCAGCCAATTGCATTCCTGCATACCTTTGGATACGTGAAGGTGTGTATCCGGCTGTCGAGTCCACTCAAAGCTGGGCGGCGGAGGCTGCTTCCCCTTCGGACCCATGTACGCCCAGATAACGCCCCCAATCTCCTCAGTTGGATATGCCTTGATCTGGACCTTTTCCTTGAAGTCATATTCCGGCAGCTCGTTGGGCATATCGACACACTGGCCGGTGGCGTCATACTTCCAGCCGTGGAACACGCACCGTAGGCCATCTTCCTCATTGCGGCCAAGCCACAGCGAAGTGCGGCGGTGGGGGCACCACTCGTCAATCAGTCCCACACGTCCGCTGGTGCCGCGAAAGGCCACCAAGTCCTCTCCCAGGATGCGAACCCGGACCGGAGGGCAGTCCGGCTCCGGAAGTTCCCATGATAGGGCCACCGGCTGCCAGTACCGCCGCATCAGCTCTCCCATGGGGGTGCCCTCTCCTACACGAGTGAGCGTTTCATTGTCCTTCACGGATACCATCAAGAACCTCCTCAGTCCTTAGTGTTGCCGCGCCAAGAGCTGCGGCAGTCGATTTCCAGAGTTAAAGCCATTCTAGGTGGCCCGAAGAATATCGAAGTGGCGGCAATACTCTCCATCAGCGACTCCTCGATACATGTTATCAGGAATCGTCACGCACTAGCATCAACGGCTCAGTCCTACAGATTAACTTATCTCCAAGGATACACCGAAACGTGGATCGCGCCTGGGGCTCCTTCGCCGGTGACGGACTTGATGGCGTAATCCACTTCAGACAGCCCGAAGGAGTGGGTAGTCATCAGTTCCAGGGGGAAGCGGCGGGATGCGATCTGCTGCATCCCGACCTCCACCGACTTGTAGCTGTGGCCCCGAGCGCTCTTCAATGTGATGTACTTCCGAGTCATTCGGCCAATGGGGAAGTTGGGGAACTCTCCGTCCTCGCCCTGAACCACCAAAGTCGCTCCTCGGCGTTTAGCGGCTTCGATACCCAACAACGTAGGGGCGGTGCCGGAGCCAACAGTACAGTCGACGGAAACATCGATGCCCCGTCCGCCCGTAATCTCCATGATGCGCTCCAGGGGATCTTCGGCGGAGATATCAATCACGTAGTCCGCCCCCATCGCCTTGGCAACTTCCAATCGCCGGGCGTCCTTCGCGGTGCCGGTGACGATGACGCACTCTGCGCCGGCATGTTTCGAAGCGATAACGCAGCACATACCCTGTTGGCCCGGACCCTGGATCAATACAGTAGAAGAATAGTCAACCCCGCCTTCATACAAAGCCCACTGAACCCCGTTAGCCATGGGAGTCGCCGTTCCGGCTTCCTCCGGCGTGACTCCATCGGGCACTTTGTGAATGATGGCGTTGGGGGCAAGGTACAGGTACTGGCTGAAACCTCCCCAGAGTGAGGGAGTTGTCTCTATAGATGTATACCCGTACCTGATAGCGTGGTTGTCGTAGAACCAGTCGGTGGCGGTGCAGTGGCGGTACTCGCCCATGTGGTCCCATTCGCAGTTCCCGCAGGGGAGATAGTGCTCTAAGAACACTAGGTCTCCCTCGTGAACGCCTTTTCGCGCGGCGAATTGCTTACCCACACTGGTTATGTAGCCCACATTCTCATGCCCCATGATGATGGGACTGCCCCGCAACTCCAGACGGTACTGACTAACGTCGGTGCCGCAGACGCCAGCGACTTCTACCTTTAACAGAGCTTCATCGGGACCAATCTCCGGAACCTCCATCTCGCGAAAATCCATGGTGGAGGGTCCAACTTTCAGCGCAGCTTGCGTGGTCTCGACCACTGGGATCACCCCTCAGTCAAGATTCCTAATCTGGGCCATTCCAGTGACCGTATCCGAGCCTCAATCAGGTGGTTTGAGGTTACTCTCGGCCTTAGGAAATTGTCAAACTTTTCCAGCCGCAGCGGGCCATATGCGAATCGCCGCAAATGTGGCAAACTAGGCATCTGCCAACTACGGTCCAAGGACGCAAGTATGATTTGGATCGAATTCAGGTCGACACGTAAGAAGGAGTAACCATGCCAGACCATCAGATCAAAGTAGGAAACGTGGAGTTCATCTCCCTCAGCGACGGCGCCCCGTCCAGATCGCCTTTGATGCCCTTTCCCGATACCGCCATCGAGCAATGGAAGGAGTTTGCCGGATTGGTGGACGAACAGGACCAAGTTCGGACCCGGTACGGGACGCTGGCGGTGCGCTCCAGCGGAAAGTTGATAATCATCGATACCGGTCTCCAGGCCGAGGACGGCACCTTGATGGACGATATGAGCCAGAAGGGCATCGACCGCGACGAGGTGGACTTGGTGGTCTTCACCCATCTTCATCCCGACCACGTGGGCTGGAACCTGACCAACGGCCGCCCCAACTTCCCCAACGCCCGGTACGTGATTCCCCAGAAGGACTGGGACTATTGGACCAAACCTGAGGTTGTGGCCCAAGCCGAGCACATCACCAACCAAGTGCTTCCCTTGCAAGAGCTGGGGCTCATCGACTTCATGCAAGACGACCACAAGATAACCGACGAGTTAACTACGGTGTGGACGCCAGGCCATACCCCCGGCCACGTCTCCATCATCGTAGCCTCCGATGGAGAGCGAGCCTACATATTGGGCGACGTGGCGCACAGCGTGGCCCAAGCCCATTACACCGACTGGAGTCCCATCTTCGACGTGGATCCGGCATTGTCCCGCCAGACCCGCCACTCGGTGCTGGACCAACTGGAGGCCGAAGGGACTCTGGTATCAGCGGGCCACTTCCCCCATCCGGGATTCGGCCGGTTCGTCCGTGGCGAGACCAGGCGGGTTTGGCAGGGAATCTAAAGACAGGCAATGTAGAACTAAAACTCCAAAACTTTTCCTGAAAGGAGCGTCCTATGCTTCGCCGAAAGCGGACCCTGGGCATCCTGGCAGTCGTTATATTGGTGCCCGTAATCGGCATCGCTTGGTGGCTACTAGCTCCCCTTTTCACCAACACCACGGTGGAAGAGGAGTTTCCCTTCGCTTCCACGGCTGTCGTTCCCCCAGACATGGACCGGGCCCAAGTGGAGCAGGTCATGTCGGGCATCGCGAAAGTGGACCAGTCTTCCAATGAGGACATGCCGCTGCCAGTCGACCCCAGATCCGAATTAACCAAGACCTTGGGCGCACGGAATGCCGACGCGACGGACGCCGTGGTGAAATCCCTGGCGGACGCAGCGGTGAAGTCGATGCCCGGCACCATGACTGCCCCGGCCAAAGATGAAATGACCCAGAAGATTGCCGAGGCGATGAAGGACGCCCTTCCCGAGGTTATGGCCAAGGCCGAAGCTCAACCTGCCAGCGAACCAGTCAGGCTAAAGTCAGGGCAGTTCCGGGATCAGGACCGCTTTCACAGAGGAACCGGAACGGCGACCATCTACAGCCTAGCCGACGGCACCCAGCTTCTCAGGCTGACAGATTTCCAGGTAACCAACGGCCCCGACCTGCGGGTCATCCTCACTCGCAGTCAAAACCCGGAGGAAGCTGGGCAGGTCACCGGTCCGGGCCACCTGGAATTGGCCAAGCTTAAAGGGAACATGGAAAACACAACTACCCCATCCCCAACGATGCCGACGTTTCTACATTTAATAGCGTGGTAGTTTTCTGTAAGCCGTTCCGGGTGATTTTCAGCGTCGCATCGTTGGAGTCGGCGGGGTAAACGCTCCACCGTCACACTGGCGCAGGCCGGGATCCAGGCAGGTTGATAGCGGAATATTTCGTGGATTCCGGCCTGCGCCGGAATGACGAAGGGTTAACTTCGGATATTTCGCCACAGAGCCCAGAACACCAGCTTGCTTGACAGGATTATTGCCACTCAGCATAATTCGACAAAAGATTCGACCCGGTGTTTTAACCGGCGCCACCAAGCTCCGGTGGGAACCCCAGATTCAGTTCTACCCCTGAAAAACTTCGAAAAGAGGGATGTAATGGCAGAAGACATAGCGTTAATGGCTCACCTTATGCGCCGCGCCGGATTCGGCGCGACCCGTGAAGAGCTGGAAACCAGGGCGGCCAAAGGCTACGACGCGACCGTAGACGAGTTGCTCAATCCAGAGACTCAAGACCCATCGGACCGGTTGGAGTTCTTCCGGTATCACCCCGGCTACCGTCGGCCCATAACCTCGTCTGGTATGGGCAGCGCCGCATGGCTCCACGATCTGGTCAGCACCGAACGGGTATTGGAAGAGAAGATGGTGCTCTTTTGGCACCACGTGTTCGCCACAGGCGCCGGAAAAGTAGACCACTATCATGAGGTCATCTCCCAAATCGACATGTTCCGAGAGAAGGGGATGGGCGACTACCGCGAGTTGCTCGTCGCCCTGGCCAAGAACCCGGCGATGATTTTCTGGCTGGATAACTGCGACAATCACTCCTACGCCGTCAATGAGAACTGGGGCCGGGAGTTGCTGGAACTGTTCAGCATGGGTGTGGGCAACTACACCGAAGACGATGTAAGGCAATGCTCTAGGGCCTTCACCGGCTGGACGCTCTCACCCATGATTCCCCGGCAGGCCTACGGTCGTTTCGACTGGGGCTTCGAGTTCCAGGAAGAAGACCACGATGAAGGCGAAAAAACCTTCTTGGGTCAAACCGGTAACTTCAATGGCGAAGACATCATCGACATCGTTTGCCAGCAGCCAGCAACAGCCAAGTTCGTCGCCCGTCATCTGTACAACTTCTTCGTCGCCGACGAACCCCAGGTCCCGTCCTGGTTGGACACGCCTCCCAATGATCCCGAGGCGGTGGATCTGCTGGCCAAGACCTTCATAGACTCCAAATACGACATGCGCTCGGTATTGCGAGTGCTGTTCCATTCCGACTTCTTCAAGAACGCCCGATTCGCCAAGATAAAGAGCCCCGCCGAGGTCGTCGTAGGCACTCTGAGGATGGTCGGGGGGTATGCCTTTCCTTCCCCAGGCATCGGCGAACGGGCCAAGCAAGCCGGGTATATGGGGCAAGACTTGCTCAATCCGCCCAGCGTAGAAGGCTGGCACACCGGAGTTGAGTGGATCAACAGTGGTTCGCTGATGAAGCGCATCAACTTCTGCGCCGACATGGTTGGTGATGTAAGCAATCCGGGAATCCAGTCGATAGTCGGCAGGATAAGGGCCAAGGGAAACCTGGATTCTGAACAGCTAGTGGACACCTGCTTGGACTTGATGGGGCCTTTGGATGTCACTTCGGAGAGCCGTCAACTGCTGGTGGACCACGCAACTGAGTTCGGCCAGCTTAGCTGGGACTCAGACCAAGACGTCAGTAACTCCAGCGAAAAGGTTGGAGAGCTGCTTCAGCTAGTCGTTTCATTACGAGAATATCTTTACGCTTAGTACCTGTGGCACATAGTGGTTCGACGAGCCTGTCCTGAGCTTGCCGAAGGGCTCACCACGAACGGGATAAAGAAAGTTTCTCCGTTCATCCTGAGCCTGTCGAATGACCGGGGAAAAGGCATCTCGAGTTTTTAAAACAGCCTTTCAATCAAAAGGAGCGATAAATGACCAGTAACAAGAAAGACCCGGTGCTGGTGGTACTGCAACTATCCGGAGGTAACGACTACCTCAACACCGTCATCCCCTATACCGACCCTCTTTATTGGGACGCCCGGCCGGGTGTCAAGATACCTGAAGCCGATATCATCGACCTGGACGGCAAGTTTGGTTTTCATCCCAGCATGCAGGTCATCAAAGATATATACGACCAAGGCAACGCAGCCATCATTCACGGCGTTGGCTATGCCAACTCCATCAGGTCCCACTTCCGTTCCATGGACATCTGGCACACCTGCGAGCCGGACCGGGTAGGTACTGAAGGCTGGCTGGGGTTGGCAGCCAAGGACATTGACCCCAACAAGGAAAACGTGGTCACTACGGTCAGCATCGGCCCCAGCATGTTTAGGGCCGTGTCCCTGCCTGGGGTGCCGGTAGCCTGCGTGGATTCCCTGGATAGCTACGGCCTCCTTACCGGAATCTCCGACACCCAACGCCGGAATACGATTTTGGACAGGTTCACCCAGATGTACTCTCCGGCCATCGGCACGGGCTTGGCCATGGAGTACCTCGGAGAAACCGGGCTTGAGGCAATGGCTGGGGCCGACATATTGAAAGTGGCCCCTCAAAAGTACTCATCCACGGTTGAATATGCGGATACGGGCGTTGGCCGCAAGCTCAGGGACATCGCCCAGGTACATCTGGCCAACCTAGGGACTCGAATCTTCTATTGCGAGTACGGAAGTTTCGATTCCCACGCCAACCAACTTGGCATGCACGCCGACCTGTGGCGGGACACGTCCCGGGCGGTGGGCGATTTCTTTGCCGACCTTAAAGAGCACGACGCAGCGGACAACGTCGTCATGCTGCTCTTTTCCGAATTTGGACGCCGCGTCCGGGACAACGGGTCCGGCACCGATCACGGCTCCGCTGGCGTGGCCTTCGCTATCGGCGACCCTGTGAAAGGCGGCCAGTACGGTGAGTATCCCTCCACCAAGACAGAAGACCTGGAACAGGGCGACTTGGTGCCCAACCTGGACTTCCGTGGCCTTTATTCCACCGTTTTGGAGGACTGGCTCGGGTTGGATGCCAAAACCATAGTCAAGGGAACCTTCGAAAAGCCATCCTTCCTCTAATCAGAGAGGATTTAGACACCAACAGGGCCAACCGACCTCTATGGCGGTTGGCCTGTATTCTCCAGAACCGGTGGTTCGACAAGCGCACCACGAACGGCAGGAATCGACTACCGTCTTACGTTCGTCCTGAGCTTGTCGAAGGACCAGCCGCAAATCCGTTAGCAGGAGCAAAATATGGTTACCCAGATAGTAGCCGGGCGCACATTCGACTATAGCCATAGTATCGGACGGGGAGCGCCTTCCGGTTCGGGATTTAACGTAGCCATCGACATCGCCTTGGGCGAGGGAAACCGGGTGTATGTACTGAATCGGGGGTATGAATACATCCCAACGGTCCCTTGGAACCGGGCCGGACGTGGCGCACGGGTGGGAATCTTCAACGTTGGGACCGAGGCGGGCGACGAGGAGTTTATCAGCGAATTTTCCAAGTATGGCGATGGTCAAGGCGAACTCATCTGGCCCGCCGGTATCACCCTGGACGACCAGTACAACGTGTATGTTAGCGACGAGTGGCTAAACCGGGTTTCGGTATTCGATAAGGACGGCAACTACCTTAACGACTGGGGATCTTCCGGAGAAGGAGACGCCGAGTTCAGCGGCCCTTCAGGCATCGCGACTGACGCTCAGAATGACATCTACGTGGTCGACAGCCGCAACCACCGGGTGCAGAAACTCACCAAGGAAGGAAAGTTCCTGCTCGGTTGGGGTAAGTTAGGCACTGGAGAGGGAGAGTTCGACTCCCCCTGGGGTATCAATCTGGATCATGAAGGCAATGTCTACGTTGCCGACCACAAGAACAACCGGGTACAGAAATTCACTCCAGATGGCAAGTTCCTGGCCCAGTTCGGCACCTACGGCACGGGTCGCGGTGAACTGAACCGTCCATCGGCAGTATCGATCGACCCGGACGGAGACGTGTATATCTGCGACTGGGCCAATGATCGGGTGCAACTCTTTAACTCGGAAGGTAAGTATCTCACCAGCTTTGTGGGAGACGCTCAAGAGCTAACCAAGTGGGCTCAAGAAATCGTCTTTACCAACCCCGGAGCAGTCAGGCGGCGCCGCGAAGTCAAGAACATGGAGGTTGAATGGCGATTGGGCATGCCAACGGCCTTAGCCTTCGATACCGGCAACAACCGCATCATGATTGTCGACACGCAGCGGAACCGGCTACAGATATATAACAAGCTCAAGGAATACGCCGAGCCTCAACGCAACCTGTAAGCCTCATCACCTCCTCAGCCATGAGGAGATAGCTCAAACTTTGTGCTCACAACGAAGACCGGCGGGTAAAATCCGCCGGTCTTCTTCTTACATTGCATCTATAGCATCCATTGTTCACTACTATTTCGTAGGTATATGTGGGTAAGCAACGGTTTTAATTTCTGTCATCGGCGCTATGAGAGATAACTACCGTCCGCTGCTGGCAAGGGGTTCCGTTCTTCGGATTTTTTTGCTTGACACAAGTCAACGGCAAGGAATACTATCCAGATATAATATACTCTAAATCATTAGCATCACGATTCTCAATAATAATATTCTCATATGGCAATGCTCATTGAGAATGGGACAGATGATTCACATTGAGGCTTATTGAACTAACCAGCTTTTACTACACGGCTCGTTACCACAGTGTCACCAAGGCTGCCCGCAGACAGGAAGTTGGGCAGAGCGTGGTCTCCCAGCACGTCAGGAGACTTGAGATTGAGTTCGGAATCACCTTGTTTGACCGATCTTCCCGGCCATACAAATTGACCGTAGAAGGCAACGCCTTTCTGAAACTGGTTATCCCCATCGTCGATGCGGCGAGTAGCCTCAAGGACCAGATAGCCCACCCGGAACAACACGGCGCATTCGTGGTGGGGGCCTATCCTGACTTGGTAATGCACCACCTCCCCAAGGTTATCCAACCGTTTCGCGAACAGTACCCTGACGTAAGAATCACCCTGTTGGCCCGCCCCTACGACTCGCTGCTACGTTTGGTCAAGTCCGGTGAGGTCGATATGGCTCTGTGCTCCCCTCCCTCGGCCGACGACCAGAATCTCGACTACCTACAATTGTTCAGTTACAACGCAGTACTACTGACACCGAAAAACCACCCGTTGGCAAATCTCCAGAATATAGGGATCCGTGACATTTCCCAGTCGTCTCTGATTCTCCCAGGACCGGAGAGCGTGATTTGGCAGCAGGTAGACCGTGCGTTGGAGGCCCAGGGCATCGAGTGTGATGTCACTCTGTCCATGGATAGCTTCCAGTCCATCAAGCGATACGTGGAGATTGACATGGGCGTGGCGGTAGTCAGCGATTTCGCCCTACTGCCCGAAGACCTTGAGCATTTGAGTGTGGTGAACCTAGACCATCTCTTCCCCGGATCGGCGATTGGCATCTGCACTTTGAAAGGGAAGTATCTAGGTCCTGCCGTGCAGAACTTCATCGACAAACTCGCCGCCGACCTGACTGGTTTTCGCAGCGCCCTGTGGGAACAACCGATCCTCCAAGAAGCTGATTAAACCACTGAAGCGTTCCCACCCCGCCATCTCAGTCAATCAGCACCGCTATTTCGCCGAAGAGACCGCTACCGAATGTTCTCCTCCATTCCTCCGGCACCGGACTGTTCTTTCAGATACACGCGCTTCATTCCTGACGCCGGGTTTACAGGCAGGTTTAGCACGGTATACTCTGGCAGGGCCGGAGACCCGGCTAGCTAGAGGAGGTCCGATTTGTACTCCCCAACACAAGCAGCAACCCTGATCGACGCCCTGCTGCCCACAAGCCAACTGAACCGCCGGATAGCCAGGGACGTTCTACTGATTGTAGGGTTCAGTTTGTTCACCGCCTTGATGGCCCGTTTCGTCATCCACCTGTCCTTCACCCCGGTGCCCATCACCGGCCAGACGCTGGCGGTGCTGTTGACCGGAGCGACTCTAGGCAGCCGTCGCGGCGCAGCGGCCCTCGCCCTATACCTGGTGGAGGGTAGTGTGTTTCCGGTCTTCGCCGGCGGCAGCGGAGCGGACTTTCTCTTTCAGGCCAACGCGGGCGGATACATCTTTGGCTTTTCCTCGGGCTCGGCCGGATTAGTTTGGAATCTTGCCTCGGGCGGGTACATCATCGGCTTCATCCCGGCGGCGTTCGTCGTCGGCTACCTATGCGAACGGGGCTGGGACCGCCGGGTGTGGATCCTCCTAGCCATGGGCGCAGGCAACATCGTTCTGTACATCCCCGGCCTGATACAACTGTCATTATTCGTGCCCAACGATAAGGTGCTGGAGTTCGGATTGTATCCCTTCATCTTTGGGGATCTGGCCAAATTGTACGTCGCGTCTCTGGCGGTGCCTTCCGCTTGGGCCTTGGCCGGCAGGTTGGGCGGCAAGCCAGGCGATTAGACCTTGTCCGGGTTGGCCTGATGAATCAACAACGAAGGCAGGATGGCGTCGACACAGGCGGTAACACGGCTTCCCGGCGCCGGTCCGGTCTGCAAACTTTCTCATCTCTTAAAAGCATCGACTTTCGACTGCTATGGGCCGGGAGTATCTTCGATAACCTGGCCCTATGGCTCCAGTTCATAACCTTGAGTTGGATGGTGTGGGACCTAACCGAATCAGCTTCCCTTTCCGGCGCGGCTGCCGGACTGCGGGGGCTCCCCACCTTGGTGATTGGACCCTGGGCGGGGGTGATTGCCGACCGCATCGACCGGCGCAAGCTGGTCATTGTCCTCCAGATATTCCTCGGTGTTGTGGCCGTTTTCTTCGCCAGCATGGTAGCTACCGGCTCAGCCCAAGTCTGGCACGTATTCGCATACGCTTCGGTATCGGCGGTCTGCTTCGCATTTATCATGCCGGCCCGGCAATCCCTCATCGCCAACACGGTGCCCCCGGAAAACATGGGCAACGCCTTCGCTTTAAGCGCCATGACCGTCACCGTGAACCGTCTAGCCGGAGGATTGTTGGGAGGATTGCTAATCACCACCGTGGGGATACAGTGGAACTTCTTCGTCGAAGCCGGAGCCTACATCGCCACCGCTTTGCTGTTGATTCCGATGAAGACTCCCTACCAGCAGGCATCGACCGCCCGGTTCACGTCGGTCTTGGCGAACTTCAAGGACGGGTTCAGATACATCTGGCGAGACAACCGGATAATCCTGCACCTGATTGTCCTGGGAATTATATTGAATGTGGTATTCATCCCCGTGCCGGCCCTGCTCCCGCCTTACGCCAGCACCGTGCTGGGCGCCAATGCCAGCGTCGGAGGATACCTCTTGGCGGCTCAGGGTGTCGGAGGCATCGCCGCCACCGTTGCCATCGCGTCTCTGGGATTCGTCATCTACAAGGGGAAGCTGGGGCTGATATGCCTGGTTCTGGGGTCGGCGGCGGTCCTTGTACTGGCCCAGTCCCATTGGCTGGCCCTATCCATAGCAATGCTGATTGTGCTGGGGATCTCCCAGTCCACCTTCATCGTCAGCACCCAGACTCTGATCCAATCCATGACGCCCGACACTCTACGGGGCAGAATCACTAGTATCTACATGTTAGAGTTCGGATTGGGTCCTATCGCCATCGTATTGATTGGGCTTTTGATGGATCTAACCACCGTGTCCGGCGCGCTGACAATCGTCGCGGCGGTCAGCTTGACCCTATCTCTTCTGTTTTTAGTTACATTCAGACAGGTCAGAGGATTGGCGTAACCGGGAACCACCGGAGGAATGGAGATATGAGCGACCCCCCTTTGCATTACCTGACTATCACCGAAGTCGCGTCCTTGATCCGCGACAAGCAGGTTTCCCCGGTGGAAGTGACCGAAGCGATGCTCCAGCGAATCGATGCGCTGGACGGTCGATTCCAGAGCTACGCAACGGTGATGGCGGACCAAGCGATGGATTCGGCCAGAAAAGCGGAGATTGAGATTTCCGCCGGAGGCTACTTGGGTCCTCTGCACGGCGTGCCCATCGCGGTGAAGGATCTTTGCTTCACTAAAGGCGTCCGCACCATGGGCGGTACACCGGTGCTATCCAATCACGTTCCAGATTTCGACGCTACGGTTATCTCCAAGCTGGCGGCTGCGGGCTCGGTCCTGCTGGGCAAACTGAACTTGACCGAGGGAGCGATGGCCGGATACCACCCTGACTTCCCGATCCCGGTCAACCCGTGGAACCCGGAGTATTGGACCGGCGTATCGTCCAGCGGCTCCGGAGTAGCCACCGCCGCCGGGCTTTGCTTTGGATCTCTGGGCAGCGACACCGGCGGCTCCATACGGTTTCCCGCGGCTTCCTGCGGTATCGTCGGTATCAAGCCCACATGGGGATTGGTCAGCCGCTACGGAGTTCTGGCCCTGGCCGAGTCCATGGACCACGTCGGCCCCATGACCCGCAGCGCCGCCGACGCCGGTATCATGCTTCAAGCCATCGCCAGCCACGACCCCAACGACGCAACCTCTCTGCCCAGACCTGCACTCGACTTGTTGGCGGGACTGGGAGAGGGTGTAAGTGGCATTCGCATCGGCCTGGACCTTCGGTATATCGAGGACGACGTTGACGGCGAATTATCAGCGTCGGTGTTGGCGGCCATCCGAGTGATGGAAGTGCTGGGCGCGGAGATTGTCGAGGTGAGCATGCCCGAGACCCGCGAATATACCGGAGCTTGGGCGGTGCTATGTTCCGCCGAAGCCGCCGAAGCCCATCGCGCGACCTATCCGTCACGCCGGGACGAGTACGGCCCCTGGTTCCGGGGCTGGCTGGACAAGGGCTCTGAAGTAACCGGCTCGGATTATGCCCAGGCCAACAACGTGCGCGCGGAGTGCAACGGTCTGCTTCGAAGCGTGTTTGAAGATATAGATGTGCTGGCGTGTCCCTCAACAATCGCCCCACCGGGCCGGGTAACCCCGGAGCAATTGCGCGCTCCCATGGGAGGCGAAGACGACCTGAAGTGGGGCCGCTTCACCGTTCCATTCGATTTCAACGGCGCTCCAACCATTTCCCTGCCCTGCGGCCAGAACAGCGACGGTCTGCCTCTAAGCCTCCAGTTCGTAGGAAAGCACCTATCCGAGGCGTTGCTGGTCAGATTAGGCCACGCCTATGAACAAGCAACAGACTGGCGCAACATGAGACCGCCAATGTGAGGTTTCCCCAATCAAAACAAACGTTCCCCCTTTAGAAGGGTGGACCACAGGGGGTCGTTCTCTCGAGGGGTAAAACCTCACCTATACCCCTCCTTGGTAAGGAGGGGACTGTGTCTTAGATCTGTATCCGGCCCGGCCTAGGCGGTTGTTGAGCGCCGCGCTTTTGGCTGTTCTCCCAGTCGGACAATGCCTGAGGTCCGGCCTTTTCCAGCACCTCATGATGCTTCGCCAAGTCGCTCCACCGGTACCCAACCATCTCGGCGTAGAAGGGTGCCATCCGCAGACCTTCCCTGCGCTGCTTGCGAGCGTCTAGGATGTAGTCCAAGACCTTCTCGATGGTCGGCGGATCCGTCCAGTCCGACCGGAATAGCACCTTGCCACCCCGGTCGATAACGTAGGTCATGTTGGGGAGCGCACCGTAAAGCTCATGCCCTGTGCCCTCCACATCATCCACCAGGATTGGGCGCTGCACGTCCAGCACCTTCTTGAGCGAACGGGCATGATCCAGCTTCTGCTCCAAGGTCTGATGCGCGGGGTAGTTCTCTCCGGGATGGGCTTCCCTCGTATAGACGAAGATGAACTTGAACCCCAGATCGGCGTACTTCTTGGCCATGGGCTCCAGCGCTGGCGCCGCCAGCGTGCAATAGGGTCAAGTTAATGAGCCGAACTCAATAACTACGTCTCCCTCTTTACAGTAGTCCCGTAGCTGAACCTTGTCTCCGCTGTCCAAGGCAACGGCGGTGAAGTCGGGCGCCGGAGAGCCGACGGGCAGCTTGGAGCGGAAAGCCATGAAATCCGACTCCCCTCCCATGAATGCTTCGTAGTTGTAAAGAGCGACTGCGGTTTCCGGTGTAGCCATTGGATCCTCCCTCCTACTTCCGAGATGTTATGTCAATCCAATTAGGTCTTTGATGAATCTGTTTTCCACCTGTCAGAATCATTCAGACTCTGAATCGTTGGTATCTTCATCGCCGGTATCGCCATCGCCGGTAACTTGGTCATCAGCTTCTAAATCTTCAGTGCCGGCATCGTCGATTTCTTCGTCAACAATCTCTTCGCCGTCGATCTCTTCTTCATCAGGCTCTACTTCGAGCACCGGTGGGCGGGACTGGCTTGGGTCTCGCCAAAATTCCACCAACCGGGAAACTTCCCCATCGTCCACGAAGGTTCCTTGGACTCGCCGGGGTTGGGGCGACTGATTTTCCAGCAGGAGCATATCGCCCCTCCCCAGAAGATCTTCGGCCCCAGACACATCCAGAATCACTCTGGAGTCGGTCTGGGACGCCACAGTAAAAGCGATGCGGGTAGCGATGTTGGCTTTGAGCAAGCCGGTAACCACGTCCACGGTCGGCCTCTGGGTAGCCAGCATCAAGTGGATACCTGTTGCCCGGCCCATCTGAGCCAGCCTCACCAGATTCGCTTCGGCCTCTCGGCCACCGGCCAGCATGAGTTCCGCCAATTCATCAACCACCAACACCACGTAGGGCATCCTTCTCTCGGCGGTGGCGTTGTAGCCGGCGATGTTGCGCGCCCCGGCCTCCGCCAACCTGGTGTACCGTTGCTGCATCAAACTCAACAAGCCCTTAAGCGATTCGGTGAATCCTTTGAATTCCTGAACGGTGGGGGCAGCTAGGTGCGGCAGCCCATCGAAGGGCGTCAGTTCCACTCCCTTGGGGTCTACCATCAATAGACGCAATTGATCCGGCGATTTCGACACCAGCAGAGAGGCCACGATGCTGTTGAGGCATACACTTTTGCCCGTGCCCGTGGCTCCGGCGATGAGCAGATGAGGCAGTCCTGCCAGGTCCAACACCTCCGGCTCGCCAGCGATGTCCAAGCCGATCGCGATGGGCAAGCCTCCCTTGGCGGCACAGTCAACAAAGGCTTGGGATTCTACCACCTCTTTCAACCCAACTCTCCTCGGTGTGGGAGAGGGAACCTCCAGCCCCACCAACGACTCACCCGGGATGGTGGGTTGGATCCTGATTGTAGGAGTCTTGAGCGCAAGGGCCAGGTCGTTCTGCCGAGCCAAGATGGCTTGGACCCTAACCCGGCTCCTCCCGCCAACGCCGCCGTCTTGCTGTTCATCCGAGCCGCCCTTGTCGTCAGTCAACCAGCCCGGGTCGAGACCGAAACGATTGAGCCGGGGTCCGGACTGGATGCTGGCGTCGGGAACCGTTACGTTCGCGCCATAGCTGGCCAGAGTGTCCTCGATGAGACGGGCGGTGGCTATCAGGGCCTCTTCGTTGGACTCGACCGGTTCCGGAGCAGTCAGCAGGTCTGCGGCAGGCAACAGCCAAGGCGGATTCGAGACCGAGCTAGGGTCGACAGGCTCGGCATATAGAGATAACTCTTCGCTGACAAAGCCATCGATGGCGGATATCTCGCTCCTGGTATCCGGCTGGACTTCCGGAACCACCTCCTGTTGGTCGGGCGGATTATCCTGGACGGGTTTATCTTCAGCTACCGCCGTTGCCGTCGATTCTACGGCAGGCGGCTCAGGGGTTGGCACAGGAGTCGATGCTGGGATGCTTGGCTGCTCAGTGTCTTTTGTCCGAGACTTTAGCCTTTGCGCTATGGCTCCCCTGAACCGTTTCAGAAGCGGGTGTTCGGCCACGAACCGCGCACTTTGGCCTACCTGCTCGAAGGCCCGAGCGTACAAGGGGCCAACCCTCCTTGGAAACACCACCACCGGCATCAAGACGGCTATAATCACCAACTTGGCGATGCCCAACGACAGGGGTGCACCGCCCAAGATTGTTCCCCACCGGCCGCCCAGACTGACATCTGCGAAGATCCCGAAGCCGGGGTGGAAGAAGGAGAGGACACCGACGGCGATGGCGGCCCCGGCGGCAGCGGTCACCCACCATTGCCACTGACGTGCAAAGAACCTGATGTGGTAGCGCAAGCCAAACACCAGAGCACCAAGCCACAGCCCCACCGGCGCCCAGCCGTAGGCTAGGGACTCCAGAGCCCATGTCCGAGCGGACGGGCTCAAGAACATGGTGATGGCCAAGGCTAACACGGCGGTGACTAGGACCAACCCATCTATGACAAACGCTATCCGCACCGGGCTGGACTTACCGCCGGACCGCGAACGAGAGGAACGGCGTCTGCCTTCAGGGTTACGTGCCACGCAATCCTCCTAGACTTAGCTGGCTCGGTCAGTTCCGCTCGACAACGCGCCAGCTAAAAGCCAGCCGAGTCTTGCTTAACGGCGAGTATAGTTTCGCCCTACCGGAATATCAACGAAGCAGTCGACTACCCGGACTAGTTCTACTCAAAGAACAATTTCTGGGCACTGCCACAGCAGATCAACTGGTACTCCGCCGGCTCAAAACCGGCTTCGCGCACCGGCTCCGTCAAGGGTTGGGGCGTGCCGGAGAACACATAGTCCGACCCGAGCATGATGTGCTCCGCGCCAGCGACGTTCCGCAGCATCCGCAGGGAGTCCGGGGACATGTTCACCGTGTCGTAGTAGAGCATCTCCAGGTAGTCCGACGGCTTGTCGCGTTTCAGTTCCACGGGCCTTCCCGCGCCACTGCGATACCCGTTGTCGATGCGAGCGGCCTGGTAGGGAAGGAACCCTCCGCCGTGGACCAATACCATTTTCAGGTTGGGATGCCGGTCGAAGAGACCCTCAAGTATCAGCTTTGCCGCAGTTATTGTTGTATCCAAGGTGCGGCCCAGACTGAAGGTCAGGTAGTTGGGCGTTATCCCACCGCCAAACCCATGGGTAGCCGGATGCAGTACGATCGGCACACCCAGGCTTTCCGCCGCCGCCCACAAGGGTTCGTAGCTGTCCTGCGACAAATCGTGCCCCACCGGGTCGGCGGACACCATGGTGCCCAGCATGCCCAACGTGTTCACTGCGTACTCCAGTTCCTTCGCCGCCATGGTCCCGTCCTGGATCGGCACCGTGGCCAAGCCCCGGAAGGTATCGCCGTTCGATCCCACAAGTTCAGCCAGGTGCTCATTGAACAGTCTGGCCCACGTGGCAGCTTTGTCCGGGGAAAGGGTGTATCCGTGGATGTCCAGCCATGACGCTAGGATCTGCTGATCCAGGCCCTGGGTAGTCATCCACTCCAGACGGGGCTCAAGTTGGGCCAAGCCGCCCAGTGGCCGGAGCTGGACCAACCCTTCGAACTGGAGTGCGGGTCCCCGGTCGGTGTCCTCCACCGTCACGCCCAAACTCTTCCCGCTGGTCCTTGCCTCATCGACCAGACCGGCCGGAACGATGTGGGCGTGGCTATCGATGAACTGTTCTTTCTGAGTGCTCATGATTTCCCTCCTCGCTCTTGAGCCATATCATATCCCCCTCGAAGCTAGCGTGCCAACGGACTTCGTAGACTGCCGTCCCCCATCAGTCGCCCAGACAACGGCAGCAAGCCATCTAATGAGACCCGCAGATAGAGAAAACGGCTTTGGCGGCGATGTTGGCTGGATCTAAAAACAGAAACTCAGGAATCTACGTCCTGATATTCCACTTGTCCAACGACGTAACGATGACAATAGGAAAGCGTGGTGAGCTTGATTTCCAAAGCGGTTGGTATGGCTACGTCGAATCTGGAAAGTCCGGAGTAGAGGCGCGGGTTCGCCGCCATCTACGGACCCACGACCGCCCCCATTGGCATCTCGACTACCTGATGCACCTAGGCAAACCCACTACCGCCATCATCGGCCACACTGAAGAATCGTTGGAATGCCCTCTGGTCCGCCACTTGGAGACAATATTCCTGGTGGTTCCACGGTTCGGCTCCAGCGACTGCCGCTGCTCAAGGCACTTATTCCACAGCCCGGAACAATCGTCATTGGAAAAAGCGGCGTTGCAAGGTATGACGGCGTTGGGTTGTACGCCGGTGCCGATTCAGGTTGATTGGATCTGGGACACCGAGGCAAAGTGACCCTCCCATTCTGCACCTGCCCCTTTCTAAGCAAAACTGCCTGACTAGATGATTGGTCTAATGAGATGCAGAATCCCTCGGTCTTAGACACTCCATCCCGATAGGCTTCGCATCACGCCGCTTGACGGTGCTCGAGCGATATGATATTAACCGGGATACTCGGGCGTCCTGGTCTCGCCTGCGACTGATCCATTGGCAACGCCGCGGCGTTGCCAATGGCCGATCCGTCCCAATCGTCAGATCCGGGAGGATGACAATGCTAGAGACCAAGTTGAGGACAAAGGGCATCGACCACACGGTATTACACGTTAAAGACGTGGCCAAGTCTCGGAAATTCTATCTCGACGTGCTGGGAATGACCGTCAACCACGAAGACGCCACCCACGCCTTTCTCTGGTGCGGCGGCGGGCAAATGGTCGCCTTGTTCCAGGTTGGCGAGGGCACCGACATCAAACCGGGCGATGACGTGAACCACATGGCCCTTCGGATAGAATCGGGCACGTACGAAGAAGTAAAGGCGTACTTGGAAAGCAACGGCGCCACCGTGTTCGGACGTCCCGGCGATGACCGGTGCATCTACTTCGACGACCCAGACGGGCACCGGCTCCAAATCATGTATCCGGACTAGGAAACCCAGAAATCTGAGAATGGGGAAACTCGGCCCGTGAGACGCCGCAACAGCGGAGTTCGGAGTAGATCCGCGTCTTCCCCATTCCAGCAGCATTAAGGAGAAGTCCCATGCCCGAACCCAAGCTGACCCTAGCGGTGGAACACTACGACCGCCACATCCCATTGCTGGACCGAACGGTGAAGGCCGAAGGTATCCAGCTTGATGTCCGGCATGTCACCGTGGAGTCGGGCCGCCACGAGCGGATGTTGGACGGTTTGGAGTGGGACTGCGCCGAGCTCTCCCTGTCGTCCTACATCATGGCAATCACCCGGGGCGCGGCGCTGACCGCCATTCCAGTGTTCCCGCGCCGCCTGTTCAGCCAGTCACAGATGTACGTCAACACCGCCGCCGGTATCAGCGGGCCCCAAGACCTCATCGGCAAAAGGGTCGGTCTGCGCAGTTTCCAGACCACACTATCGGTGCTGGCCAAGGGCGACTTGCAGCACGAATACGGCATCCCCTTGGACCAGGTTAATTGGATCACCAGCACCGATGAACCCGTATCGTTCCAGGCACCGGCTGGGGTTTCCATCGAACGGGCTCCCCAAGGGAACAATATAGAAACGATGCTGGTACAAGGCGAGATCGATGCCTACATGGTGCCCCGGATGCCCGTTCCCTTCGTTGCCGGAGCGCCCGAGGTAGGGCGTCTTTTTCAGGACTCCCGGTCCGAAGAGATTTCCTACTTCCAGCGCAACGGTTTCTACCCCATCATGCATCTGGTCGCCATCAAACAGGAAGTCGCCAACCAGCATCCCGAGGTCACTGCCGCTCTGTTCACCGCCTTTGAGCAAGCCAAAGAAACCGCCTTCCGGTTCTACGACGACCCAAACTGGAGCAGCATGGCCTGGGCGCCCCAACTGGCCCAAGAAGAGCAGCTAATCATGGGCGGCGACACTTGGCCAAATGGGTTGGAAAAGAATCGAAGCAATCTGGAGCGGTTCATCCAGTACGAACTCGACCAGGGGCTGATCGACGGCCACCTTGAGGTTGAAGACCTGTTCCACGCCAGCAGCCACCATCTGTAAACCGGGAACCGGTGCCATCGCTTCTTCCCAAGACCCAATCTCCGGCTAGGATGTAATCTGCCATGCAAGACGACGTACTCCGCCAAGTGGAGCAGTTCCTATATCGGGAGGCCCGGCTGCTGGACTCCCGGCAGTTTCGCCGGTGGATAGACTTGCTGGCCGACGACCTTCGCTACTGGATCCCCATGCGCTCCAACCGATACTCCGCCGCCAGCAAGTCCATATCCATCCTAGACGGCTCCCGCTATGAGGAAGACGACCTATCCAAAGAGAGCGATCAGGCGTTCATGGACGAGGACAAAGGCTCCCTGCGGCGGCGGGTAGATCGGTTGGACACCGGCATGGCCTGGGCGGAAGACCCCCCGTCCCGGACCCGCCATTTGATCTCTAATGTGGAAGTAGAGCCGGGAGAGAGAGAGTCGGAGGTAAAGGTCTACTCAAATTTCATCATGTACCGCAGCAGAGGAGAAACCGAGGAGGATTTCTACGTAGGCAGCCGGGAGGACGTGCTGCGCAACGTAGATGGCAGTTGGCAGCTAGCCAGCCGGAAGATTGTCTTCGAACAGAACGTTCTCTCGGCGAAGAACCTAAGCAACTTCTTCTAACATACCCCCAGCCGGCCTCGTGGCCTGTACTTGGGGGAGAGTCTCCCTTATCGCTCCGAGCACGTCACATGTCATTCCGACCGCAGGGAGGAATCTGAGCATGTGGTGGTGTCGTCCATTCGAAACACCAGATTCCTCGTCGCTGCGCTCCTCGGAATGACAAGCTGCGATAACCAAGCCAACCCCACTAGAAATGTAACGCAGAACCCAGTCCCAAGAAAAAAGCCCCGCCCCGGAGATATCGGGACGGGGCTTAAGTTCATCGCAGCCTAGCTACTGAGAGCGTCTAGCTCTGGGCGGGGGTCTTGGCCGGGGTCAGCTCATAAAGCTGGGTCCTGGCGCCGATCTGCTCGTCCCACCCGCGGTAGCGGATGTCCAACATGATGCCGTCGGGGTCGGCATACTTACGGTTCATTTCGCTGCTGTTGTCGCACTTTATAGACCCGGCTTTTTCTACGGCTTCGCAGGACTCTTCCAAGTCGTCTACGTAGAAGCCGATGTGGTCCACAGTGCCGGTGGCGCCGGGAGCCAAGGTAGTGGTAACGTCCGGATTGCCAACCTTCAGGATAGCGAAATAGATGTATCCGTCGCTGAGCCATACGCCGTCCGCCCCGGTGTCTGCAGGCTCTCGACGCAGTTCTGCGAGTCCAAAGTTATCCATGTAGAATGCGGCCGTCTTCGCCGGGTCCTCGCTGGCTAGCGCGATATGCTTGATTCTTGCCATGATTCCTCCTCTATTTTGGCCCTTGGGGATTTCCTCGGTGTCTTCCAGGTGCAGGGGCATTTTAGCCCCACTTGTATTGTTGTGGATTGTAGACAGGCGTGCCTGCCCTGTCAATCAGGCGAGTGGCGCCGACAAGTTAAACCCGGCCCACCATGCTCTTCAGAAACTCCATGGTGCGAACCGCTGATGCCGACCGGTCGCTGCTGACCGGCAATATCGAGGCGACAAAATCGGTGGCTCCGGCGCTGGCGAAGTCCCGCAACTGCTGCTCCACCTGAGCCTCGTTGCCGATAACCGCTACCTCAGATGGCCCCTCAACACCCTCGATATCCAAAAGCCGCCGGTAGTTGGTTAGCTGGCCGTAGCGGTTGTAGGTCCGAGCGGCTCGCTCCCTGGCCTCGGAAGTATCGTCGGTCACCGCCACGGGGAGGGAGGCAATAACTCTAGGGCTGGGACGCCCCGCCGCTTCCGCCGCTTCCCGGATGCGGGGCGATACGTGAGACCCGATGGCCTTCACCCCGCCCATCCAGGTCACCGTGCCATCCGCCATCTCCCCGGCCAAACGCAGCATCCGGGGAGCCAGAGCGGCGATTACGATGGGAAACGACGACGACCCTGGTACGTTAAGCTCGGCCTTAACCTGGAATGCCTGACCATCGAAGTCGGCGGAGCCATCCTCCACTAGGGAACGAACCACGGTCAGGTATTCGCGCATGTGCCGCAACGGGTGCTGGTAAGACAGACCCAACGTATCCTCGATGGATGGTTTGTGGGACAGACCCAACCCCAGCGTCAGCCGCCCCTGAGTTGCCGCCTGAGCCGTCAGGGCATGCTTAGTCATGGCCAGCGGATGGGTGGGAAAGGTGGGTATCACTGCCGTGCCCAGTTCGATTCGCTCGGTCTGTATACCCGCCAAGGAGATTATGGTCAGGGCGTCGTATCCGAAGCCGGACATCTGGGGAAACCAGACGCTGTCAAAGCCATCACTCTCGGCCTCAACCACCTGCCGCACCGTATCTTGAAGGGTCATGGCGTCCCGCCGGGCGCCGGGTAACAGACCTATGCGCATCGTCACGTCCTCATACCGTAAAAGTTAGGCCTCACTTATCGCCCGTCTGGACAACACCCGCTCCAACAACGGCCGCATCCCCAGTTCGCTGGAGATTGTCATGGACTCGTCCAGCAGGGTGATGGCTTTGGGTAAGCACCCAGCCTTGGCGTGGCAATACGCCCATCACCTGCCCCTACTGAGCTGTAAATCCACCGTCCATCACCAGCTCACTGCCGGTGACGAAGGATGCTTCGTCCGAGGCTAAGTAGAGGACTCCGTAGGCAATCTCCTCGGGTTTGGCGGTGCGACCTAGGGGGGCACGTTCGTTGGCTTGTTTCTGGAGTTCCGGGTCGGAGAGGCGGTATTCGACCATCGGGGTGTCCACCGCGCCCGGATGCACCGAGTTGACCCGAATGCCTTCTTTGGCGTATTGGATGGCGGCCGACTTGGTGAATATCCGCACGGCCCCTTTAGACGCGTTGTACACCGGGCTCGTGGAGGCTTGGCCAATCAGTCCGGATATGGAGGACGTGTTGACGATGGAGCCTCCTCCGGCCCGCCGCATCTCGGGAATGGCGGCTTTGGTGCCCAGGAAGACACCCTTGGCGTTGATGTCCATCACTCGGTCCCACTCTTCGACGGTGGTGTCTTCAAGGGTGCCTCTGGATAGCACTCCGGCGTTGTTCACCAGGATATCCAGCTTGCCGAAGCGGTTGACCGCAGTGGCCACGGCTTCTTGCCATGCCGCCTCGCTGGTAACGTCCAGCGGGACGAAGACGCACTCGCCGCCCGACTCGTTAATCTCGGCTTCGGTGCGGCGTCCTTCATATTCCAGGATGTCGCCGATGACCACCTTAGCCCCTTCGCTAGCGAACAACTTTGCTTCCGCCGCGCCCATCCCCCTGGCTCCCCCGCTGATTAGCGCGACCTTGTTTTCCAGCCGCATGTTTCTGTCCTCCGATCGGCTTATCTGGTTTATGCCGGGCGATTGTACCACCCAAATTGGGGGATTGAACCATAGAAAATCGTGGCCTAGCTTCGACGCAGGCCTGCTCGATCCGCGCCGGGCGTGATGTAGAATACCTTGATGAAATCCCATGGCGTGGGACGGCAATCAGGAGGTTCTTATGGCTTATAGCCTGGTGCGCGGCAAGTACGTAATCTCTAAGGTGACCGGACCCAACTCCGCCGTAGTGATTTCCGACGGCGCAATACTACAACAAGACGGCCAGATCATAGAGGTTGGCGGCTACCAGGACCTCCGCTCCCGTTATCCCAACGAAGAGATTATCGGGTCTTCCAACTATGTGGTCATGCCGGGTTTGGTCAACGACCATTTCCATGTGGGCCTCACGCCCTTTCAGATGGGCGCCCCCGACCTGCCTTTGGAAATGTGGATGTTGGCCCGCATAGGCGCCAGGGCCATTGACCCCTACCTGGACCAGCTATACGGCGCAGTCCAGATGATTGAGTCGGGGACAACCACGGTGCAAGCGATTCACTCCGCCGGGCGAGGAGTGGCCCCGGTAGACATGGCGGTGGCCGACAAAGTAGTTAAAGCCTATCAAGACTCTGGGATGCGGGTCTCCTACGCTCCGTCCATCGCCGACCAGAACTCGATGGTGGCCGGGGCCGGCGGGGGCGAGGAAGATTTCGCGGCGCAGATGCCTGGCGATCTGGCGGAACGATACCGGTCGTTCATGGCCCGCAGCTACTGGCCGGTGGCCGACGTGATGCCCATCCTGGAGGAGATTTGCTTCAAGTACGGCAACAACCGCCACGAGCGAGTACAAGTTGTCATGGCGCCCAGCAATGTTCATCGATGCACCGACGAGATGTTGGTGGCCTTAAAGGATATGGCTACCCGCCACCAAACAGGAATCCACATCCATCTGCAAGAAACGGTGTACCAAAAGCTGTTCGGCTTGCAGGCCTGGAACAAAACCCCACTGCAGCACTTGAACGACTTGGGGTTCCTGGGGCCTGAGATTACCTGCGGGCACAGCGTTTGGGCCACGGATGAGGACATCGCGTTGATGGCGGCAACTGGGACCAACGTGTGCCACAACGCCAGCTCCAACCTGCGCCTGCAAAGCGGCATCGCCCCCATCGGCAAGATTTTGGCGGCGGGCGTTAGGGTGGCCATGGGCAGCGATGAAGCGGGAATCAACGACGACAAGGACCTGTTCCAAGAGATGCGCATGGTCTTAAAGCTGCATCGAGTCCCGGGCATCGAACACACCCCTCCTACTTCTTACCAAGTACTGGAGATGGCGACGGTGAACGGAGCCTACGCCAGTATGTTCGGCGACCGCATCGGCACCCTGGAGGCGGGCAAACGCGCGGATATGATTCTGCTGGACCTGCGGAACATCGAGGAGCCCTATCTGGACCCTGAAGTTCCAATGGTCGATGCCGTTGTCCACCGGGGCCGAAGCATAGACGTGGACACAGTTATCGTCGATGGCGAGGTCATCATGCGGGATAGACAATTGACCAAGATAGACAAAGCGGGGTTATTCAAAGAATTAAAAGAGGCATTGGACCGGCCCCTTACGCCCCAGGAATTAGAACGCCGGGAGCTAAGCTGGCTGGTTGAACCCCACCTGCGCCAGTTTTACCAGGGGAGTATTCCCATGAACACAACGCCCCACACCAACTACAACGCTCAGTCTTGAGCAGCTAACCCACATTGGCTTTCCGTGGCGGCTTGGACTCCGCAGCCGGACCCGTATATACTCCAAGCTCAACTCGGTGATACTACCCAACACATTGAATCACCTTGTGTGCCTGGTGATGTTCTCATATCGCCCGGTCCGTTCTTTCTGCCGATCACGGACATCACCTGCATCTCGAGTACGACCAGCCTACACACAGGACGGGTCTTCAGAAGTTAAGTTGGCGTCTTTGGCAACAATCAGTCGTTACCTGCCCTCCTCCATGAGGTACGGGCAGTTTCGGTATTACTGGCTGGCCCTGCTGGCCGGCGTTACGGGCCATCAGATGCTGCTCCAGTTCACTCTGGGTTGGCTCATCTACCGAATGACCGGCGAACCCAGGTACATCGCTTACCTCGGGGTCGCCATCGCCATCCCCGCTTTGGCACTGAACCTCATCGGTGGGGTACTGGCCGACCGGTGGGAGCCCAAATACTTGGTGGCGGCCGCTCAGTCCGTTTCGGCGACTGTGGTAGTGGTGCTGGCTATCCTGGTCCTCAACGGGGACGTGAAAACGTGGCACATTCTGGCCGCCGGTGTAATTATAGGGGCCGTACAAGCCTTCGACGCGCCCAGCCGCTCCAGCATCTCGCCCCGTTTGGTGCGCACTGAACATATCGTCAACGCCGTGGCCATGGACTCCATAGTTTGGAACGTCGTACGGGTGCTGGCGCCGGCATTGGCCGGTATAATCATCGCCTGGCGGGACATTCCAACATCCATGTTCATCAGCGCCGCTTCTTTCTATCTGCTGGCAGCGGTTCTGACGATCTTAAGGCTGCGGCCCCGCCCTCCGGCCAAGGGTCGATTCGCCCCTCAGGTAGCCGAGAGCCTACGGTACGTGCGGCAACGTCCAGTTTTCTTCAACGTTATGCTCCTCACCTGCTGTAACAGCCTGTTCGGCATGTCTTACGTCTTCTTGATGCCCGTGTTTGCCAAAGACGTACTGGATGTTGGGGCTGAAAAGATTGGCTTGCTCCTAGGGGCCTCCGGAGTAGGCGCCATCATCGGCACATGGTACATCGGCAATCTCAAGGACGGCGCTCCCAAGGGCCAGTTGATTTTGGCCGGAGCGGCCTTATACGGGCTCACCCAGATCCTCTTCGCCATGGCGGCCTGGCAGGGTAGCTATACGGCATCCATGGCCATGCTGGTATTGGTAGGCGCGTCCAACTCCCTGTACCTCGTCGGAGGCCTCAGCACCATACAACAACTGGTCCCGGAACAGCTTCGGGGCCGGGTCATGGGACTCTACGGCATAACCTGGAGTCTGGCCCCACTGGGAATGACACAGGGGGGAATGATTGCCCAATACATCGGCGCTCCCTGGGCGGTGGCTCTAGGGGCGATGGTCATGATTGTGGTTTCAGGGTTAATGTACGTCCTGAGCCCCGACCTGAGAAATCTCAGAGCCGGAGCGGTTGAGCAACTACCTCCAACCCACGCGGTTTCAGTTGCCGATGATGACGATTAGCGGCTTCAACTTTTAGCGCTAAACAATATCCCCAAACGGGAATCTCAAGGATAGGACGGTACGACGTGGCCTTACCGAAGATAGCGATAATCCCCACCGGCGGCACCATCCAGAACGGGCAACCCCTGGTCACATCCACCAAGGCAGGCGGCGCATTCAATCTGCTGAGACCCCAACGCCTTCATGAATCCGTGTCAGTGAAGATCTCCAAGGAGGACCTGGACGGCAATCCGCTGTCCACCGGCGCCAATGAAGATCCCTATTGGAGCGTCACCCTCGACCCATCCGACGGCCTCTACCTGCTGCCTCCCATGACGCCGGATAAATCCCCTCCCGAAGGATACGCAGCGGTCCACATGAACGCCCGCCGAATCATCGAGGAGATAGACCGGTTCGGCTTGGACACTGCCGGACGTAACGGCTTATTAGCCAAGGCAGCCCAACTGGAGGTCAGGGAGATTATCGACCCTCACACGGGGCGGGAGCTGCGGGCTGGGGGACAGACGTTCAGCATGTTCGAGTTGGTCTTGATATCCAACGCCGTTAATGAAGCCCTGGCGGAAAGTGATACGACGGGATGCGTCATCACCCACGGTACCTTCACAGCCGAAGAAACAGCCTGCTTCCTGCACTACACCGTCAATAGCGACAAGCCAGTTGTGGTGGCCGCCTCCCAGCGCCGCCACAGCAGCATGGGCAACGACGGCGACTGGAACTTGGTCGACGCCGTCCGGGTGGCCACCCATCCCGATGCCAAAGGCCGGGGTGCCATGCTGGTGATGAACGAAGAGATTATGTCCTCCCGTGAAGTCACGAAAACCAACCAACGGCCCGGCGGATTCGCCAGTTCGGGCGGCTCGGCGTCAGCCTTGGGGTCGGTAGAAAGCGACCAAGTAACCTTTTATTTCCGGCCGGAGCGCAAACATACCCTCTGGTCAGATGTGCGTGCCAATGGGCCTCTGCCTGAGGTGATGCCCAGAGTGGACATCGTTAAGACCTACGCCGGGGCCGACGAGGTGCCCATCGCCGCCTTGATCGACCGGGCACTGAAAGAACGATCGACGCCGGACGCGCCACATAAGCACGGCATCGTGGTGGAAGGGTTCGCCTACGATGGCAAGCCCCACCAATTCCAGATGCCCATCTTGCAGACAGCCATGTATCAACACGGTATCCCAGTGGCGGTGGCCAACCGTGGCGACCACGGCCGGGTGCCCAAGCTGGTGGATAACCCGTTCATCTCGTGCGACAACCTGATGGCGGTCAAGGCCAGGTTACTTTTGATTTTGGCCCTCGAGAAGCTGGGAACGCTAACCCCCTTCGCTAATGTCAACAACCCATCCAGCGAAGACCGAGTGCGGTTGGAGCAAGAATTGTCGCGATACCAGGAAATCTTCGATACCCACTAGAGTCCCAGAGGAGGGCCAACATTGACGTCGACTCCCAACGAACTCATCGTCATCAAGCCAGGCTGGCTCATTGATGGACAGGGTGGTCCGCCCATCCAAGGGCATGCCGTCACGATCCAGGGAGATCGCATAGCTTGGTGTGGTCCCGCCGAGCAAACCGACGATCCGTCCGGGCCGGTTCTCGGGCCGGATGGTTCGCCCAGCCCCCAGGTGTTAGACCTGCAAACCGCGACTCTTTTACCCGGACTGATCGACTGCCATACCCACACCAATATGCCCGGAGACGGACGCAGGGGTGAGGACGTAATCAGCGACTCCGACGATGTCCGGCTGTTGCGGTCCGCCAAAAACGTGGAACGGGCGTTGGTGTCGGGGGTGACCACCCTGTGCGACGCTGGGTCCTGGAACCGTACAGCCTTCTCCCTCAAGGAAGGTATCCGCCAAGGGCTGGTGGCCGGCCCCAGGGTCATGGTAGCAGGACAGCCGGTTACGGTGACCGGCGGACATCTTTGGTACATGGGCGGCGAGGCCGACGGACCGGAAGAGGTCCGGCAGCGGGTTCGAACGCTCATCAAAGAGGGAGCGGACTTCATAAAGGTGATAGCCTCCGGCGGCAGCACGGTCACCAGCGACCCCTACCGTCCTTCGCTGACCGTTGAAGAACTGAAGGTAGCCACATCGGAAGCACACGGACGGAACCGCCCTGTGTCTGCCCATTGCCGCTCCACTGTCGCCATCAACAATGCACTGGATGCTGGCGTTGACGTCATTTTCCATTGCGCCTTCTACGAGCCTGACCAGTCGTACCGGTACGATCAGGCCACCGCCGAGCGCTTGGCCGAAGGGACTACCTGGGTCAATCCCACCCTATACCTGGGAACTTTCCGGAGAACTCAGCTTCGCGCGAAACGGGAACGGGGCGAACTGAATGGCGAAGAAGTGGTCATGCTGGAAAGGCTTGAAGGCAACGCACGTTACCGGGAAGACCAGTTCGGCCGGCTCGTCGAGATGGGAGTGAAGTTCGTGGGGGGCTCGGACTGCGGTTGGGGCAGCTATCCCTTCGGTGACTTTCAGGGCGAATTATTAGCCCTAAATAACATGGGACTGTCCCCCATGCAGTCCATCTTGGCGGGAACCAGGGACGCTGCCACAGCGATGAGGGTTTCAGACAATACCGGGACCATCGAGACCGGAAAAGCAGCCGACCTGCTGCTGGTGGAAGGCAA
Organism: uncultured bacterium; assembly: GCA_963997925.1. GTDB lineage: Bacteria > Chloroflexota > Dehalococcoidia > Lucifugimonadales > UBA3495 > UBA11650. The sequence goes on from CAXEOX010000001.1 coordinate 36,252, forward strand.
CCCGGTGGAAGAGATAGCCGCTCTACGCCGGGTGCTTGCCGTGTTCCATGAGGGAAGTTGGGCCGCTGGGTCTAAGCTGCCGTAAGCCGCATCCCCCTCTGACGACAGTAGGGGCAGGTTCTTCAAACCTGCCCCTACATTTTGCTCAGGATGATTGCCACTCAGATTCCATGCGTCTTCGGGGCCTTCCCGAAAACGCAACCGGCATCTTACTGGTGGAACAGGTTCAGCGCCGAGCCCAACCGGAACCACTCGATCTGGGGTTCGCCCAGGGTATGGTTCAGGCTCAACGTTTCGCTGGTCCCGTCGGAGTGGCTGACGGTGCAAGGGACGGGCTTGCCGGGTGCCAGTTCAGTCAAACCGGTCAGGCTGATACGATCGTCCTCGCGAATCTTGTCGTAGTCGGCGGAGTCGCTGAACGTCAGAGCCAGCAAGCCCTGTTTCTTCAGATTTGTCTCGTGGATGCGAGCGAAGCTGCGGGCTATGACCGCGCCACCACCCAGCAATTTCGGCGATAGAGCGGCGTGTTCCCGGCTGCTACCCTCACCGTAGTTGGAGTCACCAACCACCACCCACTTCAACCCTTCGGCCTGGTAGTGCCGGGCGATGTGGGAGACGGCTACACCGGTCTCGCCGGATAAGACGTCCAGCCCCTTGCCGGCCTCGCCGTTGTAGGCGTTGATGCCGCCCATCAAGAAGTTCTCGCTGAACTTGGTGAGGTGTCCCCGGAGGCTCAGCCAAGGACCGGCGGGGGAGATGTGGTCCGTGGTGCACTTCCCTTGAACTTTCATGACGACGGGCGCGTCCACGATGTCCTTCTGGTCCCATGCAGGCCAGGGGTTGATTAACTCGATCCTCGGGCTGTTGGGGTCGACCACCACTTCCACGCTGCTCCCGTCTTCCGGAGGCGCGATATAGGAAGAGTTACCGGGATCGAAATCCTCTTCCGGAACATCGGGAGCTTGCTTCGGCGGCTCCAGCATAACCGCGTTCCCTTGGGCGTCGGTCAGCGTGTCCGTCATGGGATTGAAGGACAGCCTTCCGGCCAGAGCCAGGGCCACAGTCATTTCCGGGCTGGCGATGAAGTTCATCGTTTGGGGCCGGGCGTCGTTACGAGCGGGGAAGTTGCGGTTGTAGGACGTAACAATAGTATTGGCGTCTTCATTTTCCCGAGCCCGCCGCCACTGTCCGATGCAGGGACCGCAAGCGTTGGCCAGGACCGTTGCACCGATAGACCGTAGGGACTCCAACTGGCCGTCCCGCTCGATGGTTGCCCGCACCTGTTCGGAACCCGGCGTCACCATCAATTGGGTCGCTATTTCGATGCCAAAAGCTTTGGCTTGCTCCGCCACGTCAGCCGAGCGACTCATGTCTTCGTAGGAGGAGTTGGTGCAGCTTCCGATCAGCGCAGTAGAAATCTCGTCGATAAACCCATTGGCCGGGTCTTTGACTTGGGCGGCCAATTCAGAGATCGGGCGGGCCCGGTCCGGAGAGTGTGGGCCCACCAGGTGGGGCTCCAGCTTGCTCAAGTCAATCTCCACGACGCGGTCAAAGTGGGCCTCCGGATTGTCCAGCACTTCCTGGTCCGCCCGGAACATCTCACGGTTCTGATCGGCCAGGTCCGCCAGTTCGGCACGGTGGGTGGACCGGAGATACCGGGCCATCGACTCATCGTAAGGGAAAACCGATGTCGTCGCTCCCAACTCCGCGCCCATGTTTGTGATGGTCGCTTTGCCGGTACAGCTTATCGTCTCTGTTCCCGGCCCGAAGTACTCGATGATCGCGTTGGTGGCTCCGGAGACGGTTAGTTCACCTGCTAGATAGAGAATGATGTCTTTGGGGGCGGTCCATCCATTCAGTCTGCCTGTCAGCTTGACGCCGATGCGGCTAGGATAAAGGACTTCCCAGGGGAGCCCGGCCATAACTTCCACCGCATCGGCCCCGCCCACACCCACCGAGCAAGCGCCAAGGCCGCCGGCGTTGGGTGTATGGGAATCGGTGCCGATAATCATCGCTCCGGGGAAAGCGTACTGCTCCAGGTTTACTTGGTGCAGGATACCCGCGCCGGGACCCCAGAAGCCCACGCCGAATTTGGCGGCGGCGGAGCGCAGAAAATCGTAAACCTCACCGTTTTCCGACACGGACTCGTTCAAGTCGGAAGATGCTCCAACCCGAGCTTGAATCAGGTGGTCGCAGTGAACACTGGTTGGGACTGCGGTGCTGGCCCGGCGGGTCTGCATGAACACCAGCATGGCAGTCTGGCCCAAAACGTCTTGTAGAATCACTCGGTCTGGGCGAGCCAGCAGGTAGCTCTTGCCAGCCTCCAACTCCTGGTTTTCCGGATCGTCCAGGTGGGAAAGGACCAGCTTGTCCGCCAACCCCAGGGGCCTACCCAGTCTCGGGCGAACAATCTCCAAGTTATTGCGCATGATTGTGTATGCGTTAGCTACAAATTCAGGTGTTGAATCAATTACCGGCATTGCAGATCTCCCGTTTCAAGTGGATTGCATTTAGGCGGATTGAGCCCCAATAAACTGCTCAACAAGGACATCGGCGAGTGTATCAGCACCTCGCCACGGCGTCAAACTAACCGCCTCTTGGAGACGTAAAAGCCCACCTTATGATAGAGGTAATTTTCCCGGCATCGCACCTTGAGCTTTAACCAAGAGGAGGACCCACGATTTCCTGGTTGTATTTCTCGGAGACGGCCTTGAGCCTTTCAACGTAAGAACCCGCTGCGCCCTTCTTGATATGGATGGCGCGTTACGCGGTTACAAGCCGATCGATCGGTTCCGTGTCATGCGGGGATAATTACCTTGCGTAAGGGGAAGTGGGAAGATGGGTATTATCCAAGAAATAATGTATAAGTCCCACGGCCAGCCTGGGTGATGGTCTGGGGAAACAAAACCCGATGGTCGGCTGACAGCGCCTGCTTGGCGACTTCCACGTTGATGGCCCCGATCTGCTCTATGGCCAGTATCTCTTCCAAGGTGAAGAATTCGGCCCTATCTACTTCTGTCATGTCTGGTTTAGGCTCGCCGCTTAGACCGTTGAGCAACATCACCACGTAGATGCTGTTGCCACCGTCTTCGTCGTAGCGGTTCCTGATACCCAGCACGCCTTGAACCTCAGCCGTGACCCCGGCCTCCTCCTCCACTTCACGCACCACTGCCTTCTCGATGGTTTCGTCCTGCTCGACGAACCCACCGGGTACCTGCCAGTTACCATGGCCTCGGCGTGACAAGCGGCGCACTAAAAGCAGGCGCCCGTCTCGCACCACGGCTCCGCCTACGCCGACGTTATATCCGGTGTTGTATCTTTCCGGTGGAGGCATACGTTATCCACGCTCCCTTGAGGGTTTCTTTGGGAAGACATGCTACCAGAAATCAGGCGTGAAGGCGGCATGACTATGCGGTAGCCCCGGCTAGAGATATAATCATGGCTGTTTGCTGGCCGACAGCGAACTTCCGATTCTTTCCCTTAGTAACGAAATGCGTTCCCGGAGAGGTGACTGAAATGACTCAACAATCGGCTGAGCTTAGCCCACAAACGGTATTGGATGAACTGAAGAAGAACGGCGTTACCCACGTCGTCTGGCTACCCGACAGCGAGACCAACTGGCTGTATCTGCTGATGCAGGCAGAACCGACCATCGACCTCATCACCGTTAGCCGGGAAGGTCAGGCATTTTCCACCGCTGCGGGCCTGGCGGTGGGCGGGGCAAAACCCGTGATTCTGATTCAGAACACCGGGCTACAGGAGTCGGGCGACTCGATGCGCGGTTGGACCATGGGCATGCACATACCGGTGGTCTTGATGGTCGGGTATCGGGGCTACACCCGCCACGGCGACAACTCCGACACCGCCGCCACCTACACCGAGCCCTTCTTGAACGCCTACAACATCAAGTACTACCTGATCGAGAACAATGACGATGCCGGCCGGATCACCCGCGCCTTTGAGGAAGCCGACAAAGCCCAAGGCCCCGTGGCGGTCTTAGTAGGCGACGAGTTCCACGGATTCAATCGCTAATAGCACCCCGGAATATCGGGCTTCCCGGCCATTAACGTGAAATATTAGGAGACACTAGATGATTCATACAGAAGAAATGTTCAAGGTCTTTGCCCAGTACCGGGGCAACGCGATAGTCATCCCGGGCCGCGGTGGACGCCACTGGCACACAATCACCGATCAGCCGTCACGGGACGTGCCTCTCGGCGACCCGGCCATGGGCGGCCACGGCTCCTTCGGATTGGGATTCGCTCTCGCCCGCCCCAACGAAAAGGTGATTCTCTTCGACTCGGAGGGAGACATCTTGATGAACATGGGTGCGTTGCCCACCATCGCCGAGAAGGCCCCGCCGAATTTCTACCACTTCATGCTTGACAACGAGGTCTATGCGACGACCGGCGGCCAACCGGTGCCCAACGCCAAGAACATCGCCTACGACGTGATAGCCAAGGGTTCCGGCTATCCCTCTACCTTCTCCTTCGACAACCTGGAAGACTTCACCAACAACATCGAAGCGATCCTGAACGCCCCCGGCCCGGTGTTCGTGGCCCTGAAAGTCCACCCGGAAGTGGAGAACGTCCCCATCGGCCAGAGAATCCGCTGGAACCCGCGCACCCGTGACAAGGTTATCGAAGACTTGCAGGCAGCGATCGGACCGCGAAAGTAAGGAGCAACGAATGACCGAGAGCATCGACCTGTTCGAGGCCATCGATACACAGCGGGGCATACGCCGATTCAAGCCCGACCCGGTCCCCGACGAACTCATCACCCGCCTGGTGCAGGCCGCTATCAAAGCGCCATCAGGCGGGGTTAGGCAAGGTTGGAGCTTCATCGTTATTCGGGACCAGGACACCAAGGACAGGATCGGAGAGCTTTACCGAACCGGGGATAGATTCTCGATCACTCCCGAATTGACCGGTCAGGTGCGGCGCGTCTACGGCGCCGCCCAATATCTGGAAGATCACATGGAGGACGTGCCTGCCTTCATACTGGCCTGCATCCAGGCCAACCCTGACGGCTCCTATTCGGCTGCATCCATATTCCCTGCCGTCCAGAACATCCTACTGGCGGCGCGGGGGCTTGGGCTGGGGTGTTGTTTGACTACCCGGCAGACAAGGTTCGAGAAAGATATCAAAGAACTGCTCAACATCCCCGACGACGTCGCCACGGCGGCCCTGTTACCGCTAGGGTTTCCCGCCGAGGGCGTAGGATACGGTCCCACCAGGCGCAGAGCGCTGGAAGAAGTAGCATTTGACGGCTTGTGGGGAAACGGTTGGCAGCTTCCCGAATCCAGCCAATCATAAGTGACCAAATTCGGACGTTTCAATCACCCGGCTAATAGGTAAGGAGATCTGAAATGCCCCATCAGGTCAACGGAATAGTCGCTACTGCCAAAGGCGCCGAGGTATCGTTACAGAGCATCCTGGTTCCCGATCCAGGCCCCGGCGAGGCTTTGATTCGGGTTAAAGCCTGCGGCGTCTGCCACACCGACCTGCACTACCGGGAAGGCGCGATCAACGACGAGTTTCCCTTCCTACTGGGACATGAAGCTTCTGGCACGGTGGAGAGCGTAGGAGATGGCGTGAACAACGTCGCTCCGGGAGACTTCGTCATAATCGCCTGGCGATCTCCCTGCGGCACCTGCCGCTCCTGCCAGCGCGGGCGGCCCTGGTACTGCTTCTCCAGCCGCAACGCCCAGCAGCCCATGACTCTGGCCGACGGTACTCCCCTGTCGCCCGCCTTGGGTATCGGCGCTTTCGCCGAGTTGACCCTGGTGGACGCCGGACAAGCCGTAAAGATTAACCCCGACGCCAGTCCCCAAGCCGCCGGCCTGGTGGGCTGCGGCATCATGGCCGGTCTGGGAGCCGCCATCAACACCGGCGGCGTGTCCCGGGGCGATTCTGTTGCCGTCTTTGGATGCGGGGGTGTTGGCGACGCCGCCATCGCCGGAGCGAAACTGGCCGGGGCCCACACCATCATCGGCGTGGACATCGACGATCGTAAGCTGGAGTGGGCCAAAGAATTCGGCGCCACCCACACGGTCAACGCTTCTCAGACCGACCCCGTCGAAGCCATAAGGGCGCTAACCGGGGGCAACGGCGCTAACATCACCATCGAGGCTGTCGGCAGCCCAAGAACCTACGAGCAAGCCTTCTACGCCCGCGACCACGCCGGAACGTTGGTTCAGGTGGGCGTTCCCAGCCCTGACATGAAGATAGAACTGCCCCTGATAGAGTTGTTCGGACGGGGCGGGTCCCTCAAGTCTTCTTGGTACGGCGACTGTCTACCCAGCCGCGACTTCCCCATGTACATAGACCTGTACCTGCAAGGCCGCCTGGATCTGGACAGATTCGTATCGGAAACCATCCCTCTAGACGGCGTTGAAGACGCCTTCCACAAGATGGAGCGGGGAGAAGTGCTGCGGTCGGTGGTGGTTTTTTAGCCGTCCATTTTCCTTTTCCAAGACGCCCATCGGTTTGGTACACAGTAATATCGCTGGACCATTATTCACGTTTGCCTGGGGCATATTCATATAACCCCCCCAAACCTCCCCTCCCCGGCATACGTACCCCACAACCAGTGACCAATGGTCCCTTTTGTTCGGGCCGTACTACCCTTCCTAGCCATGGAGGGTAGTCTTAACCTCACCGTAGGGAACGACCTACTCTACGTTCCCTGGGAGGCAAGCGATGTATTCTGAGATTCTAGTGCCGTTAGACGGGTCTCACTTATCGGAGCAAGTACTGCCTTACGTGCGAATGCTGGCAGGCTCGTTCAGACTGCCGGTCCATCTGTTCCAGCCGTACAGCCCGGTCTCCGAGGAACTAGCTGACCCGCTTCACGGCCGGTATCGGGACGCCGTGTCCGAGTCCTACCGAAACGAGGCTACGGATTATCTTCACACCATTGGTCAGACGATGGAAGAGATTGGCGTGGCGGTTAGATACTCGGTACGGGAAGGGAGACCCGCACATCTGATTGTCGATGAGGCGGAGAAGAATCCGGGCGCGTTGATCGCCATGTCGACCCACGGTCGTTCCGGTGTCAGCCGGTGGCTGCTGGGCAGCATCACCAACAAGGTCCTGCATGCCACCAACGCCCCGCTGCTTGTGGTACGGGCCAGCGAGGGAGAGGACACCACTCCTCCTTCTGAATTGACTTCCATCATCGTACAGTTGGACGGCTCCACATTGGCCGAGGAGAGCCTTTCCCACGTCACCGACCTCGCAAGAAAATGAACCTAAAGGTGATTTTGGTGCGAGTGGAGAGCGACGGCGAAGAGGTAAGCAACAATTACCTCCATGCGATTCGGGACAGGTTGTCAGATGAGGGAGTGGCATCGGTGGAAAAGCGGGTGCTACACGGTCATCCCGCAGTCACCATAGTTGACCTAGCCCATGAGACTGCGAAAAGCCTGGTAACTATGACGACTCACGTCCGCTCCGGGATAGGCCGGTGGGTCTTGGGCAGCGTAACGGATAGGGTCGTACGGCATTCAGGAGACCCGGTGTTGGTGATTCGCTCTTCGGATTAAGAGATATGGGTGGGGGCACCGGGGTTAAAGTCCACCCGCCCGGTGCACCACCTGGCCTCCGACCATGGTGAGCAAGGAATGCAGTCCGGGAATCTCGTCGTCGGGAACGGTTAGCGGGTCATCGGACAGTACCGCTAGGTCGGCCAGTTTCCCCGGTACCAGCGACCCGCGCCGTTCCTCGTCGAAGCTGAAGTAGGCGCCACCTAGGGCAAAAGCCTTGAGAGCTTCCAGACGGTTCAGGCACTGGTCCGGGGCCAGCACCTTGCCGGTATGGCGTTCCTGGCGGGTCACCGCCGACCACAGCGTCATAAAGGGATTGAAGGGCTTGTTGTCGGTGCCGAAGCCGAAGGGCACGCCCAACTCCAGATAGGTTTGGTGGGGCACGGCCAGGGCCGCTGCTTTGGGGTTATCGGCCAACGGTCTGCCCCGCAGCCATAGCTCGGTGAGCGGAATGGTCTCTAAAACCAACCCCAGCTTCCGGATGCGGTCCAGTTGACTGGCGGTGGTTTCCCTGACGTGGGCCAGGATCCATCGCCGGTCGTCGATGGGCGTGTCCCGGTGCACTTCTTCAAAGATACTCAACACCTCGTCCAGGCCTTCCCGCACGATGGTATTCACCCTCAGGTTATGCTGCGCCGCCAGCTTCACCAACCGGCGGTAACGCCCCGGAGGGTTGTACCCTTGGGCGAACCCGGCCCATCCGGTGTAGGGAAGCTCGGCGGAGCGGGCGCGGGAGGTGTAGCGGCCGCCCCGGTATTGCAAGTAGTAGCCGCTGATACGCAACATGTCGTCGCCGTATCCGGCCCCCGACGCAGAATGGCCCCAACGGTCCATCTCCTGAGCCGCTTCCTTAACCGACTTCCATGCCGGACTCAAGACCAGATGAGAGCGCACGGTCATCCGCCCCGCGTCCCACAACTCTTTGTAAGCCCGCAGCACTTCCGGTGCCACGCCATGCCCCTCGTAGGTCCCGGTGACGCCCACCGAGTTGTAAAGGCCCATGGACTCTTCCAAGGCTTGTACCCGTTGGGAGTGGGTGAATCTAGGGACCACCTTCATCAATGTGAACTCAAGGGAAGGGAACCGGGCAGTGTCCATCAAGATGCCGGTGGGTTCCCCATTGGCGTCCTTATCGATGGTCACAGAGGAGTCGGGAGACGGAGTATCGCGGTCTATGCCGGCAAGACGCAACGCCAGACTGTTGGCCACGGCCACCGAAGGCGGCACGTTCCATGGCGTCCAGATCCCGCGGATATACACGGGGTTATTGGGCGAAACCCTGTCCAACTCCCAGCGGTTGGGATACCGGCCCTCCTGAAGACACTGGGGGACGTCCAAGTAGCTGGGCTGGTCTCCCACCGGCATGGTGACCACCCACTCGCCGGGAGATGCTTGGTCCACCAGTAGCTTCACCGCTGCCAGAATCTCATCGATAGACCGGAGACCCTCCAAAGACGGACAAGCCCGTTTCAGGCCTTCCCGGTCCATGTGGGCATGGATGTCGATGATTCCTGGTATAGCCGTGCGTCCCTGAAGATCGATGACTTCGGTACCAGGGTCCGACAGGGCAAGCATGTCCCGGTCACTGCCGACGGCTTGTATCGACTCACCGCTGATGGCCATGGCCTGTTGGACCACGCCGTCATCGGCCATGGTCAGTACTTTGCCGTTGTGCAGCACAACGGTGGGGATGTTTTGGCTGGATGACATAGGAGGCCCTTATCGTTGGAGGTGTTTGAGAAAGCGCGGGAATGGGTGGGCGGATCCGGCGCTGGACCCGCCCACTGCCGGAGGCTAGGGAGCGAACCAGCCCCTACCCTCGAAGTAGCCTCTCAGGAAAGCGATCTGGCCCCCGTGGACTATGTTGTCGTATAGCAGGATGCCCAGCATCTCTGAAACCGAACGGGGTTCGGTGGCCGGAGGCACGATGCGGGTCGTGTCCAGGTCGGCATTGGATAGGCCGTCCAGATACTTCCTGGCCTCGGCTTTGGTTGCCTCGAAGTACCCCAATAAAACGACCTTGGTAGGTGCCTTCCAAGCGGCTACTTGCTCTGGAGACCAACCCTGTCCGGTCGTTTCCGGGTCATCGCTCAGACCACACTTCTCGACCCATCCATCTTGAACCCACAGTTGGGGTATACCCCGGAGCCGCGTTTGGGTGAAAACATCCACCACGCGGGTCATGTGCCAGAGTAGCCAGGCGATGGAGTTGACCTGACCGTCTATCAGGCGGCTCAACATGGCATCGTCCAAATTATCCACCGCCCGGTCCACCATTCCCCAGTTGCGTTCCAGTGAAGTTTTGATTACGTCGCTTGCTGGCATGATTACTCCTTAATCCTTCTAATTAATTTTCCGACCTGGGTAGCGTAACTGTCGAAATAGCTAGTAGTTGTCCCTTCCCGCTTTACGGAGCTTTGCCCCAAAGCTGTCATTCTGAGGTCCGCAGGCCGAAGAATCTGGGGTGGGGTTGTCCGCGCGAACGTGAGCCCACCGCCTCAGACCCTGAGTCCTTCGGCGGAAGGACTCAGGGTGACATTACCGGCGGGGCTTTTGAGGCAAAGCCCTTTTACGGGGGAAGGTTAGAATGGGAGTGATTCGGCTCACCTCCATCCCAACGTGCTGTTGCCTTCGTCTACGTAGGTTGTTTCGCCCACGACAGATAGCTTGATCTGCTGACGGTATACCTTCTCTTTCAGCCGCCGTTCGGTGCTGTGAAGTTCACTCGACCATTCAACAGAGTCAGGGTCGGGACCGCCAACCAACGCCTCGGCCAGCACCCGGCCATCCATGGCCTCTCCACCCGGAAGGCCCAACAGGTTCAATATCGTGGGGGCAACATCGATGTTGCCCGACGGGACGTCCACGCTGACGCCCCGCTTGAACCCGGGACCCCAAGCAAACATCACGTTGTTCATCTCGTGTTTGCTCATGGAGCCATGCTGTCCTTGGCCCGCCCGGCCACTGGTGGAGTACACCTTTCCCTGGTAGCCGCCATCGTTGGTGGCCGAGTTCCACCGGAATGACATCGTAATCTCCGGTCCGCGTGGCCCCTGGTTACCGACGACCGATGAAGGGAAGGTGCCGGTCATTTCACCGATGCTATCCGAAACGGTGAGGGACCCGCACCACTCCTGACCCATCAGCCAGATTGCCAAACGTTCAGCAGTCTCCGGGTCACCGTCCGTCGTGTAGAACAGCGCCGAGCCACCATTGTTAGCTACCGCCACCCCGCCGGGCTCGCCACACGGGGGGAAGCCGGCCTCGCGGACCAAGGCTTCAACATTTATCGGGTGGATGATGCTAGAGTAGCCGTGGTCGGAGACAACCATAACGTTGGTGTCCGCAGCCCGGCCCGACTCGCTTAGCCAGTCCATAAGTATTCCAAACTGTTGATCGGCTTCTTTGATAGCGCCGTTGGAAAGGTCCGACCCCACCGGCTCATCGTGCTGGGACTTATCCGGCTCCGAGGACCATATCAGCGCAACAGCAGGATTGCGCTCGGGAAGGATGTACTCGGTTATAATTTTGACGGCTTGAGCCATCCGTGGGGTGTTAGGCCTGGTCTCGTCCGGCCAGGGTCCGAACCGGGCGGTTATGTCCTCATGAAGACCGTGGGGCAGGGTGAATTCGGGATGGATCGTCGCACCACCGCTACGCTCCGCCGTGGGGTTCTGCAGATAGGCATTGCCGCTGGTTCCCACTCCTATCGCCACGTACTCCTGACCGTTCTGGGACAGTATCTCCCCCAGAGTGGGAGCCAGCAGAACCTGACCGGTTTTCGCCTCAACCTCGGCGAGCTGAGTTTCCAGTGCCGGGATGACATTGGTGGCATCGAATTCCCGGACCATCAGGCTATTCCCCGCCAACCCGTGTCCCCCTGGATATCGTCCGGTGACCACGCTGGAGACATTGACCCTGGTGACCGAGGGATAAACGGGATGATGGTTAGTGAAGGTGATACCCTGGGCGGCCAACGACGCCAGATTAGGCATCAACTCAGGAATAACCTGAGCCGGTTGAAGCCCGTCAAATACAGCGATAAGGACCGATGCCATGGGCTCCTCCACCTATGGAGTGTTGACTTTGGGAGCAGCAGGGAGCCGGACCCAGAAACCTAACCCTGCGTTAAATCAGCCCGCATTATAACAACCCTACCGGCCTTAGGTTAGGAACGCATCCTGGGATCGGATTCAGAAGGCTTCATTACCGCCTCTTCGATCGGAATCCAACGTAATTGACCCATCTTGGCAGCCTTGCTAGAATCCGTCCGACACAGGCAGACCTTCCCAGGGAAGGCTGCCGCTCCCCGGAGCAGGCCCGGAAGCCGGCGATAAGGAGAAGTATCTTGGTTGAAACATGGGGCACCATAGACAGTTCCGCGGAAGTCGCGACAACACACATCGGGGTGAACGTCTACACCTACGACGCCTGGATGCGGTCGGTGGGGATTCCCGTGCACACCGGGTTCTTCATTTCCGACCTCCGGACCTTGGAGTTAGAATGGTGGGAAGACCGGGGCTGTAAAGCCGCTTTCATCCAATTAATGGGACAGGAAGGAATCATCGAAGCCCGCGTTAGTGAGATTCCTCCCGGCGAGTCCTTGCCCCCTCTCAAACTGTCGGTAGACGAGGTCGTTTACGTCGTCGAGGGTCAAGGCCTGACCAGCGTTTGGGGAGCAGAAGACTCTCGGCGGCAGACGGTAGAGTGGCAGAAACATAGCATCTTTCTGCTGGAGCGGAACCGCTACCACCAGTTCAGCAACACACGGGGGGATCTCCCCGTCCGGTTGCTGCATTACAACTACCTGCCCTTGGCCATGTCCACCATCCCAGACCCAGCTTTTTTCTTCAACAATCCTTACGACGCCCCGGAATCTGCAGGTGGAGAGTTCTACTCCGAAGCCAAGGCCGTGCCTAGGGCCGACCGGCGGGGCCGCCGGGGATTCCTGTGGAGAGGCAACTTCTTCCCGGACATGCAGAGCTGGGACCAGTTGGACAGCAACGAAACAAGGGGAGCGGGCGGTCACAGCGTCTACATCCAATTCCCCGGCTCGGAGATGTCTTCCCACATGTCCGTGTTCGCCCCTCAACTTTACAAAAAGGCGCATCGCCACGGCCCCGGCCGGGTCATAGTCATCCCGGCGGGTGAGGGCTACACCATCCTGTGGGAAGAGGGCAAAGAAAAGATTGTCGTGCCCTGGCAGGAAGGCAGCGCTCTGGTCCCGCCCAACCGGTGGTTCCACCAGCACTTCAACGTCGGCGGCTCCAAGGCACGATACCTGGCCCTCCATCCGCCACGCCAGTTCCACGGCTACACCGACGAGTCGGTGGGAGATTTGTCCAACGATCAGATCGAATACGTTGATGAAGAGCCCTGGGTACGCGAGAAGTTCGAGGAGGAACTGGCCAAACACGGCGTGACCAGTCTCATGCCCGACGAAGCCTACAAAGACCGAGACTACCAATGGGATTACCGGACGGCAGCTCAATAAGTTACCGGGAGAATTAAGCTTAATGGACCACGACGAATTCGAAGACGGCCTTCACGGTCACAGCCATAGCCATGACAATTTCCCCGACGACCCTCACGACGATCTGGACGACTTCGGTGACGTTGGCGAAGCGGTGGAAATTGAAGGCATGGAGATGCTCACCATTCGCAGTGTGGGCATCGATATAGGCTCATCCACGTCGCATCTGGTGTTCTCCCAACTGGTACTGAGAAGAGAAGGGGCTGCGTTTTCCAGCCGGTTCCGGGTAACTGACCGGCAGGTCTTATACCGCTCTCCCATCATGCTGACGCCCTACGTATCCGGAACGTTGATCGACACCGACAACATTCGGGAGTTCGTTCGCCAGTCTTACGAGGAAGCCGGATTCACCCCGGAAACCGTGGACACGGGGGCGGTGGTAATCACCGGAGAGGCACTGAAGAAGGAGAACGCACGGCCCATCAGCGAGCTTTTCGCCAAGGAGTCGGGCAAATTCATCTGCGCGTCCGCCGGACCCAACCACGAAGCATTGCTGGCGGCCCACGGGTGCGGAGCGGTGGCCCTATCCAAGGATGAAAGCGCCACTGTCCTAAACATCGACGTGGGCGGCGGCACTACCAAGTTGTCCCTGATACGTAACGGCGTGGTGACAAGCACTGCTGCCGTCACCGTTGGCGCACGGCTTATCGCCTTCGATGAAGAGAACCAGATAACTAGGCTGGAGGAGCCGGCATTAGACCTGCTCAATGAAATAGGCCGGATCTTAGCCGTGGGGCGAGCCATCAGCGAATCCGTGAAAGAAGACTTCGCCGCCCGCATGTCCGAGATTCTCGCCTTGGTGATTCGAAACGCTCCCCTGACCGGGATCGCTGAGCGCTTCCTACTTACAGACCCACTGGAAGACTATCAGGGTCCCTCTGAAGTTGATTATGTCGTGTTTTCCGGCGGCGTGTCCGAGTACATCTACGACCACGACGCAGCCTCCTACGGAGACCTGGGTCCCCAGTTCGCCCGCCACATCCGCGAAAGCCTGAAAACCGTGTTCAAAGAAGGGGTAGTGCGCGAAGCCTCTGAAGGCATCCGGGCAACGGTCATCGGGGCCGGGGAGTACACGGTGCAAGCCAGCGGCGGCACCAGCCATCTGTCCGGATTGGACTCACTTCCGGCTTTCGGGCTACAGGTGGTGCGCCCTTACATGAACGGTCAGGAGTCGGTGGAGCGGGCGATTCAGAGCGCCCTGGCCAAGTTCGATCTAACCGAATTCGCCCCCGGATTGGCCCTAGCCCTGGAAGTTGAAGAGCCACCCAACTACCGCTCCCTGAAAAGACTGGCCGACGGTATCTCCTCCGTGGTCAACAACGGCGACGCTACAGATGTCCCGGTGTTCATAGTTCTCGATACCGACGTTGCCAAGTCCCTTGGCGGCATCCTGAAAGAGGAACTGAAGCTGAGCCAAGACGTGGTGGTGGTTGACGGCATAGACGTGGGAGACCTGGACTACTTGGACATCGGCCTGCCAATGGGCATATCCGAAGTTGTTCCGGTGACGGTTAAGTCGCTGATATTCCCCACGAAAGAAGAGCGTTAAAGGCGTTAACCCAAAAGGGAGGAATAACATGGATATCATCCGCCGCGACTACCCCGACCTGCCCCAACCAGCCGGGGCATTCCACCATTCGGTCCGCTGGGGCAACATGCTCTTCATAGCGGGCAGCACCGCCAGGGGCACCCCCGCCGAGAAGGGAGACATCGCCGCCCAAACTGAGGTGATTCTCCAGAAGTTTCAGACGATATTGGAGGCCAACGGCGGGTCTATGAGTAGCATCGTCAAAGTCACCAGCTTCGTCACGGACCTGCGGGAAGCAGCCGCCAGCGGCGAAGTCCGGCGCGAGTATTTTAAAGACGGCTTCCCGGCCAGCACTCAAGTGCAGGTTGCCGCTTTGGGGACGCCGGATATTAAGATAGAGATAGAGGCCATCGCCATACTTCCCGAATAGGGCGAGGGATTGTTCCGGGTATCAGGGCTCCATCACCAGCGTAGGGGCAGGTTTGAAACCTGCCCCTACATCGTCAGGATACCGAACCCGCAAGGTCAACGACCAGCTTTATTGAACTGAGTCTATCCTAGAGTTGAGCCTTTCCAGTTCTAGGCCAAAATCTCCTTGGAAATCACTCAAGACCCGTTCCAAATCCTCCACTTGCAAGCGAAGTTGCTCAAGTTCCAAATGAGCTTCGCTCTTGGCATCCTCAATCATTCCTCTAGTTTCGTCGATCTCGAATCTTAGTTGATCCAGGTCAAAGCCCTGGTCCGCATCCAGGTCTCTTAGTGCCAGATTGTTATTTATGTCGTCGACCTGAAATTGCAGATTGTTCAGGCTTTCTAACCGGGCGTATTCGAACTCCAGACCGTCAAACCTGGACCTAACCTGTTGAATGTCCAAACTCAGGCTCTCCAGATCGAACCTGGACACGGGATCGGTCCCTTCCACTTGGTTCTTGAGGCTATCGAATTCAAAACGCAGGTCATCCAACGGTTGCATCATTTCGAATTGAAAATCACCCTGGCTGGGGCCGAAGTCCTGGGACATCTCCTCCTTGGCCGCTTCGATCTGGAATCTGACCTCGTCCTCCACCGCTTGCATGATACGTCCCTCGTCCAACGGCTGTTGGCCGGCGAGCTCACAGGCTACGGCCGCCACCAGTAGAATCAATGCGGCTGGAATGACTACCGAGGCCAGGTGTTTACGTAGTTTCAGGATATAACTCCCTTTTTGCCGGATCGATTTCCGGCACGCTTACATGACTGGTCAAGAAGCGCGATTCTCACCCATGAAATAGTCGTACTTCAATCCGGCTCTCTCACTCACTCCGGGGATGTCTTCCGCCAGCATGTAGCCCTCATCCACCAATGACTGAGCGGAGACCCGCACCTGCTGTAGGTATGACTCCCGGCCGGAGTAGCGTTCGCTTATCGACCGGCGCGGGTCACCGGCGGATTCCCGGTCGGCGGCATTCTTCTGAAATGGCAGCGTCCAGCCCGCCAGTCCCCCAGTGATGCCGATGAACAGATCGGGATTTCCGATGCTGGGATGGCGCAAGTTCCAGCCCGTGTAAGTCGCCACGGGAACTGTCAGGTCGGGCAGCCGGATGCCGGCTCGGTCATTGAAGTCATCGTCGATGTCGGAAACCAAGGCGGGATATTCCTGGCCTACTTCCGCAGGCAGGGTAGTTAGCCTGCTCAGATGACTTTCCGTCCCATAATCCAAGCGCAGCGCACGAGTGGTCTTGGCGGTCACCGGAACACCGGGCAGACTAGCAAACTTGTCCATGACCGACTGGGAATCGACTGCGGTTCTGTCGGACAATCTGGGGTGCCTGCTGGCGGGCGGGGGCTCACCGGTGGTGACCCATCGGTCCAGATTGACCAGGGCGGCACGAAGCAAGGGAGCGTAATCGACGCTATTGAAGGGCAACTGCCCCTGTCTTCCCCCACCGCTCCTAACTTCCAGAGGCGGGAACGCGCCAAGACCATGCTGGCACCCGGCGAAGTGGTAGCGGCGGACGGAAGGGGATTCATCTGCGTCTTGCATCGTTTCCAAGTCGGTGTGAATCAATGCGGCGTCGCCCCGCCAGTACTCCCCCGAGGTGTTGGTGAACATCATCTTGGGCACTTGGCCCTGTTCCTCCAACTTATCCAGCAAGGAGCCGGTAGCACCGGTTATGGGGTCGACTTGGGTAGTATCGGTGAAGGGGAACATCTCTGGGCAGATGAAACAGATGTCTTGAGAGGGCTGGCCGAAGCGGAGATTGAACTCACCCCGCATCCCGCCGCCAACGTGGGGAATGATGCCGTCCAGAGCCATGCGGCCTTCTTCGTCGTCATTCAATCCCAAGTGAATCATCTGCCGCAGAAACCGGCCGCTCTGGGACCTACCGAACCCGTAGGCATAGTCGATGTCACCAGCGCAGGGGTTACCCGCATCGCCATCAGCGTATTTCAAGAAGGACACTACGTCTCTGACCGCGGCGAGGCCCAGGCCTACGATGGTGCTTCCCTTGGATACGTACACCAACTGGTAAATCTTGCCCGGCAGAAAGCCCGACGGCATGTATATGTGGCTGGGTTCGGAACCCGCCTTGGCGTCTTCGGAGCGGATGAAAGACCAATCTCCCCGGTCGATGGGCGCCGCCTGGTCGTTGGGGTGATCGCGGATCATTAGTGTGGCGTCCGGGTCGTCCAGGTCCGCCGGAGGATGAGGCGTATGCCCACGATGGGATAGCAGAAAACTCTGTACCGGGATATCTGACTGAAATTGGCAGAGAATCTTCCCAGCCAAGGGGCCGCCGGGGCCGATGGCTTGCGGAGCTTGCAATCCGATCAAGCCAGGAACATCCGGCATATCTGCTTGCCAACCGCCCCAGACGACGGTGTAGCCATGGCGCATCAGGAACCCGTTGCCAGGCGCCAAAGGCGCCGTTGGATCCTCGATGGAAGGAATACTGTTGAAGCCAAAGGCGGTTTTACCGCCCCGGTTCACCACGTCGAACAACAACCGCCGATTGCCTCGGCCAAGTTCAGAGGGTTTAAGTACCGCAAAGTCGGCGGACATCTCGACCTTGCCCGCCGAGTCTCGAGGCGCAAGGTCCAGATCTGTGATGACTTGGTTCCGGGGATTGAGAGGATCCACCGCGAAATGGACTTTTCCTTCGATCAGTTCGTAAGAACCGGTCTCTCCGAAGGATTCTCCATGAGCGAACTGACTTCGATCGGCTATCTCAAGCTTGGTGACCGGCAATGTTGTACCCCCCTTTTCGCCTTGAATACAGGGTTCGATAGCCAACCTTGGGCCATCTCCAGGGGATTTTAACATCTGGGCGAAAAGGGAGGTCCTTTTCACCTAGGGAAATTATCGTTGATGCGCCTCTAAGAACACTTCGGGAACGGGTAGCTCCCCCCACTTGTCTCCCGACTTGGCCGATTTAGTTACGTAGCCCTCACGTTCCAGTTCCCTAGCGCCGACGATGATGGCGATCCGTTCCTGGAGTTCGGCTGGATCCCAGGGTTTCTTGATATAGTCAGTAACCCCCGCCTGCAGGCACCGGCGCTCCGATTCGATGTCTATCCTGGCGGTCAAGATAATCACCGGGATATGCTCGGTCTCTGGATTGCTTTTCAGCTTGTGCAGCACTTGGAACCCATCCATGATGGGCATGTTCAGATCCATCGGAGCGCAGTTCTTAGAGCTATTCGCTGGCGTGTACTCCGTCTTCGTTCGTCGCATGATATTAATTCCTTGACCCGTTGACTCTCAGTCCCAGACTTCTTTACATCGCCAGGCTTCCGAGCATTGACGGAGAGAGGGGGAATCCTCTGCCTGTATCCAAGCCGGAATCCCAGACGTTGCCGCGTCACTGATTTTCCACTCAACAGCAATCCCCATATTTCCGCGTCGATACACTCCTCTGGACACCCCACCCAAACTCCGCACGCCGGTGGTATAATCGGCCCACCTGACGCCTGAGACTAGTCCCGGCGCCATCCCAGTGTCCATCTTAGGAGGCAACATGATTTACAACGCTGAGAAAAGAGACATCTCCATCGCCGTTGGCGGCGACGCGATGATTACCAGGCGGATGCAGTCCTTCACCGAGCCCAAATTCCTCGAGCTGATCGAGATATTGAGGGCTGCCGACGTTTCGGTGGTGAATCTGGAGATGCTGTTCCACGACTACGAAAGCAGTTGGCAATGGAGCGGGGCGACCTACACGAGGTCCGATCCCCGTAACTTGGAAGAACTGAAGTGGATGGGTATAAACGCGGTCACCACCGCCAACAACCACTCCTTCGACTTTTCCGAGGGCGGGTTCTTGACCACTCTGGAACACTGCAAAGAGGTGGACCTTCCCCAAGCCGGCGGCGGCCGAGACATAGACGAAGCCCGCGCCCCGGCCTACGTTGACTCTCCCATGGGACGCCTGGCCATCATGTCCGCCACCAGCACCTTCAGCGAGCAGTCCAGGGCGGGCGGCGGCAGGCCCGACTTCCCCGGCAGGCCTGGCGTGAACGCGCTGCGCCACGACCTGACCCACCACGTGGAGCGGGATGTGTTCGAGTCCCTGCTCAAAGCCAATCAGGAGTTGGGATACACCGACATCGAGGAAGCCACCCGAGCCTTCGGCTTCAGAGGCAACAGTGATGCCGCCGACCACTCCACCGAAGTCGAATTCATGGAGAAAAAATTCATCCTGTCGGAAGAGTTCGCCGTCAAAACTTCGCCCAACCAGGACGACCTGGCCGGAATGGCGAACTGGATCCGTGGCGCTCAGAAGCTGTCCGACTGGTCGATCTACGCCACCCATTGCCATGAAAGCGGATCCACCGGCGAGTTCCACGGCAGCACCCGGGTTTCGCCCCCCGATTTTCTGGTGGACTTTGCCCGCTGGACTATCGACCAAGGCTGCGCCATGTTCGTCGGCCACGGACCCCACTTCCTGCGCGGCATCGAGATATACAAGGGCAAGCCCATCTTCTACAGCCTGGGCAACTTCATCTTCCAGAACGAAAGCGTCCTGCGGCTTCCCAGCGAAGCCTATCGCCGCTTCGGCCTGGGCCACGAACAGACCCCGGGCGACTACCTGGACACCCGCTCCGGAGGCGGCACCCGAGCCTTCGCCGGCGACCCCATCTTCTGGCAGAGCGTGGTCGCTGTATGTAACTACGCAGGCGGCGAACTGAAGGAAATCGTCCTTCACCCCATCGACATGGGGCACGGACGTCCCATCGCCCAACGAGGCCGCCCAGTCATAGCGGAAGGCGACATGGCCCAGCGAACCCTAGCCTGGCTCCGTGACGTCTCCAAACCCTACGGCACCGAAATTACGATCGAAGGTGAAGTAGGAATGATTCGCCTGTAAGCGCCTCCCCCGGACCCTAAATCCCCCTTTCGTAAAGGGGGATTTAGGGGGATTTCCCGCCCCAGCAAAATCTCAATCAGGAAGCATCATGCAAGACACCGACCTGCTCTACACTCCAGTCTGGCAACTACGAGAACTTCTGGACACCCGCCAAGTCTCTTCTGTCGAACTAACGGAGACGTTCCTGCGCCGGATCGAACAACTGAACCCCAAGCTCAACGCGTACCTCATAGTCACGGGAGACGAAGCGTTGGCCGCCGCGAAAGCTGCCGACGAGATGATTGGACAGGGCCAGGCTGGGCCACTGTTAGGCATCCCCATTTCCCTGAAAGACCTGGAGGCCACCAAAGGGATACGCAGTACCATGGGGTCACTGGCGTACCAAAACACCGTGCCCGACTTCGACTCTGTAGTCGCCGAGCGGGTGAAAGCCAGTGGAGCCGTGCTGCTGGGTAAAACCAACACCCCTGAGTTCGGACTACAGGGCACCACGGAGAACCGGCTGGGCGACCCTTGCCGCAACCCATGGAACACCGAGCGGACAGCTGGGGGCTCCAGCGGTGGCGCCGGAGCGGCAGTGGCTGCGGCTATGTGTCCCTTCGCCACCGGCACCGACGGCGGCGGGTCCATCCGCAACCCCAGCAGCTTCAACGGTATCTACGGAATCAAGCCGACGCTGGGTAGAGTCCCCAGGGCGGGCGGATTGGGACGCCCCGCTCCCAACCTAACTTCCCAGTCGGGGCCCATGGCCCGCAACGTTCGGGACGCCGCTATGTTGCTGAACGCCCTTGCCGGGCATGACGCTAGGGACCCTGCTTCGTTGAGAGATCAAGCGCCGGACTTCCTAGCCGGTTTGGACAACGGCGTGCATGGACTTCGGATAGCTTGGAGCACCGATATGGGTTACGGGGTAATCGACCCTGAGGTGGCCTCCATCACGTCAACCGCGGCCCGTGTGTTCGAGGAGTTGGGTTGCACGGTGGATGACCCTGGGTTCGCCCTGGATAACCCCATCCCGGCATTCCTGATGATTTTTTGGACAGGTAACTACACTAGCTACGGCCACTTGATGGAAGAGTGCCCCGACAAACTAAGCGACAACGCCCGGTTCTGCTTCGAAAACGGCAGCAAAGCAACCGCCGCCGACTACGCTAGGGCTATCAGGACGGTGGACGAGATGAAGTGCCGGATCGATGACCTGATGGACACCTATGACCTGCTGCTCACGCCAACGATGGCGGTGCCACCCTTCCCCATCGGCCAGCCGCCGGACAAGATAGACGGCAAGGACGTAACGGCAAGGACGGCGTATTCACCCATGACCCGTCCCTTCAACCTGTCGGGACAACCCGCCGCCAGCGTTCCCTGCGGCTTCTCCAGCGATGGCATGCCCATCGGACTGCACATCATCGGCAGAAGGGGAGACGAAGCAACAGTCCTCCGCGCCTCCGCCGCCTTCGAACAAGCCAGACCGTGGGAGCACCTCCGGCCAAATATCAACTGACCGGCCTTGGCCGCTATATAGATGTTAAGGAAACTATATAAGCCACAAAGTCAAGAGTGTGGCTGCTATCGCGATAATTCCTCCGACTAAAGGGCCATTGAAAGCTGCCCATTGAAGTTTGTGGCTTCGAGACTCCTCGGCCAAGAATCTCAACGCCTCGAGTAGGTGGGATCCGCTCCACTCTTCAACTTCCTGAAGCTGTTCTAAGGTGTAACCCTTTTGGGACCGTAAAAGACGATCTCCTTCAAAACTCTCATCTCTACTACGTGCAAGCCTCAAGCGATGCGTTTTTGCATCTTCAAGCTCTGCACCGGCTTGGAAAGCTTTGCCAACAGACTGCTTCAATTCCCGATCTGCCTTCAATTTTTCGAACCATTCTTTGGTGAATAATTGCTTCGGAGAGGCTAATCTGGTGAATGCTAATGGCGCGTCACGGTGAGCGTCTCGGAGGTCACCGAGATGCAGCATATGTTTTGTGCGACTGACCAACGCACGGTAGTGTGTTTCCGAAGAAATCCCCAAGTGAGCCGCAATTTGATTAAGGACCCGTTCTTGAGCCTGGGTTGTCGGGAAAGAAGTCTTGGGGAAAACTAGAAAGCTTTCTCGGTCCCGACCTGGCGCAACATGCTCGGCCCCAAAAGAATACTCCGGGTCGTCCGTGAAGGCTACATAAAAAGCGATGAACATGGGGCTAGGGCCTACCGTCTCAAGTTCCCATGCATCATGACCTCCAAGCAGTTCTTCTAGGATACGGAGCCCCTCCCTACCAAAACCGTAACTGTATGGATGGGTTATATGCTGATTGCACTTGATTGTGGTTGTAAAAATTGTTCCATCGTACGTTAGCCTGAATGTCTCAGTCAGAGTTGTTCCAGAATAATGTAAATCTTGATTTTTTCAGGCCAATTCGCAGTAAACTTCATTGGGGAAAAACAGAGAAAGCTGGCTTAGTCCTATCCTCGAATTGATGATTAACTTGGTCTAATCGACGGACTCTTGCCTGTCTGAGAGACGTCGGTGCCTCAGCATCCGGAACGGATACCACGATTGGTGACCGACGGACCACTTCGACCATATCGGCAAAAATTTCTCTTAATGTCTCAAATTGTGTTGAGACGGTAGCGTTCTCCGTCAAAGAGGGCAACGCAAATAAGCATCCAACTCGAATGGCGTAGATGTCTACATCTGGTTTATGAGGCCCTACTTCCTCAGAAGATTCGACCGTGGTCTCTGCGAAGCCATCTTCAGACATTATTCGTTGTCCTCACATTTCCTCCATCCCGAGTAATCTCTTCGGTACAACCGAGACTAGTCCTCAACCTCTACAATCATCTCAATCTCCACGGCCATCTGGCCGGGCAGCATGGCCATTCCCACGGCTGACCTAGCGTGTCGGCCAGCGTCGCCATAGATGCTGACGAGTAGGTCCGACGCACCGTTGGCTACAGCGGGCGATTCCCGGAAGTCCTGGGCGGCGTTCACCATGCACAGCAGCTTGATGACCCTTTTCATCTTGTCCAGATCACCGATCTCGCCCTTAAGCGAAGTGAGAAGGTTCAGCATGGTTTGGCGGGCGGCGGCGTAGCCATCATCCACGGTCAAGTCAGCCCCCAGCTTCCCAGTGTGGGAGAACCCACCTTCGGGCAGGGACGGGCCGTGTCCCGAGAGGTAAACCAGGTTGCCGGTGCGAACCGCCGGAACAAAGTTTCCTGCCATCGTGGTTCTGGGCGGTGGTAGCTGGTAGCCCAAGTCGTTAAGCTTTTTCTCTACTTCCGGCATATCTGTTCACCTCATCGGATTTATTACGGTTCCCTCGAATTCCAGTTGACCCGCCCATTGTACCCTTGCCGGTCTAGAAAACAACCGGATTGTCAGCCCTCTGGTGGGCAGCACGGTGGTATTATTGTTTACCTTGATTCCGGCTCAAGTGAATCGTCTAGCGCAAACGCACCGAATTGAACGCGATGTAGTGGCAAGTTTGAAACCTGCCACTACGCTGGAGTGAGCACAGCGTTTTTCCAAAGAATTCCCATCTCAAGCTTTAGATTAAAACGAGGGCAACATGACCACCGTCATCAAGAACGCAACCATCGTGACTGGGGACAGCGGCAGGACCATCTTATACGACTCTGCCATTGCAATCGATGGGGACAGAATAGTCGGGATCGGCCTAACTCCGGAGGTAGTGGCCGCTCATCCCAACGCCAAGCAGATAGAAGGCTCCGGTAAGGCGGTGTTCCCTGGGCTGGTCAACTGCCATACCCACCTCCTAGCTTCCAACGACCGGGGCATCTTGGAGGATTGGGGGTTCCCGACTACGCTGAAGTTTCCCGCTTCGGCCCGCTCCTTGCTGTCCCAAGAGGAACGGCAGTTGATGGCGACGCTGGGCGTTCTGGAAGCTATCCGCAGCGGAACCACCACTTTGCTGGAGGTCCAGGCTGAGGTGTCGGACTATGCGGAGCACCTGGAAAAGACGGGATTGCGCTTCGTGTTGGCAGACACCGTAAACGACATCGACGAATCGGCCGGTCCGGCTGGTTCATCGTCGGCCCAGGGATCTCTCGGGGACCGTGGTCTGCAGAGGTGCGCCGACTTGATCGAAAGCTGGCATGGCAAGGGCGATGGGCGTATCTCCTGTTTCGTCGCTCCCCACGCTCCGGAGACGGTGTCGCCGGGACTGCTTCGTCAGAGCCGGGAGATGGCGGAGAGCTACGATGTAGGCTACACCATCCACTTGTCGCAAAGCCCCAACGAGATTGAGTCGGTGATGCGGGCCAGGGGTGTGCCTCCGACTCACTATCTATTCGCCAACGACTTTCTGGGGCCCCGGTTGGTGCTGGCCCATTGCCGCTACGTGAACTCAGCGGAAATCGCGTTGCTGGGACAAGCAGGTTGCGGGGTGTCTAACAACGCCGCCATCGCCGCCCGGCGGGGAGCGGCCGCGCCGGTGAAGGAACTGCTGGCAGCGGGGTGCGGCATGGGTATGGGCACGGATAACATGTCCGAGGACATGGTGGAAGTAATGCGGGCGGGACTATTCCTGGAACGGGTGCGCCGCAACGACCAGATGGACCCTCAGCCGGAAGACGTGCTTGAATGGGCCAGCCGTGGCGGAGCCCAGATCCTAGGACTTGGTCAGGAGACCGGCAGCCTGGAGGTAGGCAAGAAAGCGGACCTGTTCATGATAAACATGATGCGCCCCCACCTGGTGCCCACGCTGCGCATCGTATCTGGCTTCGTCCACAACGGCCAGCCGTCCGACGTTCAGTCGGTTATGGTTGATGGACGCTGGCTGATGCAAGACGGCAAGGTCTTGACCATCGACGAAGACGACATCGTCCATCGCGCCGAGCAAACGGCCCACGACGTGTGGCAGCGGCTTCTGAAGAAGTACCCCAACGTGCCCTTCCCAGTCTCATTGCCGCCCCAGCGAAACTAACGGCGGACAAGCAACGCCTCAGACCAAGGCTTGCACAAGGGGCTGTTGTGTAGGAGGATAATCCGGTCGATCGACATACTCTGAGAGGTACAACAAATGAAAATCACCAGCGTGGAGTGCTTGATTCTTGACCGTGCCAATCCCTTCGTCAGGGTATATACCGACGAGGGAATCACGGGAATCGGTGAATGCTTCCGCCGCCAGCCTCAGGTGATTAAGACATTGGTCGAGCACATACTGACCCCGGCGCTGGTTGGTAAGGACCCATTGGACAATGAGCTCCGTTGGCGGGACATGTACCGTGCCGGTTCAGCATCCGACATGGGCGGTGCGGTCTACTGTGCCATCGCTGGCTTGGACATCGCCCTCTGGGACATCAAGGGTAAAGCCTTGGGAATGCCCATACACAAGCTGTTGGGGGGCAAGCTCAAAGACAAAATCAGGATGTATGCCAGTTCCCTACGCCGGGACTTGTCCCCTAGCGAAGAGGCCCGGCGCGCTGCGTCTTTCGTTGAGCAGGGGTTTACGGGGTACAAACTGCACAGCGCGGTCCCAGGGGAGATGGACGACCCCGCCGACCAGACTATCGAAACGGTGCGGGCGGTCAGGGCCGCCGTTGGAGACAACATCGATATATTGGTAGACGTGAACGGAGCATTCACGACCCATCATGCACTGGAGATTGGGAGGGCATTGGAAAACCTGGGAGTATTCCACTTTGAAGAGCCCCGGCCCCACTTCGACCTGCCAGGACTGGCCACGGTCGCCGACACGCTGGACATACCCATCGCCTCGGGAGAAATGATTTACACTCACCAGCAATACAGGGACCTGATTCTCCAGGGGCACGTGGACATCTTGCAGCCAGACATCGTTAAGGTGCCTGGATTCACAGAGTTCCAGAAGATTGCCGCTCTAGCGTCGGCCTTCGGTAAACCCATCACAGTACACAACACCCAACCCACCATCAGCACTGTCGCTCATCTACACGTCTGCGCCGTCTACGCCAACATACCCTACGCCCAGGAGTACAATATCGAACCTCTGAGCATCCGTGACGAATGGCCCATCTTAAAAGAGCCTCTACAAGTGATAGACGGGTATTTGAAGGTGCCCGACGGCCCGGGATTGGGAGTGGAGTTTGATGAGGATGTTGTGAAGAGGCTTGCTGCGGCGTAGGCGAGTCTAGAGTTGAGGGCCTTGGTTTTAAGGCGATACGGGAAATCCCCCTGCCCCCCTTTAACAAAGGGGGGTTGGAGGAATCTGGTTGCGCTGAGGGTTAGACCAATACGCCGAACCCGGAGACGGTGCATAGCTCGATGCGGTTGCCGTCGGGATCGTCTAGGTAGCAGGCCCTCTGGCCGTCGTTCCGAGTTTGGATCTCGGTGACTTCGATACCCGCTCCCATGACTGCGTCGCGGGCTGCATCAAGATCATCGACCTCGAAGGCTGTGTGGTGGGACGGCGCCGATGGGGCGAGGACGTTTTCGATGATGTGGACCATGGCTCCGCTGGGTAGTTGGAGCCAGTAGAGATGGTCGCCGTTGACCATCTTCGGGATCTGTTTCAGCCCCAATATCTCCTGGTACCATTTCAACGCAGCGTCTTTGTTCCTTACGTTGTAGGTTATGTGGTTGATGTTCTTTAGCCTGACGTTGTCGTTCCCCAATACTGACATTACTCTCTCCTGTCATCACCGCATTCGGTGGAGTCGCCCCATAATAACAGGCTTACCACCGAAAAGAGAATCCCAGGGGCAATCTGTCCCAAAGTCAGCTAATCACGTCGGCTATTCGCTCCCCAATCATCAAGACCGTGGGGTTGATGGGTGCCCGCACCAGGTCGGGCATGATGGATGCGTCGACGATGCGCAGGCCTTCCAAGCCGTGGACCTTCCCGTATTGATCGGTGACTGCCATCGGGTCACTGACCGGTCCCATCTTGCAGGTGCAGGAGATATGGGAGTAGGTGTGGGCTTCCCGCATCATCCACCGGTCCAGGGCGTCATCCGACGCTAGGTCAGTGTCCGTTGGCTCCATCCTTTCGCCTATAACGTCAGCGAGTCGAGGATTTTCGGCCAACTTGAGACACAGTCTGACCGCTTCACGCATCCTTTCTCGATCAAATGACTCGGATAGGTAATTGTAGTCCAGGTGTGGCTGAACGGTCGGGTCTGTGGAAGTAAGAGTGAGTTGGCCCGAACTTACCGGCAGCAGCAGCCCCACCATCATCTCGACCCGCCGATCGGATAGGTCGCTACCATCTCCCTGGTAAGTCGTGTATTCAGACGGATGGAGCCGTGGCGTAACGAAAGCCCCAAAGCTGATGCCCAAGTCGTTCCTCAGGTGGGAGCCAGTCCCAGTAAAGCGAAAGGCCACTCCACCTCGGGCCGCTCTCTCTTCTACTGGACACCCTTCCTTAACACTCCAGGTGACGTACAGCTTGGGATGGTCACGCAGGTTCTGACCCACGCCCGGCAGGTCTAAGACCACCGGGATATCCAGGCTGCTAAGGTGCTCCGCCGGGCCGATTCCCGAAAGCATAAGAATTTGGGGTGAGAAAACGGCCCCGGCGCTGAGAATGACTTGGTCCGCTTCCACGACGAAAACATCGCCGCCACTTTCCACCTCGACACCAGTGACTCGTCGGCCTTCCAAAACAAGGCGGCGGGCGGCGCAATTAGCGCGGATTGTCAGGTTCAGACGGTGACGTCCCTGGCTCAGGTATCCCAGTGACGTGCTGAAGCGGACCCGGTTGTGGTTGTTGCTTATAGAAGGGCCAACGCCCTCGGAGCCCGGCTCGTTATGGTCCTGGGTCTCCGGGAACCCAGCGTCCACTATGGCGTCGTAGAATGCTGTTTGGGCGGAGTGCCACTGCTCACGGTTTGAATGGTGCACGAAGATGGGGCCGTCGTTGCCGTGGTGTTCATCCTGGCGGTCAACGTCGGTTTCCAACCGGCGGAAGTAGGACAGCACCTTGTCGAAACCCCACTCATCATTGCCCATGCCAGCCCAGGCTTGGAAATCGTCGGGGATGCCCCGGTAGAAAGCCGAGGAATTGATGGCGCTGGAACCGCCGGTGACCTTTCCCCTGGGTACGGCCATGTTGGGGGCAAGTTCGGTGGCCCGGCCCACTAGTTGCCAGTTGTGGGCGCTGGATGCCAGGGCCACGGGATGGCCGCCCGGAGTCCGCATCGGAGGGACGCCGGTGCCGGTGTCGAAGCCGAACTTTACTTCGTCGGGAAGATGCTCAAAGTCAGGATAGTCCGGTCCGGCTTCCAAGAGAAGGACGGACCGTTGAGAGTCTTCCGAGAGCCGGCTGGCCAGGATCGCCCCGGCGGACCCGGCTCCGACGATGATTACGTCATACTTCACGTTTGCGCCTCCTGGTTTAAGACCAAGCGCATTGTATCCCAATCAACACCGGAGCTCGCTCGGGTTGGGTCCCCTCCGGTGTCCAGTTTCAATCACCCGACGAACAGGGCCCACTGCTCACGCCCATCCTATGCGCCGGACATCCCTTATTGACCTGCCAGGTGACGTACAGTTTATGATGGTCCCGCCGCCTTAGGCCCACACTCGGCAATTCCAAGAACACCGGGATTCTCAAGCTGGTTAGGTGTCCCACCAGACCGAATTCCCGATAGTATTACAGTCGGGGCACGGCGCGCAGGAGGTTGACCCTTACTGCTGGCTGAACAAACCTTGGGGACATGGAGTAGCAGCCATCGCTCCCGACGCGGCGACAAAACTCCCGACCGGTGCCAGCATGCAGGTGTTCGCTCCCGCCGTTGGGCTGAACGTCCCAGAGGACAAGACTGAAAGATGAGCGCCTTCGCTGAAGATGCGCAGTTACGTGAAGAAAAGCGGCGGGGTAGCTTTAGATTCGCTAAGGGAATCGTTCTGAAAATACCGTGACGTCAGCTTAGAAAGATCTACCTGCCCTTGGTTCGTATCTCGTTGAACACTCCGAGGCAAGTGGCAACGGCGATTCCTCCGATAGCTGCCCCCCAGTGGCTGTTGTTTACTATAGTGGCCCGCTGCCCCATGTAGGTGGCTTCGATGTTTTGCCCGTATTCCGCTCCGAGGTACGTACCCACTATCCCTCCCAATACTGCCAGAAGAACGGAAGCACCAAGTAGATACCAGCGGCTGGTTAGATTCATCCATGCCACGTACGCGCCCAAACCCGCACCCAATCCGATGCCAACCAGATAGATGTTTAGATGCACATTCCCATCCCACGCGTATCCAACCAACTGATTAAAGTTTCTTGCCATCCAGCCACCCATAATGGCCAGAAACCCCCTATGCAAAAGCCTATGATTGTCCGAAAAATCGGAAGCATCCAGAAGTAGATCCCACCGTCTATCATATAAACCCTTCAGCGCCCCCGCACGGTCTTTTGGCCAATGCCATACTCTAGACCTGTGCCGGTTCAAAATGCGATATTAAAATAACGGTTGTAGCTATGAAGCTGACTGTAGGCGGCACCTGGACCTCTACCGGTGTGGTAGGGGCCGGGGCTGAAGTCGGTTGCTCTGATCCACCGCAGGCGACCAGCGCCACGGTCAACAGAGCAATCAGGCCGATAGCCCAACGCCCAGGATGGAGTTTCATCGAAGATCCCATATCAGGTTACTCGCCTCCACATCGACAATAATACTAGATACATAACCCTATTCTCACTTTGGGGATAGGGCCGACTGGGAATACATCACATGGAAAGATGCTGTCAAGCAAGAATAATAGGAATTCGAAATCTATATGCCGAATATTGATCATACTATAGCATAATACAACGAATAATAGTCATATATATCAATTAATAGACAGAACTCTATAACCTATAGCGATTCAATAAATAGTGCGCTAACAACAACTCAAGTCGTTTAATGGTGATTCGTAGTCAAAGCAGTATCAGTGAACTATATGGGCCATCCCTCAAGCAGGTTCACCGATCCTTCCCATTACGACTTGAACCACCAAATCCGAACCATCCTCTACGACGCTCCGGTCGCTTGAGATTGGCATCGGAAACTTTGTTCAGGAGATCGCCGACATAGAAGTAGCGGAAATCATAGCCCAGCAACGTGTCCAGCGCACCCCAGAGGGTGTAGAGGAAAGCGAGGAAGCCAGCGAGACCAAACACTAATGGAAGACGGGGCGCTACGGAGGTATAAATCATCCCGACAGCCATCAGCAGGATGAATCCCTGGACCACGGTAGCCTGCATGGCCTGGAATGATCCCCAGGCCATTCTCCGGCGCCGGAACGACCGGGAAATCATGTATGCGGCCAACGGGCAGGGAGCGAGGAATAGGGGGAATTCGTGGAGGAAAACGGTTAACGGAATGCCGATGAGCAAGGTGCTGCCATGGGCGATAGCCCCGCCCAACCGCTCAACCTTAGAGAAAGGTGCGTCTTCACTTTCCGGTTCGTTCAATGGCCAGCCTCCCAGGGCGGCAGGCGGAATGACCTGCGATGAAGTGGAGGATAGAGCCGGCGGGCAGGTTACTCAACCGTTAGATGGCCAGCCAAAAGTTTACTCGATGATGCCAACTTGTTCGAGTGCGGCTTGACCGCTCTCAGACAGCTCCAGTCCTTGAGACAACCCGGCCTCATACATGCTCTGGATGGCTGCCATGCGGCCGGCGCTAGGACGCCGTCCTTCTCCCAAACGGGCAACCAACTCCGGCAAGGTATTGTAGGCTTGATCGACGTGCCAGTAGAAAGACAACAGCCAGGCCAGTTCGCGCTCCTCGATCGGAGACGGGATATCCGCCATATCGATTATCGCGTCTTGCACCTTGGTGTACCTTAGTATCCCGGCTTTATCCTGGGAGTCGCGGCTGTAGTACCGCCTTCGGCTCAACTCCCGCATACGGGCGGCGTAGTCGTCCTCACCGTATATCTCTTTGGGGATCCATCCTTCACGAAGGTCCAAGACAGTTTCGCCTTGGGCATTCACAACCGCAACCGCGATGTCAGAACCCAATGTTTCGTCATGCTCGAATATCACGGCTTCCCGCAGCAAGGCCTCTTGTAACAGTAGGGTCAGTTCTCTGGGAATCTTCCGGTACTTCGCGCCGCTGGCCTCGTCGTTGGAGTCGGCGCCCACGCCACCGGTATTGAATACGTAATACTCTTGACCCATTCCCCCCTTTTCTATCTCCCGGAGAATGTTGTGCAACAGACTGGCGTTGTCGTCCTCCAGGCCGATGATGAAGGGGTCAGAGAAATACTCCACATAGGGGCGGCCGATGGCCCCCACCGCCGCGCCCATCTGAACGGCTTCTCCGTACATCAGAACGCGGATGTATTGCTCCATGTTCAATCGCCGCAGCGGCGGAATCACGGTGTTCTGACGCATCACCGCCTGCCAAAATATCCGGTCCGTGTTCTCCATGGGGACGTGGACCGAGTCACTCAGGCCACCCTCAGTGATGGTTTCAATCAGATGCTGGGCATTCTTTCGGGCGATAAGCCGGGGCCGCGACAGGGTCACCCTCATGTTGCGGACGGGATTCAGCAGGTAGTTGGGAGTGGCTTCTTGGACGTTGACGGGCACGTTTTCCAAGGTCTCCTGGTCATTGGGAACTTCCTTGGTGCCACGGACGGCCTCAAAGGTTATCGGGTCTTCTTCCTGGTTCAGACCGAAAGGCATGGCATAAAAATTGTTTTCCGTCCCGTCGATGCCATGAGTGATTCGGACTTTCTTCCCTTGGCGGTCAACGTCTACCAGTTGGGCAAGGGGCTGGAGCAGGACGATGTCGTCATTCATCGGATAGACACCTTCTTCAGGGTCTTCCGACAGTCCCAGCTTTTGGGCCAATTCACTTTTCGCCAACTCAATCATGATGGTCAGGGTGCTCTTGCCGTGCAAAGACGGCCCCACTGTGATAACCGCAGTGTTCTTTACTGCGTTGGTCAAGGTCTTAACCCGGGCCATGCTGAGAGCGGCCTGTATGGCCAGACCCTGCTTCTGCTTGACCAAGAACATGGCGATGGACAGTGGGCCCATCTTGTGCTCGCCCACATAGTCGAATCCCAGATGGAGTGAAAGACCCTTGGTGGGAGCTTTGAAGACCAGCTTGGTCAGTCCAGATTCATTGATGCGGGCTTTCAGGTCGTCGGGCAGACCCAAGTCTTCCAACCAGTGGGGGATGGAGACTTCTAATATGTGCGGCTTGCCGGTATGTTCCGCCTGGGGGAGCTCAAAGGTGAGCTGCCGCCACATGAGAGGAATCTGCACGTAACGAGTGCCAAACAGCAATTGTCGGGCATGGAACGAACGCCCTGGAGCGTCACAGATCTGACGATCGGACTGGACAATGGTTTTCCCTGCCGAAAATTGCTCGGCCATGTATCTATTTATGTAGGTGAACACCTCGGCGAAAAGACTCTGAGAGTCTTCATTAAAAGCCAAGGCGTCGCGGTTCTTGGGAAAGCCGTCGATGAAATACTGGGTAAGATCGGGACGCCTAACCACGCCCAGCTGGCTGAAAAAAGCCAGTCCGCCACTGTCCAACCGAACAACCACTTCCGGCCAAGCTCTGGTAGCTGCTCTGCCAGCGGCGTTTGCTTCTTCGGCTTCCTTATCCAACTGACTGGCTTCAGCTAATATCTTAGCCCTTTCCGCTTCAGGCAAGTCCTGTAGAACGGACATATGGCCGAACAACCAATCATTGGGCGGGTTGAAATACTGGCTATCTGTCTTCTGGCCGCTTGAGGCCAATCCTACCAACTGGTCTAACTCTTTCAGGAAATCCGGGTTGACTGCCGGAGCGGCCAGAGGACTCTGCTGCTGGCGCTCCGAACTCATACTTTCTTATCCAATGGGAATCCCCCTGCTCATTCCACACGTATTCAGCCGCCTCGGCACCCTTCAATTTCCATGCACAAGCCGGCAAAATTATGCTACATGTTTGCCGCTGCCAAGTCAAAGATTATGTACCCTCAAAACACCGAATCTCCAAGGTGATTTGCCTTCTGGGGTCCCGTCACATCAAAATGCCGACAGCAAGAAATATTGGAGGAAGGATCACTGGTGGGACGCCGGTAGGCCATCGGCCCGATGAGTAATCTCCGGCCCGGTGTTAGAATAAGCCGGGCTTACGTTCTCGCCTAATCACGTATATCGAATGAAAGGGGTTGTTGATGGCCGAAATGACTGGTGGTCAAGCGTTGATGAAATCTCTGTACCGGGAGGGTATCCGGGTGATATTCGGATTGCCCGGAGTCCAGCTTTATCACGCGATGGACGCTCTCTACGATGAACCCGGTATCAGATTCATAACCACGCGCCACGAGCAAGCCACCGCCTACATGGCCGACGGGTTTTCCCGGGCTGGGGGCGGCATAGGCACTGCATTGATGGTTCCCGGACCCGGACTGCTCAACGCTGCGGCCGCCATCGGCACCGCCTACTCGGCGTCGTCGCCGATCCTTGTCCTTTCAGGTCAGATAGAGCGGGACATGATCGGTGTGAACCGGGGTATGCTTCACGAGGTCGACGACCAGATCGACTGTATCGCACCCATCACCAAGTGGGCCAAGCGCATCCTAGATCCGGCGGAAGTCCCAGACGCCGTGCATGAAGCCTTCTTCCATCTTAAAACCGGGCGGCCCAGGCCGGTGGAGATTGAGATACCTCCGGAGACTCTGGCCGAGATAGCGCAAGTGGAATTGAGAGAGCCTGAGGAATATCCCCGGCCCGTGGGCACCGCTGAGCAGATCCAACAAGCGGCTCAAACCCTGAGCCAAGCTACCTCGCCCCTTATATGGGCCGGTGGCGGAGTTATTTCATCCGTCGCTTCCGAAGCACTGGTGCGGGTAGCCGAGCATCTACAAGCTCCGGTTGTGACTACTGCGGAAGGTCGGGGCGCAATCTCCGACCACCACCACCTGTCCCTGGGCGGCCTAATGTTGCGGAACGACCCGTTGGGCGAAGCTCAGTTCGGCCACGACGTGATTCTCGCCGTGGGGACCAGGTTGGCGACTCCCCATTTCCTCGGTGGTCAGCGGGTGATTCAGATCGATATCGACCCGGAGGAATTGGGCCGTAACTATGAAAACACCATGGGGATTCACGGCGACGCCCGTAGTTCCCTGGAAGAGTTGCACAAAGCCCTATCGGCCGCTGCGCCAGCCCGGCCTGAGGATAAAGAAGCAATCAACAAGCTGAAGGAATTGAGAGCGGAATCCTCTATCAGGGTGGAGCCTCAAGACTCTCTCATCGCCGCAGTCCGCTCCGCCATGCCCGACGACGGCATACTCATCTCCGGCATGACCCAACTGGGGTACTACAGCCGGACCTACTTCCCCGTGTATCAGCCCCAGTCCTTCCTTACTTCGTCCTACTTCGGCAACTTGGGCTACGCTTATCCCACGGCTCTGGGCGCCAAGGTGGCCCAGCCGGACAAGGCCGTCGTCGCGTTGTCTGGAGACGGTGGGTTCCTGTTCAACTCACAGGAGTTGGCTACCGCCGTTCAGCACGGAATCAACGCAGTGGTCGTGGTGTTCAACGACAATGCCTACGGCAACGTCCTAAGAGACCAAGTGAACCGGTTCGATGGCCGGGCCATCGGCGCCGAACTGCACAACCCTGACTTTGTGAAGCTGGCCGAAGCTTATGGAGCCAGGGGAGTCAGAGCCCACGGGCCGGACGAACTTGAAGCATCGCTAAAAGAGGCCTTGGGAATAGAAGCCCCAACCCTGATCGAAGTTCCGGTGGGGATGATGCCGTCGCCCTTCGAGCGAGGCCTCAGGAACCCGCGATAGTTCGTTTCAAAACCCAGTACTTCAAACCACGGGACGTCAAAACCCAGAAAGGCTAACACCGTTCGTTGTAAGCCTGTCGGACCGCTGTTCCGCGGAAGGACCCTTCGACAGGCTCACTGGCGAAGGGGTGAAGCTATCAGACGTTTCCAAGCCCAGATAATCTATAACAAACCCGCCACGCCGACTCAGCCTAAAGAACCTGGAAGTGGGCCTCGGTGGGGGTGCAGTTGACGCCGTTGATGGGGACGACGTCCTGGGGACAGGCGGAGAATGCAACGACGCAGTCCATCTCTGCCCGTAGCGTAACGTAATCTCCCGGTTTGGACACCGGGGCTACGAATGCCACGCTGCCGTCAGCCGCCACCGGTATGTTCATGAACAAGTTCCAGGGACTGGGCGTCTCCGGAGGAGTCAGTCCCAACTCAGCCAGAGCGGCCGCCAAGTTGTCGGTGCAATTATCGTGATAGCCCTCGCACCCAAGAAGCTCGTACCGGTACCGGTCACAAGCGGCCAATAGGGTGTCGTGGATCCCCGCCGTATCCCCTTCTACCGTAGTGTCTTCGACCAGAGTCAGGATGGGGCGGCGGCGATTGGTGGCCATGCTGTCTCCCACCCGCGCCATTATCCTGCTGAGAAACGTTCTGGAGTGCTCCATGGACATGAACTCTTTTAGGTCGGCGCGGTTGAAAGCCCAGGTATCGACAACCTGCTGCCCGTGGGTGTTAATCACCCGGATCCGCTGACCCGCCTCAAGGAACGCCGCTTTACCGCCCCGCGCCGGGATCGTGACCAATGATGAGCTTGTCATAGCTGATCCTACTTTTTGCCACAGAGACACAGAGATACGGAGATTTATTTATTGGCCCTCCGTGTCTCCGTGGCTATCTCGTCTTAACCAACGAACTGGGACCATACCGCAGGCAGACGGTCCAGAGCTTCAGAGGGTAGGGGTCCTTTGTCGGCGAACTGGATGGATTGTTCCAGGTGGTCCATGTTGGAGTAGCCCACCAGGACGGTGGAGACGTTGGGATTGCTCAGGGCGAAGCGCACCGACGCCTCAACAAGATCGTCGGCGAAGCCATCGTCGACCAGGAAGCGGAAACCCGACGACCTATCGAAGTCCTGCTGGTAGTCCCGGCCAGAGCCGATGGGCGCTACAGTAGGCACGGCCACCGGGTCACGTTCGGCCACCCCGGTGAGGGCTCCGGCCGCCAACACCCTTATCACTATGACACCCATGCCGGTGGCGTTGGCCCCATCAATCATTTTTTTGTAGTCCGGCATGTCGAAGTCAGGTACGACATCCGCCCCCGCTGAGGCATTGATTAGGTTGTATACGGTCTGTATGGAATACAGCGCCCCAGAGTCAACAACCCGATTCAGGGATTCGGGCTCGCCCACTCCAGTCAGTCCCCAAAAATCGATCTTCCCTTGGGACTTCAGAGTCTCGGTAGCCTCCACCACATCGCCCAGCACATCCTCGACACTCAGCGTACCGGTAGACAGGTCCCTTCGAGGAGCGAGCCGATTATGAAGCTGTATCAAGTTCACGTGATCCCGTCCCATTCGGGAGAGACTGGCGTCAACCGAGGCGATGACGCCTCCCTTTATGTCGGCGTCGTCCTGAGATGTCAGGCGATATTTCGTGCCCACATAGACGTCAGCCTTCAACTCGTTCAAAACCAATCCCAGGTTAGTCTCAGACACACCGTCCCCATATTGGGAAGCGGTGTCGAAGTAGTTGATACCAAGCTCCATGGCCCTGGCCACGGCCTTCACTTGGTCGCCGTGCTCTCCCCGTATCATGAGGCCGCCTACGTTGCCACAACCGAACCCAATCTCGGATACTTCCAGCCCCGTGCGGCCCAAACTTCTGTATTTCATCATTCTCTCCTAGCTCCGGCATTTTCAGTTTAGAACGGGACTTCAGCCGGTTTGATCTAAGCTAGTGATAAATCCGGCACAAGGAATCCAGGTCGTATATTACATTATCTTTAGGAATCCGGGCGGCGCCGGAATATAGACTGAATGGGCAACACAGCACACGGCGATGATTGACGCCCAGAGCAGGCACGACTACACTGCCTCAGGCTTTACAATACCGATGCGCAGGAACAGCCCCGACCTGTCTTGCGAAATAGATGGGAGCGCAGCCAAGGCGAGGTTGCCCCGGAATCGAAAGTACTTAATGGGTGGGAATGACTGACTCACAGGACCAGATATCGGACTATCGATGGGTTGTCATGGGCGTCTGGCTGACCGCCAGCGTCTCAGGGTTCATGATTATGTCGACCCTGGGAATCCTGTTGCCAGCCATCAGCGAAGATATGGACCTGTCTCCCACCCAACAGGGGTTGCTGGGCTCGGCGGCATTCTGGGGCAATCTGACTTTGGCCATCCCGCTAAGCTGGTGGACCTCCAGATACGGCCCCAAGATACTGACCACCGTCACCCTGCTATTGGGTACAGGCTTTCTTTTTATGCAGGGCTGGGCGCCGGTGTTCGCGATCCTGCTTTTCGGCCGGGTGGCTTTTGGAATCACCATCATCGCCAGGCAACCGGCCCGTGCCTTCCTGATGCAGCAATGGTTCCCCCAGCGGGAAGTTCTTCTAGTCAACAGTATCTCCAACGCCATGTTCGGCCTGGTAGTGGGGGGTGGATTGGCGGCGGCTCCGTTTATCTTGAGCGCGCTGGGGGACGATTGGCGGACTACCCTGAACCTCTTCGGTGGTCTGTTCGCTGTGTTGAGCATCCTGTGGGTGGCTTTCGGCCGGGAGCGGGTAACCACCGACTTCCGACGCCTGGTGGAATCACAGGACACTAGCGTC
The DNA here is from genome assembly GCA_963997925.1 of uncultured bacterium. Classification (GTDB taxonomy): domain Bacteria; phylum Chloroflexota; class Dehalococcoidia; order Lucifugimonadales; family UBA3495; genus UBA11650. Next base: position 73,760 of record CAXEOX010000001.1, read on the forward strand.
CTCAAGGGTACGTTGCGCCACCGGGATTTGTGGATCAGCGGGTTGGGGTTCGTGGGAGCCACCACGGCGTGGTCGGCGTTCTTGAGCTTCTTTCCCACCATGATGCTGAACGACCACTATGTTTCATTGCGCTGGTCCGGCAGCATCTTGGCTCTGGGGATCTTCGTGGGCGGCATCTCCGGACTGGGCTTCGGGTGGGCAGTCACTGTGACTAATAAGGGCAATCCCATCCTGGTGGGCTTGGGTGCGCTGATGGCGGCATCATTCACCGCCATGACGTTAACAGGCAGCATACCGATTCTGATTGTTCTCACATTTCTAAACGGGATCGCTTGGGGTTTCTGGCCCATCCTATATTCGGTTCCGTTCCACCTGCCGGGCATCAGGCCCAGAGAGTTGGCGATGGGTATAGCGTTCATAATGATGATGAGTTCCATCGGCACTACTCTGGGACCGCTGTTGACGGGCTTGCTGCAAGAGGCGACCGGGGATCTAAGACTCTCTTTATTACTCGTGAGTATTGGCCCCCTGTCCGTATCGGGAGCCGGAATGTTCTTAAAGGCTACTTCGCCGCCAAAACGAGAGTCCGTGACTGCAGTCGCCGCTCAGACTTCAGATAACTAACCGTCACCGATCCTTGTTTCCGAACGAAAACCTGGATATCTTTGTCGGAAAGATCGTGCCGCCTGATTATATGAAGGACCATCACTGGCCAGTGCTAAAATCAAGCTAATCAACGCTTTGGGTGTGGTCTAGCCTTGGCCCCAACCGGTCCGATGTGGTACAAACAAACGAAGGAATTCTGGGGAGAGTAAATCAGGAATCATGGTTTTAACCCAACCCATACCGATACAGGCGAGTCAACCGAGACTTTTCCCAAGACCCACGGGCGACCCCCGGCTGCTTGTACCAGGATGGGGAGGAGACCTATCCCCGGATGAGTTCGATTTCGTTCAGGACGAGTTGATCAGAGATAAGAAGCTGGCTTACGAATGGGGTTTCCGGCCCAACGCCAAGGGCCGGCCGGAGTGGGCCGTACGGCAAGTAACGCAGTGGGGCCACCCAGACTCCCGCACGGCGAATCTCGCCCTGGCCCGACATCCAATGCCCCAATCCGTCCCATCGGAAAACCCGGAGCAAGCTTAAGGATTCAACGTTACCCTCCGGCTCCATGCGCCCTCCCATAAATGGTCGGCGGACTTATTGAACTAAGGCAAGATTTAGACCCTTTAAAAGCTTCTCCGCGATCGATTACATCAACATGATGTCTACAGTACCTCGGCCTTTAGACGTAGAAACGGGCGATATCGGCTCTAGCAATCCCGAATACCATGTGAGTCTCCTTTAAATCACTTCTTCTCCCAGTCGTTGACAGGCAACAAGAGCCTGTTTACACTCCCCAATGCCTACCAATAGCCAAAGTGTAGTCGGTGGGAATCCCGATTAAGGAGCTTGACCATGCCCGACTTGAAGGATCTATTCGCCCAGGTTGATGCCGCGCTGGACGACATCGTGGCTCTGGAGCAAGCCCTAGTCCGGATTCCCTCAGTAAATACCGGAGCAATGCCCACTGGGAACGAAACCGCAGTGTGCGATTACGCACGGGAATGGCTGGCCGAGGACGGCATAGAGTCCGAGATTCTTAGCCGGGACCCGGACAGGGGAAACCTGATATCCCGGATAGAAGGCCGGTCCGGCAGTGCGGGCCTGATGTTCATGTCCCACACCGATGTTGTGCCGGTGGAAGACGAAACCAAGTGGCGGTTCCCTCCCTTCAGCGCCACCATCTCCGACAACCGAATCTTCGGCAGGGGGGCGTCCGACTGCAAGGGATTGCTCACCGCCCAGATGATGGCCATGCGACTGTTGAAACGGAACGGCATCGCATTGGAAGACAGCTTGATTCTGGCATCGGGAGCCGATGAAGAGCACGGAGGACGTTACGGTTTCGGTTGGCTTGCGGAGAACCATCCGGAAAAGCTGGCAGCTCCCTTCGCAGTCAACGAGGGCGGTGGAGCGCCTATCAAAGCGGCCGGAGCCCTTACCTACGTTCTAGGCGTCGGCGAGAAGGGACGACTCCAGATAGAGATCGACGTCAAAGGCGTCAGTTCTCACGCGTCGGTACCCTGGCAGGGCACCAACGCCATGTACCGCTTGAGCCGGGCGCTCAGCAGCATCGAGCAGTTCGAACCGGAGTTGGACACCTCCACCGGTCTCTTCGACCACCTTTCCACCTTCGCCATCGAGCACAAGCCTTCCCCGGCAAACATCGAAGAAATCATCGCCGAGGTTGAACCCGACAACCCGCGTTTCGCTTCCCTGCTGAAGGCTCTGTCGCGCATGACTTTGACCCCCACCATGATTCGGGGCGGCATCAAATCCAACAGCGTGCCCGAGTCCATACAACTCACCTGCGACGTGAGAACCCTGCCTCATCAGGACGAGCAGTACGTGAGGGAGCAGGTTGAAGCTGTACTGGAGGGGATCCCCGGCATCGATTTCGAGATTGACTACATGGCCCAGCCCAACTCTTCAACCTTTGGAACCCCACTGTCCCAAAGCATCCAGTCGGTGACGGCCCAAGCATTGGGCCGGGACGACATCCAATGGGTACCGGCCATCAGCAATGGGTTCACCGACTCCCGCTTCACCCGGCCTTTGGGAATCGTAACCTACGGATTCACCGGCTCCCATCCCGACGACGACCCCATGCTTACCTTCACCCACGGCACCAACGAGTCGGTGGGCATCAAGAGCTTGGTCAGCGGGACCAAGATTATGCTCGGATTGGCCTGCGATATGCTGGCTGTGAAGTAGCTGCAGAGGCGGTCTGCCTCTCGTCGTAACGAGCAAGTAACGACTAAGTAACCACAGAGGTCGCAGAGACCTCAAAGAGACCAAGTCAATAAATCGATTAGCTCCGTGGCCTCTGTGCTCTCTGTGGTGAATTTCCCGCGACTCTCGAAAACCTTGGACCAGCGCAGCATGAAAAGAGGTGGCTAATTATGCCCGGACAGATAGGGGTGCCCTGTGATATAGCTATTCCTCAGGTGTTCCACGACGGCCCGGTGGACATGGACCTGGTGCGAAGGCACGTTGAAACGGCGGAGGCAATGGGGTACCACGGTATCTGGGTACAGGAGCGGTTCATCGGCGAAAGCCCGACGCTGGAGGGCCTTAGTCTACTTTCATATGTAGCCGCGCTCACTAAAAATGTTCGTCTGGGCACCTCGGTTGTGGTTGCGCCCAATCACAACCCGGCGCATCTGGCCAAGCAGTTCAGCACGATAGATCAGATGAGCCAGGGACGGTTAACCATCGGTTTGGGGCTGGGAGGCCGTCCCCAGAACGATAACTTGATGGGAGGGGCAACTGAGCGCCGGGTGCGCTACTTCGTGGAAGGCCTTCAGGTGATGAAGGCGTTGTGGCAGGAACCCAAGGCCAACCACCACGGCCACTTCTGGAATTTGGAAGACGTGGAGATGGAGCCCAAGCCGGTGCAGAAGCCTCATCCGCCGGTTTGGTTCGGCGGCCGCCATCCCAACGCCCTGATCCGCGCCGTCCGGCACGGGAATGGCTGGATGGGCGCCGGTTCCTCCAGTACTGAGCAATTCAAGCAGCACGTCGCCACGCTTCAAGAAACTATGGAATCAACCGGACGGGACCCAGCCACGTTCGCCATCTCCAAAAGGATATACCTGGCGATAGACGACAACGAAGCCCGAGCCGAAGGGAGACTGCGGGAGTGGTTCGGCAGGCACTACGGCAACACCGACATGGGTTCACAAGTTTCGGTCTGGGGAAGCGCGTCCCACTGCGCCGAAGCTTTGGCGGAGATTGTGGACGGCGGCGCCCAGATGCTGATGCTAAATCCGGTGTTCGACCACATGGAACATTTGGATGGGCTCAAACAAGCACTCAACTTCCCCAATGCGAAATAGCTTAACTTTCGCTCGGATTATTGCTTAATATTATCGTGCGAAATAGCCGTTCCTCTGGCCAGGAATCGGGCAATGATGTCGGATAAATATGGCCGAAAGACAAGAGGAAAATGGCGATTCGAACAGTGCGGCTACGGGATATATCTGTCTGGACCAAGCCCGGGCTTTAGCCCTCCAGTACGCCCAGGACCATCGCGAATTCTACGGGACCATCTCCGAACAAGAACTCACTTGGGATGCCCTCAGTGCTCATGAAACCGAGCACGGCTTCGAAGTCCGGCAGTCATTCCGCTCGGTAGACAGCTTTCGCACCGCCGGTATCGAACAGATCAATATCGGCAAAACCGGATCGATCGAGTCCCGCCAGATAATCAATCAACCCAGATTAACCCGCGGCTTCATCACGGTCGCCGTCACCATTGCTGTTGTGGCGGTTACGGGAGTCATATTCGGCGGGTTGTTCGCCGCCGGAAGACCGGACGCCACCAATGTCTCTCAGCAGCTGAGTACTTCAATCTCAATAACCCCTGAAACTCCGGCTATCCTAATCTCTCCCGATGGAGAAGTTTCCATAGAGTTGAACGCCAACACGGTGGGCGCACCTGCCCAACTGGCTTATTCCGCCCTTTACATCGCCGAGATACCAGCTCTGCCTCCTGAGTTCACCAGCACCGACAAAAGCCTTTGAACTGACGACAAAAACTCCGTTATTGAAGCCCATCACCATTAAGGTGGCACTCAGAGACGCCGATACCGCTCTGGCAGCCGGGAAAGAAGACAATATCGTCATCCAGCACTACACGGGTGGCGCTTGGACCCAATTAAATACGCCAGTGGACTTTAGAGCGTCTACAGCGACCGCTCAGGTGGACAGTTTAAGAATGTTCGTCCTGACGATCCGGGATCCGGGTGGAACGCCCAAACAGGTCCCGGGGGCGGCCCAAGCCGCTTTGCCCGCGGAGCCACTGAACCCAACGCTTTCACCCGTGATAAGTTCGCCCACCGCAGATTCGGCTAAGGCGACCCCTGTACCATCGCCAACCGGGGCGGCGCTCTCCCGTCCTGTCACGACACTGGTACCGGTACTGCGGGATTCTCCGGTGACGGCGGAGCTGCCACCGCAGCGGAATTGAACCATCCTTGGGGAGTGGATGTGGACGACTCAGGCAACCTGTTCATCGCCGATCTTAGCAACCACCGCGTGCGCAAGGTGACCTTCTTTGAACCGGTCGTCCTTGAGTCGTTGACGATAGCTCCGGCCACGGCCACGATAGCCGCCGGGCTCACCCAGCAGTTCACCGCCACCGGCAACTTCAGCGACAGCAGTCCTCAAGACCTGACGCGCAGCGTTACTTGGTCCAGCAACAACGAGCCCGTTGCCACCATCGCCGCCGGAGACCTGGCCACTGGTGTAGCCGACGGTACCGCCACCATCACTGCCACTTTGGCTGGCATCAACGATTGGGCGGCACTGAACGTAGCCCAATTGGCTACCTGCGGAGACACCCTTACAACTCACGCAACGTTAAGCGCTGATCTGGACTGCACTGGAACCACCGGAACGGTGTTCACCTTCGCAGCGGACAGCGTTGTCTTCGATGGCCAAGGTTACAAGGTCCTAGCCCCCAGCGCCGCTCTCATGGTGTCGTCCATAGGTAACTCGGGCGTATCCATCCTGAATATGGATCTATCCGGGACCGCGAGCAACGGGCTCAAGATTAGCGGCGGAAGCGGAAACCTCGTCTCTAGCGTAGACGTTTCGTATACCGGGGTGACGCCAGCAGGCTACGGCGTACAGTTGGAGAGCAGCACTAACAACGTAATCCAGAACGTGACCGCTACCAACCGAAACCCGGGCGTTTGGCTCACTGGCACCTCGGGTGGGAACACTATCCAGAACAACAACTTCTCTGGTAATAACTTTGCCATTCATGCGTCACAGTTGGGCCAGGGAAACAGCTACCTGAACAACGACCTTCCCAACACGACAACCTGGGCAATCATTGTTTGGGGCGACGATTCGATTCAGATCTCGGGCAACGACTATACGCTAGCCGTCAACGCCATATTCCTCGGCGGGGTCGACGGTGTGACTATCGATGGTGAGAACTTGGCTTGGACGGGGTCAGCCGGAGCGGGCGGAATCGGCCTGGAATTGCAGAACAGCAACGGTAACACGATTCAGAACCTAATCTCTACCAACCGTAGCATGGGAGTTCGCATCACCGGAACGTCGAGTAGCAACACTATCCAGAACAATGACATTTCCAATGACGTCTGGGGCATCCACCCGGTCTTTCCCGGATCGGGTAACATATACGTGTGCAACACGTTCTAAGGGCGCGACGCTGCCGGAGCCGAAAACGTATAGAAAGTACCCTGCGGCTCCCTAGCCGTCGAATAACACTCCGGGATTCATGACCCCCCGTCCGTCCACTCGGCCTTTAGCCGCCCGTAGCACTTCCAAGAATAGATCTGGGCTTTCTCCTTGATACCAAGGCTTGTGCAGGCGGCCGACTGCGTGGTGGTGGGTGATCGTGCCACCGGTGGCCATTATCGCCTCGGACGCAGCCCTTTTAATCTCCTGATGGGCTTCCAGTTCTCCCCCACGCTGGCCGAATCCCGAGAAGGTGAAGTAGGGAGCGGGGCCGTCGGGGTAGACGTGGGTGAATCGGCAGGTGACCGTCCCCCCGCGGCAGGAATGGTTCATAGCGTTCTGGATCGCTTCCCGTACCGCTGCGTCCAGCTTGGGCCACTGGTCCCAGGTAACGGCGGTTTCCAGAGTGTCTTCAACCAAGCCTAGGCCGGTGGTTATGTTGCGTTGATAGGGCGCGTTGATGAACGAGTCCCGCCATGCCCCCACGGAACCTTCTCTACCGGTAGCTCGTCCCGGTTCGTCAGAGATTATGATGCTGTCGTCAGCTACCTTGCCACCGGCATCCCGAGCGATGGCGACGGCCTGGCGCATGAAATCTCCCTGAGGAACGTCCGACGACTCGAATCCAATCACCAGCAAGGCCTGAGCGCCGTCCAACCCGGCGGCAGTTGCGGCTTCTCCGGGGTCCAGCAGGCGGCAGTTGGCGGGCCACAGTTTGGATTGAACAACCTGACGGGCCCCCTCGGCTCCCGCTTCAAACGATGGGAAGGTCACTCCGGCGGAGGCACGGAACTTGGGCCGTACCTGGATGCGCATCCAGGCTTCGGTGATGATGCCCAATGTACCTTCACTGCCCAGAACAAGCCGGTCCGGGCTGGGCCCTGCGCCGCTTCCGGGAAGCCGGCGAGACTCCCATACCCCTGCGGGCGTGACCATGCGGGTCGACTCTACAAAGTCGTCGATGTGGGTATGGTTGGTGGCGTAGTGGCCACCGGAGCGAGTGGCTATCCATCCGCCCAACGTCGAATACTCGAAGCTCTGGGGGAAGTGGCGTAGCGTGAAACCGTGGGGCCGCAGTTGGTTCTCCATAGCCGGACCGTAAACACCGGCTTGAATCAAAGCGGACCGGGAAATCTCGTCAATCTCCAATACCTGGTCCAATGCTGCCAGATCGATGGTCACCACCCCGTCGAAGTCCGTGGGCGGCTCGATCCCACCCACCGTGGAACTGCCGCCGCCGAAGGGAATCACCGCATAGCCTTCGCCCCAGCACCAGTGCATCACCCGCTCCACTTCGTGTTCGTTGCGCGGAAATGCCACCACGTCGGGCGGGTTGGGGAACTGGAGGTCGAAGGCCTTTATCCGGTCGGTAAAGCTCCGGCCATAGCTGTGTACCGCACGTTCGTGGGTGTCGGTGGAGCAGTAGGCAGACAGGGCGTCGGGTATCGTTATGCGCGGCTTGCGCAGGTCCAGGTCGGCGCTGCGGGGAACGGGTGTGGCTTCCACCGCGATTCCGTATTGGGTGGAGAGAGCCGCAGCCTTTTCCCGCCGTTGCTCCAGGGTAGGCTCATCCTTCTCCATACCCCAGGCCCAGAAACTTCTTTTCGCCATGGTGGAAATCTCCCTCATCGCTGATCGGATAGGGGAATTATATCAAGCCGGCGCCATCAACTGAGAGGGCTAGAAGCCCAGCACGTCTTCCCTCCTGTCGATCCAGACCAGATATATCACACGACTTCGAAGGGCTCCTGGTGGTCGATTTCCTGACAAGCGGGCATCCAGGGCACGGAGCAGTTGGCCACCCAGGTCTCTCTGACGGGA
>CAXEOX010000002.1:0-76263 GCA_963997925.1 uncultured bacterium
GCTTCCATCACCAGATTCCCTCCCATCCGGTCCCAATTACTATGATCTGGGACATTCTTTGGTAGTTTTTAAATGAGGTGCACTAATCAAAAAGCCGGGTTTCCCCGGCTCCACCAGAGCAGATAACTGGTCGCATTTTGCTTGGGTTCGTAGCTACGGAGCCACACCGTTGAGGCATGGATAGATGCAAAGCAGGTGCTCTCCCGCTGAGCTACACCCCCACGTGGAACGAGACCATTGAGCGCAAATAGCCAACAACCGGAGAGGCCGCTGGCTCTAACTTTTCCGTCGGTTGCGCTGCTGTAGAGATTATATCATCCTGCCCATCTAGTATTTGAGCGGGATATCCAACTGGCGGCAAATACGGAAGCACAGCGTTGAGGGCGGGAGATATGCAAAGCAGGTGCTAGAGATGCAGACGTTCGACTAATATGGATCGGGCCAGTGCCGGAGATCCCACAACCACCAAACCTGGTTTCACTAACGGATCAAAACCTAGCGAAGTGCGATCAACTCGACCTCGAATCTCAGAGTCGCTCCCGGAGGTATGACACGGCCGGCGCCCCGGTCTCCATACGCTAATGCCGGAGGGATAATCAGTTCCCGTTTGCCGCCTACTTTCATGGATCCTACGCCTTCTTCCCAGCCTTTAATCACCCGCCCTTGGCCAATCACAAACTCCAAGGGGTCCAGACCCTCGGAACTGTCGAACTTGGTGCCGTTCAGAAGCCATCCGGTGTAGTGGACCACCGCGGTTGCGCCCGATCGGGCTTGGTACCCGGTTCCAATAACCAAGTCTTTGTATTCCAATCCCGACGGTGTCGTGACGGTGCCTGTGGCTGATGTGGAGTTGGACTCGGATGTCGGCGGCGTTGGAATCTCCGTGGAGACCGGCGTCGCGTCAAGATTGGCAGTAGGGATCGGAGTGGCTGACGACGGCGGCTCCGTCGCGATGAGAAAGGGCGTGTTTGTTAATACCGAAAAGTTTGCGACCGCTGTGTCTTCCCGGCCGAACCCAGTGGTCAATCCGATACCCATCGCGGCCACTGCGGCCACCGCAACCATCGCCACCAAGGCAATGGCGACCGGAACGGCGGGAAAGCTACGCCTCAAGATGGGAAGCACCAGTAATTGGCGGCGAGCGATTCCTCCATCTTTAGCGATGGAGAACTGCTCCCGCCCCGGCGTTCCGGCAAAATTCCCCTCCGGACGGAAGGACAGCGTAATCTCGTAATAATCTTCCCCTTCTTTCTGCTCCGCCACGTCGTAGACCATGCCGGCGCTCGCGAGGCCTTGACCATAGTTGCCGGGCTCTTCCGCCGCCGTGCGCATCGCCAAGGTCCGGGCCTGTTGTAGTGAGATATAGCCCGGTGATTCGCCCTCGGTGGTGGTGTCGGATTTATCTTCGTGCTTATCTTCTTCGGCCATTTATCCATTCATCTCAAACGTAAAATCGATTGGCAGTATAACAGCAGCGAAGCGGCCAGGTTAGGGGCGCGTCGTCGGTAGGGTGGCGTAGTGGATGGGAGACATGCGAAGCAGGCGTTTCCCTGCTGAGTTGCTCCCGACGAAGTTGAGGCTGATTAGAGTAGGTCATTGTTGGTATGGATTGTGCGATAATATATTCTGCGACGTCCGGTCCACACTGGGCGACGACACGCCCTCGAGGAGTTGTAGCTCCGGCGAGGGCACTTTCATTTTAACGGCACTAGCTCGTTGAATCTCTACCATGAATCCTTGCCGGTGAATACGTTGCATAGCCTACGCTGCTGGCTACCAGGTCAGATCCGCCGAAGTGCGCCGGGATCTCAACTAATCCTCGCCTCATCTTTCAGGAACGTCACCATGTGTTGGGCAATCTCCTCCCCGGCATCCTCCCGTAGGTAGTGTCCAGCGTTCTGGATTACCTGGAAGCGCCCGTTGGGGACCATATCGGCGATGCGTTGTCCTTCAGCTATCTTGAAGGCGATGTCCCCGTCGGAAAACATCACCAGCACCGGAACGTTCCAGGTCTGTAGGACGGTGTCTATCTTAGAGATGTAACCGGCGTTGGGATGCCGGCTGTTTCCGGGGATCATCTTCGGAAACGCCGCTATTCCCGCTCGGGAGGCCGCATCGGGATGAGGCATTCTGTATTGTTCCAGCACACTGGCTTCGACCGGACGCCGGAAAGGCCAGCCGTGCCGGAAGGCTATCTTACTAAATACGTCCAGATTTCTGATTAGGAAACTGGAGAAGCCACCGTTCCGGAACGCCAAAGTGAATAGAAGTGGTATCGGTCTCATCCTGACCATGGTGTTGAGAATCACCATCGACCGAACGTTATCTTGATGGTCAATGGCATAGCGCAGGCTGATCGGCCCGCCCCAGTCCTGTCCGACGATGGTAACTCCCTTGAGTTGGAGCTTCTCTACAAGCCCCGTAACCAACTCGACGTGCCTTCGCAAAGTGTAGGCTGACTCGTTGGAGGGTTTATCCGACAGGCCAAAACGCATCAGGTCCGGACCCGGAATACGTCATCGTGGTGCGGTTCGCTAATTACAGCGACCTTCGGCGATGGGAAGGCTCGCAACAACTCGCCGAGTGGCGCAACCGTTTGGAGCCGTTGCTGCGAGACGACCTGGCAGTCGATTCGGTCAGCGGCATGGAAACATGGTTCACCCTGCCGGGGCACTCCGTCATGGTGCCGCCGCCCAAATACAAGATGGCGGTAGTCGCGACGATCGGAGCTTTACCCTTCGTGCTGGTTTTCATACCGTTCCTGATTGCTGTCCTCGATGGGGTAGTGCCGCCCATCGTCGTGGCGCTGATAATCCTGTTTGTTATGTCAATCGCGATGACCTGGGGAACCATGCCTTTGCTTTCGTGGCTCGCTCGGCGGTGGCTCTACCCGGTCAAGTAAGTCCGGCTATCTCCGCGGCGCAAAACCGAAGCCCAGTCCGGCCAGGAATGATCCGGCGAGGCCCAAAGCCATGTCGCCCAGAGTGTCCTGATAGGCCGTCGCCAGCTCGGGTGAGTTGCGGATGAAGGCAAGGTATTCGGCAATCTCCCACAGGATGGCGGTTGCCGCTCCGAACCCCACCACCAACCCCAACGTCGTCCACGAACTGAAACGAGGCCGCCAGATCGCGCCCATCGCCCCCGACAGCAACGCCCAGTTGACCAAGTGATTGGCGTCGTCCCACCACTCGATGGCGTCATAGAAATCCAGGGCGTTGCCCACGGTATCTATAAGGAAGGGCAGAGTCAGCAGGATGTCGGCGGCGTATAAGTAGCCGGGCTTGCGGCCTCGCACCGCCCAGATAACCGGGATAATCAGGGCGGCGATGGGGTAGGTGGCCAGCCGCCAGACGAAGGCTTTGCCCTCGAATTGTTGCAGGCCCGAGAACGCCCCGAAAGCCAGCAGGCAAACCAAAGCGGCTTTCACGGCTATATCTAGCCAGAAAGCCGCTGAGTATTTTCCCAGGTTTGTCACCAGGCCGGTCCCCTCAACACTGCCACGTCATCCTCCACCCGGCCCCTGGCCTTATGAAGTTGGTGCTATGCCGTCACCTTGGCAGAGTCAGCGAAGGCGGGCATCACTTCCTTGGCGAATCGGCGCAATGTCTCGATACCCGCCGGACAGTTCAGCAAGATGTATTCGATGCCAGCGTCCTTAAGGTCTTGTATCTTCTCGGCCACTTGGTCGGGCGTGCCGTAGATGGTCCCCAGTTCGGCGATCTCGCGCGTGTCTTCGAAGTCGGGACGTTGGGCCAAGTTCTGGGTCCGGCGGCGCCCCGCCATCCGGGCATCGATCGCCGCATCGTATTCGGCCTTGGTGTCGACGATGTTGACCGAGCGGGCCACGCCAACCCTCATGGGGTCGAATGTCTCGCCTTTGGCTTCGACCAGAGACTTGAACAGGTTCACTTCCTCGACGATGGTTTCAAAGGAGTCGTACTGGCCCAGCAGCATGTCGAAGCCGTAGTCGGCCACCTGCGTGATGGACCGGGGACTCCCGGCTCCCATCCACAGTTTGGGGTGGGGCTTCTGGACGCTGGGCGGCTCGACGACGATGTCGTCGTACTGCCAGTAGGTCCCTTTGTGGGACCAAGGGGTGTCCGATGTCCAGGCCTTCATCATCACTTCCAGACATTCCACGAAGCGAGCGTCCGACTCTTCGATGGGGACTGAAAAGCCCTCGAACTCCCGTTGCCGGTATCCCTTTCCGATGCCGGCGTCGACCCGGCCGTCGGAAAGCAGGTCCAGGGTGGCGATCTGCTCGGCCAGCAGAACGGGGTTGTGCCACGGCAGCACCATGACCGCCGTGCCCAGCCTCAGAGTCTTGGTGCGGGCGCCGATCCAGGTGAGCAGGTTCAGCGACGCCGACACCTGGCCGAAGCCGGTGAAGTGGTGTTCCACTAAAAAGGTACTGTGATAACCCAGGGCCTCCGCTTCAATGTTGCGGTCCACAAACTCCCGAAACCCGGCCCCACTGTCATCATTAGGACCGCCCCGCCTAGCCTGAGCGCTCCCGAACATTCCAAACTGCATCGTTACTCCTGATATTGATTATTTAGCTTGTTGGGTGTGCGTGATGGCACAACATCCAGGATAACATGGTAGGGAAATGGGCAACAAGGCTCTCTGTAACGCAATTAATTCCGGTCGATCAGTTTCTGAATATCTCTTTGGATTGAACGCAATGTATGGTTCGACTGGGGACCTGTGTTAGTATCCCAATCCCACTCTATACGTAACTCGTTTGATAGCTGCTCTGCCCAGTTAACTTGCTCGAACAGGTCATTATTTTCAAGATTTGGCGACTCGAATGCGGCGTGAAAACTGACGTCCAATGTCACAGTGCCGAAATTCTGGTTGTTAAATTCTGATTGCGGATAAGCTGGTTTACCAATATTCGGTAATCCGGCAAACCATACCGCAGGCCTAACTTGAATCCTAATCTCAAAACAACCTGGTAATTTTAAGACCACCGTTGAAACAGACGAGTGCCATTGAGGTTCATAGTCTATCGTGAGAATCGTTCCTGGCGGCAAGCAAATAACTGATCGACCTAAAATAGATGGTCGCCAGTCAAATCCTAATTGAGATAATAGGGATTCGGGGTTTGGACCAGGCAGCAAATTGACGTCGAACTCATGCGATTCGGTGGGTAATCTAGTCGATTGACTGCCATCTGATGTGTGTCGGATATCAACTTTCCAAGAGTGGCCATAGGTCCATGCCATTTGGCCTAATATGCAATAGGGGAGAATTTCTGAGAGGAAATTCATCATGTGTCGGTTCTACAATCGCAACAACTCTTCCTTTTGCGGGTCCGTCAGGTTTTGAAACACCGGTACGAGATGATGATTTATCAATCGTCCACTCGCGGAGAACGAACTTAACGAGACGTCGCTTCGCCGATACGGAACTCGAACTCTGAACCGATCAAAAACCGCGGGCTCGCGTTGATGGAAAAACATCCACTCCAGAGTTCGGTCGTCAATAAACCTCGATCCAGTATCAGTCCGCACATAGTAGCGCCGGGTTCGGATTTCATGCAGACTCCTCCTCACCACTGCGACTGGAATCCCTCTCCGCCTTCGGATGACTAGGTCCAGAACCATACCGATTTCGCCATAAAATAATCTGGGGCTGACATCGGCTAGTGGGCTGGTACTATCCCGAATCAAGTGTCCAATTCGCTCAATTTCTTCGTCAGCGTCGAATGTTTCGCCTTCAACTGAACCGTCGTCTTGAAGACCAAATAGTAAATGACCGCCATCTCTGTTGGAAAACGCGGACAGCTGCTCTAATATTTCGCTAGAATCTCTAAACATCGAAATCCTTTTGAATTCAACAGACTTTGATTCCCCGCTAGATATAAGCTTTTTTAGTTCCTCAAAACTCAATTGCTCCATTGCCCACTCTACCTTTTGTTTAGCTCCTAAATTTCGGATGCAGAATTTGAGATAAGTTTGCGGTCACTCAGGGTTTACTATTTAGGAAGGGAAAATAAGCTAAAACATAGAGGTATATTACTAATCACCTAGATTCATGTTAAGGCGATGTCTGTGATATCGAAGAGCAGTCCGCTGTGAGGGGAATGGTCCGGTTTGCGTCTGTGTAGGATCAATTGGCGAAGTTGAGGTGCCTCCAAATGAGTCTTGTTTCACTCGAACCCGACCCACGGCAAGTCCTTTGGTAAAACTAATTCGCAGATTGGTCCGCCTAGCGGTCCGGAATCGAAGAAACTTGGCAAACCAGTCGTAACCATCTGTCCAAACCGCCCCTAACGTACTCCTGCTAAACCATCACCTCCAAATTTACTCAATCTCTACAAACCTGCTACCGGGGCCTTTCCCGGGCCTACTGCGCTGCGGCCGTCGCGGCCTCTTCCGTCGCAGCGGTAGCCTAGAAGCTCCGTGTGCCGCGCCCCCAAACAAAGACCTAATCCACACCGCTGCTTTGAGTCCCCAATATCCGGACCTCCACCCGATGTATCTTCACCGCCCGCATCCCCTTCACTTCCAGGTGTATATCGCCATATCGGAATGACTCTCCTTCCTGGGGGATGTGGCCTAGTTGCTCTAGGACGAAACCGGCCAATGTTTGGTATTCGCCTTCCGGGAGGTCTATGCCAAAGTTCTCGTTGGCTTCCAGGATGGACATGGCGGCGAGTACGTCGTATTGGCCCTGGCCGACGGCCACAAACTCTTCCTCGGCTGGCTCTCCCTCCTCTCCCACGGGGCCCACTATGACCTCCAGAAGTTGCATCAGGGTCACCACGCCGGCTACCCCACCGTGCTCATTGACCGTGATTGCCATCTGCTGTCCGAGTGCCCTGAGTTCGTCGAAAAGGTCGTCCACCGGCTTGGTCTCGGGAACGAAGTGGACGGGTCTCAAAGCAGTAGTCACGCTATCCTGGGGCTGGATGGTTCCCAGGGCCACTTCCTCTAACAAGTCTTTAACCGACAGGATACCGACGATGTTCTCCCGGTCCCCGTCAAACACCGGAAATCTTGTAAAAGTGGTGCGAGCGTAGATGGGAAGGAAATCTTGAAGGGTAGTGTTTAGCTCCACAAAGATTATCTCGGTCCTCGGCGTCATCACATCGCCCACTCGAAGATCCCCGAAGTGGAACACCTTTTCCAGCAAGTCGGCCTCACCCTTCTCCACTCCACCCTCGATCTCAGCCACATCGATGAGGGCCCGAATCTCCCTTTCGCTGACCAAGCGATTACCGGAGAGACCGAAGATTCGCTCAACCATCCGGCTATACATCTCTAGGACCAAGACAATCGGGAAGAAGAGTATCTGGGCGGCTTGGAGCGGCCGGATCAGAATCAAAGCCAGGCGTTCGGCGTTCTTGGTGGCAATCACCTTGGGGAGAATCTCACCGAACAGCAGCAGCAACACGGTGACGCCCCCAACGGATGCCCCCACCGCCCAGTTGGGGCTTAGGTAGGAGCCCGCCAAAGTCGTGCCCAAAGCGGCGGCGGCGACGTTGACCAGATTGTTGCCCGTTAGGACGGTGGGCAAAAGCTTTTCAGGATGACTGGCAAGCTCTTCCACCTTCTCGGCGCCCTTAACTTTATCCAGTACCAGGGCGGCTAACCTGCTGCGCTGGACCGACAGGAAGGCCGCCTCCGACCCAGCGAAGAAGGCTGACAACAATACGGCAAAACCCAGCAGAACCAGCCTGATCGCATCACTTGTCTCCATTGAACCGAACCCCTCCGCTCCGAATCGAAAGTTCGCCGATGTTTATCATCGCACCACCAGCTGCCAAACTCCAATTCCTGGGCCGTCCGTCGGTCTACATGTCGTTTTCTAGGATTCCTCCCTTAATCCGCCACCTCGACAATCATCTCGATCTCGATGCAAGTGCTGTTGGGGCCTTCGCCTTTCTCTAGGCCGACGGCGCTTCGGGCGTGGCGGCCTCGTTCGCCGTAGAGATTGCCTAGAAGTTCGGTTGCGCCGTTGGCGACTTGGGATTCGCCGCCGAATCCGGGAGCCGAGTTGACCATGCACAGGAGCTTGACGATCCGGGTGACCTTGTCCAGGTCGCCAATCTCCGATTTCAGACCGGCCAGGCAGTTGAGCATGGTGCGCTGGGCGGCTGCTTGCCCCTGCTCGATGGTCACGTCCCGGCCAAGCTTGCCCGGATGAAGCAGGGTGCCATCCGGCATCCGAGCCCCATGTCCGCCGACGAATACCAGGTTTCCGGTGCGGACGGCAGCGGCGCGGTGGGCCGCCGGAGTGGGTGACACGGGCAGTTCCAGCCCCATTTCCTTCAGCTTGTTCTCTATCTCCATGGTAAAACCTCCAACGTTTTGTGGGCCAACTATAGCCGATTGTCCCGGTTGAGGCGATTTGCCTCTCCCGCCGCGCCTCGATGTCCTATATACTCGCCCTGAAATCATTGGCAACAGGAGGTCCGGGCCCAGATGAAATTTGCTCTGTTTATCCTTGCCTCGTGGCTGGAGAAAGACGCCAGCGCCCAGAGCCGGATATATGATGAAGCCTTGGAACAGGTCGAGTACGCCGAAGAGTTGGGCTTCGATTCGGTTTGGGTCGCGGAGCATCACTCCAGTAGGTACGGCATCTTCCCATCGCTGATGCCCATCCTCACTTACATGGCCGCTCGCACCAAGAAGATCCGCATCGGCGCCGGGGTCAGCGTTCTGCCCTTCCACAACCCCATACGCCTGGCGGAAGAGGCGGCCATGCTCGACGTGATGAGCAAGGGCCGCTTGGACTTCGGCGTGGGCCGGGGCTCGGCGGACTACGAGTACGGTAACTTCAAGGTGGACTTCGATTCTCGGGACGAGCGAACTCGGGAAGCGCTGGACATCATCTTGGGTCTGTGGACCACCCCCGAATTCAGCTACGACGGCAAATTCCATCAGATAGAGAACCTGACCATCGCGCCCACGACGCTGCAGCAACCCCACCCACCGGTCTTTCTCGCGGTGTCTCGAACCCCCGCCAGCATCGACATGGCCGTGGACCGGGACCTGCCGATCCTCACCACCTTTTCCACGCCGGAGGCCCCTAACCTGGCGCTGTTCGAGCTTTACGCCGAACGATGCGCCGCCGCCGGAAAACCTCATAATCTGGACCAAAGCCCCTTCTTCCGCTTCGTGCACGTCGCCGAGGACGAGAAGGTAGCCCGAGAGTACCCGCGCGACGCCCTGACTTGGTGCCGTGACATCGGCGGTTACCGCCGGACAATCACCCAGGGAGACGAGATTAACTGGGACTTGGACGATTGGGTAAGGACTCGGAAGGAAACGCCGGCCAGCTTTGAGTCGGAGGCGGAAACGACCACGTACTTCGGCACTCCGGACCAGTGCGTTGGGTGGATCCGAAATCTGGAACAGAACCACAACGTCGGCTACTTCGGGGCCAGCATGTCCTTCGGCAGCATGGGTCATGCCGAGGTGATGAAGTCCATGGAACTCTTCGGCAAGGAAGTCATGCCCAAGTTCCGGTAGGTGCTAAACTTGAGCGGTTAAACGGATTCACCACAGAGATCACGGAGGGCACAGAGAAAAATAATAAAATCTCCGTGAACTCTGTGATTTCTGTGGTAAAAAACGCTGGTAGCAAACACGCACCGATTCCCCCAACCACCTCCAACAAAAGGAGACCCGCCATGGCCTATGTCGGACAGTCACTGAAGCGGTTTGAGGACCACCGGTTGTTAGCCGGACGCGGTACTTACGTGGACGACATGAACCTGCCCGGCATGGTTCACGCCTTAATCCTGCGCAGCCCCCACGCCCATGCCAGGATCAGGTCCATCGATACGTCGGCGGCCAATCAAGTGCCCGGTGTGGTGTCGGTTTTCACTGCCGACGATCTGGGGGACGTGTTGGAGAACATGCCCACCAGGTCGAACGCCGGAGCCGATTTCATGGCGCCGCCGCCCCATCCGATCCTGGCAAGAGATAAGGTTGGCTATGTGGGACAAGCGGTGGCCGTCGTCGTAGCCGAGAGTCCAGAAGCCGCTCGGGAAGGCATCGAACAGGTCATGGTGGATTACGAACCCTTGACCGTAGTGGTCGATTCGATGGAAGCCGTTAAGCCGGGGACGCCGGTGGTGCATCCCGAACTGGGCAGCAACGTTGTGTTACAGACCGTCAACGCCGGGGGCGACTTGGACGCTGCTTTCGCCCAAGCTGACCGGGTGGTCAGCGGCCAGTTTCATGTGCAGCGTCTGGCCCCGGCCCCCATGGAGCCCCGGGGATTGTTGGCCGATTACCAAGCGGGCGAAGACATGCTCACCGTCTGGGACTCCACTCAGCATCCCCACGAAATCAGGGAGCGCTTGGTCGAGTTGCTCCAACGCCCGGAGAGCAGCATCAGGGTAGTGGCTCCCGACGTTGGGGGAGGCTTCGGCGAAAAGGCCTGCTTCTTCCCGGAAGAGATTGCCATCCCCCACATCTCTATGGTGTTGGGACGTCCGGTCAAGTGGGTTGAGGATCGCCAAGAAAACATGCTGTCCTTCCATGGAAGAGGGCACACCGTCGATGTGGAAGCGGCGGTGAAAAACGATGGCACATTGCTGGGTGTTAAGGTCAGCATCGTCGCGGACTTGGGTGCTTACTTCCTTATGTCAACTCCCACCGTCCCCGTGCTCACTACCCACCGTATCTCCGGTCCCTATCTGACCCCCGCGATGTCGGTGGAAGTGAAAGGCGTTGTCACCAACAAGCCGCCCACCGGTTCTTACCGGGGCGCCGGCGGACCCGAAGCCGCCTACTGCATGGAGCGGACGATAGACCTGATTGCCGGCGAACTGGGTATGGACCCAGTGGACGTACGCAAGAAGAACCTCATTCCATCGGACGCCTTTCCCTACGACACCCCCACCGGCATCACCTACGATTCGGGCGACTACGGGAAGGCGTTGGACCTAGCCCTTGAGATGTCCGATTACCAGGGTTGGCGGGAGAAGTCTCGGGAACAGGCCGACGCCGGAGCGCCCCTCATCGGCGTGGGAATCGCCACGGTGGTAAAGGGCTCCGGGGCCAGGGTGATTCGACTCACCGACCACGCTCGAGTGATTATCGACGCATCGGGAAGCGTCACCGTACACACCGGGGTTTCGCCCCACGGACAGGGTACGGAAACAACCTTTGCCCAGATGACCGCCGACGTGCTGGGAATCGCTCCCAAGGATGTTCGAGTCAGGCATAGCGACACCGACATCCTGCCCCACGGTGGCGGCACTTCGGGCAGCCGGGGCCTTATCGCCGGAGGTAGCGCCCTGCAAGTTGTTCTTGACCAGGCCGTGGAGAAATTGGTGGCCATCGCTTCCCATCTGCTGGGATGTCCCGCAGAAGATATTGCCATGGAAGGCGGGCGGGCTTTCAATAAACAAAATCCGGATCAAGGAATCCCCTTCGCCGAAGTTGCCGCTGCGGCCTACGACGAAGAGAAGCTGCCGCCGGGGCAAGAACCGGCCCTAGATTTCGTGGGCAGCCACAGCCTGCCGAAGAGCCCCTACGCCTTCGCCGCCCACATAGCGGTGGTGGAGGTGTCTCAGGAGAACGGCGTGGTGAAGATTCTCAAATACATCGGCGTTCACGACTCAGGCCGCATCATCAACCCCATGCTGGCGGAAGGCCAGGCGCAAGGGGCCATCGCCCAAGGCATCGGCCAGGCGTTGTGGGAAGGGATGGAATACAGCTCCGACGGTCAGCCCTTGACCGGCAGCCTGATGGACTACGGGCTTCCCACCTTCGGGAACATGCCGGACATGGACCTGGACACGGTGGAAACCCTGTCGGAGTTGACGCCATGGGGTCTAAAAGGTATCGGTGAACTGCCAACCCTGGCCGCCCCTGTTGCCGTCGCCAACGCTGTCATGGACGCCCTTTCCGGCCTTGGCGTTCGCAACATCGACACTCCCCTGACGCCGGAGAAAGTCTGGCAGGCCATGCAGGCGGCTCGTGGCTAAATTGTCGAGATTGGAAGAAGTTAAACCTGACTGAGGCCGAAACCATGAGCAAGCCATTTACGTGCCGTGAGTTGATGGGCATCTGCGACGAGATATTCTACGGCGATACCTTGATGGAAATCGTGCAAAAGGGCATGGAGCATATGGGGTCGGATGACGCCCACAAGGACCATATAGCGGGATTGGCAGGCGGTACCCGGAGACCCAGGAACAGTGGTTCGAAAGGATGCAGAAAGAGTTCGACGCCAAGCCTGACGACCAGTAATCAAAGCTTGCCCCCGCGATTAGTCTTAGGGAAGGCCGTTATCTCATGAAGTTTGGTATCTACAGTTCCATCGCCAATCCGCCTCGTGGCGAGGATTTGTCCCGGTGTGTTGACGAAGTTATCGAAGAGGCACAGTTGGCCGAGCAAGCTGGGTTCGACTCGTGTTTCTTCGGCGAACACCATCAGGACAAGGACGGCTTCCTCCCGTCTCCGTTGATTGTTTGTACCGCCGTAGCCGCTTCCACGACCAAGTTGCGGGTGGGCACGTCGGTCATACTGCTGCCGTTGCACCACCCCGTCAAACTGGCCGAGGACGTGGTGACTTTGGATGTCGTATCCAAGGGCCGGGTCACCCTTGGGGTCGGCTTGGGCTACCAGCCCGCTGATTTCCGGGCGTTCGGCGTTTCTATGGAAGACCGGGTCGAGTTGTTTGAAGAAAAAGTGGAGATTCTGCGACGGTGTTGGTCCGGCCAAGAATTCTCATTTGAAGGCAAGCACCACAACATCCAGAATCTGACAGTCCGGCCGGACACCGTTCAGACGCCGCATCCGCCGATCTGGATAGGAGCCGGAGCGCCGGTGAGCGCCAGGCGGGCCGGGACCATCGGCGACGCGATCGTTTCGACGCCCAGCACCACTTTGCAGAACACTTGCCGGGTGTTAGCGGAGTACCGGAGTGCCGCCGAAGCCGCTGGAAAAACGCCGCAAGTCACCATCATGCGGGACGCCTGGGTGGCCAACTCCCGGAAAGAAGCGGAAGAAGTCTACGGCCCCGAAGTTCTCGCAGCTTACCGGTACTACTGGCAGAACGGATTATCCGAGTTCAAGTCGATCAAAGACGAGTCGGAACTGAACCTGGAGAACATCGCCAAAGACCGCTTGATTATGGGCGACCCAGAGGAATGCCTGACCGAGTTTCAACGATGGCAGTATGCGACGGGAGCCGATAGCTGCCTGTTGCGGCTACGCCACGCCCATTCGGGAGGACCATCCCACGCCCAAATCATGAAAACCATCGATCTGATCGGAGACCGAATAATCCCCTACTGCCATTGATACACCGGACGGTCAGGTGCTTTTCCAGCTAACTAGGCAGCCCGCCGACCGCTTCATCCATTGTTATAACCGGGTAAATGGTCGATGTGTTCCAAACCGCCAGGCCCAAGTCGACGGCCGCATCGTCAACCGCGTGGGCGTTGGGGGCGTCGACTAGGATGAAAGTCAGATGCGCCCCCTTGCTGATCCAACCACCCTGGAAAGTACATCCGTGGCTCTGTAGAACTTGGGTCATCGTGGCATTCATCCGCACCACCCGGTCACGAATCTCGATCGAGACGCCAGGGCATACGTCGGGGGTGTGGGACAGTGACATCATGTACAACATTGGAGTTCATACCTCTTCAAGGAAATCTCTGGACAAACAGGCATGAATTATATACCTTGCTTGTATTGCTATAAGTTGAGACTTGGAAGCGTGGGGGCAACCCCCATCCCTTCGGCTGCGCTCAAGGCAGGCTCTAACCTTTGCCATTGACGGGGGAAGGGACCTGTTCTCTCCCACTTACGAAGGGGGAGAGTTAGAGAGGGGGTAACACGGTTCTCGTCGAACCAGGTTAAATTAAGAGGGACAATTTCTTAAAAACACGTGAGATTCCTCACCTCCGCTACGCTACAGTTCGGAATGCCAGAAAAATAAGGAGAATCAGATGCCATACGCAAACATTAACGGAATAAACCTGTACTACGAAGACTACGGCACCGGACCGGCGGTCATGCTGACTCCTGGCGGACGCAACGACACCAACGGTTTGCGCCCCTTAGCAGCCCTTCTATCTCCCCATTGCCGGGTCATCCTTCATGACCGGCGCAACTGCGGGAAGTCAGATATCGCCATCGGCGGCGAGTTGTCGGAGCAGCATGCTTGGGGCGAAGAGATGGGCCTATTGTTGAAGCACATCGGCGCGGACCCGGCCTACCTTGCCGGCGGTTCGGCCGGATCCCGTACCTCCATCACTGTGGCGGTACGGCACCCGGAACTGATTAAGGGCATCTACGTGTGGGAGGTCAGCGGAGGCCCCACCAGCGGCGAGCTTATGTCTCCCGGCTATTACGGCCAGTACATCGACGCTGCGGAAAAGGGTGGGATGGCCGCCGTCGCCGAAACCGATTACTTCTCTCAGCGGATAAAAGACAACCCGTCCAACAATGACCGGTTGCTCTCCATGGACGTCCAGGAGTTCCTGTCGGTGATGCGCCGATGGCAGGCGGAGTTTGCCCGCCCCAACCCGGTGGGTGACCTGACCGAAGAGGAACTAAAGTCGGTCACTTGCCCCACCGTTCTGCTTGAGGGCAACACCCCCGACGATGTCCACCACAAATTGGCGGCGGAGAACGCCCATCGCCTGATGCCCAACACCGAGCTTCGTCCATCGGCGTGGACCCACGAAGAGTGGGACGTCATCGGCCAGCACGACCACACCTTCCCTGGCATCGCCGCCACCAACCGTTACTCCATGAAAGCGCCCTTCTACGCTGCCCAGATCCTGGAGTTCATCAACAAGGTCGAGGCCTCCCAACCCGAGGCTGCTCAGGTCGGCGACTAAGTAGACTGTTCATTGGGAGGGAGGAAAGGTCATGGCGCTCTCTGATGCCGATGCCAATAGCTTGATAATCGTCGGCGCCGGAGGGTGCGGCATGATGGCCGCCTTGGTGGCTGCCGGGAAGGGAATATCTGTTCTACTGCTGGAGAAGACGGACAAACCCGGTGGCAGCACTGCCTTCTCCTCCCGAGGAATCCGGGCCGGCGGGTCCAGGTTCCAACGAGCCTTGGACATCGAATACAGTCCGGAGCAGTATGCTCGAGACATCTTAGGAAGGAACAGCAACGAGAGCTACTTAGCGTCGACCCAACGTCTGGCCGAGGTTTCCGGACCGGTTGCCGACTTCTTGGCCGACGTTGCCCGCATCGATTTCAATGTCGGCGAGTTTCTTTTCGGTCACAGCGCCCGCCGCGCCCACTCTTGGGCGGAAGACAAACAATCTGCGACTTCCTGTGGGAGGCGGTTGAAAGAGAGTCTAAGATTCAGGTCCGGTTCTCGACCTCAGTGCAGTCTTTTCAGCAAGAAAATGATGGGACGGTCACCGGCGTAGTGACGGACAGCGGTGTCCTCCCGGCGGCCAAAGTCATTCTGGCCAGCGGCGGCTTCGGCGCCAGCCAAGAACTCGTCTCCCAGTACATCCCAGCGTTGGTAGGTGTTCATTTCCCCGGTCACCATGGCAGCACCGGCGAGGGTATCGGCATGGGTCTGTCGGCGGGAGCGGCCACCGAGAACATGGCCTCATTCCAGCCTTATCCCGCCCACATCGGTCCGGGGATGCGGTCGGTTTCTCCGGAAGTGATAATGGCAGGCGGCATCATGGTGAATCATCAAGGACAGCGTTTCGTTGATGAAACCAGGTACTCCGGCGGCCTCAGCAACGGGATACTCCAACTGCCCGGCAAGCAGGCCTACGAGATTCTAGACCAGCGGCTATATGATTTGCTGCCCCACTATCTGGAAGAGTTCTTCATGGAGGGACTGCTGCACCAGGCCCCAACCCTCGGAGAACTGGCGGGCCAACTGGGCATCGCCGCTACCGGTCTGGAACAAACGGTGGAGGAATTCAATCAGTTGGCAGGCACAGGTCCCGACCGAGTCGGCCGCACTCCGCCGGAATCCCTCCGTCCGCCTTTCTATGGCATCAAAGTTAAAGCCGCCCTCTACCACACCCAAGGCGGACTGAAAGTGAATACGGACGGACAAGTTCTGCGGGACGATGGGTCTATCATCCACAACCTATACGCCGGAGGCGGGGTTGCCACCGGAGTATCCGGGGCCGGGATGGAAGGCTACCTCCCGGGAAACGGTCAGTTGGCCTCGCTAGGATTCGGCATGCTGGCTGCCGAGCACGCCGCCTCAGCTATCTTGGGGTAAATCGTATCGGCGTTGCTCGTACGACTGCAGCTCAAGGCGGCTGATGTCATTCCGATCCTTCGGCGGAAGGAGAGGAATCTCGGGATAGGTGGAGCGGTCCTGCCTGAGATACTTCGCCGTTGCGGATGGCTCAGCATGACAGTATCGGAGCGATCGCCATTTCGTCTAAACCAGCGAATCTAGCCCGGTTAACTTGGTGCCACACTACCCCAGAAGTTCAATCTCGGTGAACCGAATCTCCTGGTCGCTCAGGTTGAAGACGTTATGCGCAACACCCTTCTGTCTGGCGTAAGCGCCACCCATCTCCGTCGGAAATTTGGTGGAGTTGCCCGCAGCGTCCACGATCGTCAACTCACCACCCGTCAATGGGACTACCACGTAGTCGTATTCATGTATGTGATGTCCGGTGGATTCGCCGGGAAGTAACAATCTTTCGGTCACCCGCACCCGCTCCGTTTCCAACTTCCGTATCGCTTCGGTCATGTCTAATCCCGTCCGACGTTAATTAAGAGATAGCGGCCAATGCTTGGGGGGCTCCAATGTTCTTTCCCCCTCGTTGGGGGAAGGTTAGGATGGGGGTGGTGCGGTGTCAACATCAGCCACCGCCAATGCGCCCAATCACGCTACACCAGTATCATTCCTGAACCCCGCCCCTAAGCCGGGTTTCGTAGATCCGCTTCATTGGTTAGTAATTGCTCCACCCATTACGGCACCTAAAGTAAGTTGCGTTCTATGGTGATTTGCGTTAGGTGATAACGATTGATTGGTAGAAGCGATTGAATGGTATGGGAACATTTGAACGATCAGGTACATATATTTTGGGACGATTCTAATATGTATATTCGCACAAGGTACGGTGGACTCAATGGCGAAGATAATGCGGTAAGTGGTTGGCCCAGAGTAACTGGAGATGGCTTAGGAATCTAGATCAACTTTCTCCACATAGGGCCGTAGCGATTCCACAAGCGTGATGACACGCTCGGCGGCTTCTTGAGCACACACCTCGTCGAATGACTGCTTATTAAGCGCCGCCGTTGGTGGAAAATTCTCTTCGGCAAGGATGCGCCGCCAATACGTCCAACGTAGTATGGGCGCAAATGTCTCATCGACCATAGGCCCAACACTTTCGTTCACTCGCTCGGCCCATTCCTTTAGTTTGGGTTGTAGGGCACTGTAGCTGTATTGTGCGTCTCCGTGTCCATTGTCACTGAGGAGCAACCTTACTCCGAGTAGTCCACTGTTGGGCCCTAGATAAAACATCAAGATGAACGGAAATCCCTTCTTCTTCCACGAACAAAGTTGCATCCTGATTTCTCGGAATTCCCTGGAATTCGGATAATAGCTGAACGTGGCATCATTACCAAAGTATTCTCCCAGGATTTCCTCGTACTTTTGTTGAATGTCGGCCATGCAAGGTTTATGCCTTTCAACTAATCTGAACGCGCGACCGTGATCTTCCCACAGTTCCCGCACCATGCTGCGCAGTTCGGTGTTGTCTGAGCTGCTCAATATGTCCTCCTCAATATGCCGCGCGGTCTCCTCAAGAGACAACCGGTCCTGGCTATTTAGGTCCACCATATCCAGCACCGACTTTATGGCGCTCACTACCGACCGGTAGCCTATTTCCGCAACCGGAACCTTGCTTGATGGGGAGGCGGTGCTTGGTGCGCGGGCATCCGGGCAAAGGAAAACCATTACAGCAGTACGGTTTGGATATCCACGCGATAGAGCACGCTGGTATCGCGCGATTTGCCTGGGTTGTTCGTCTGCGTCAATCTTGTTCTCGATCCCCAACACCATATCTCCATCAGGCGAGTCAATCTCGACAACAATGTCGATTCGAAATAGCTCTAGGCGCACGGCCACTCGGCTCATGGGTGCTTCCGATACGCGATGCACCGAGGCGGCATCCGGAGAGTTAGCCTTATCTAATGCGAGGCCAATTTCATGGAGGAAGGGACGCAGAATCAGCTCGTGGTTGCGGTGCCTCCGCGGGTCAAGTAGGGACGCTAGCATCCGGGAGTGGGAAAGCTCGTCGCGGACCATTCCAAACAGACGGAACAAGGACAGCGGAGGGACATAACTTCCCAGATTTGCCAGCCGGGGGTCAAATCTCAGGCGGCGGAGCGCTTCTATATCATCTTTTAGAGGCATGCGGCTCCAGGTTATGCCGGGTTGGCGCAGCCCAAATGGGATAGCAGGAGCGAAGATAAAAGGCTTATTGCGATAGCCACCGGCACAATAGGCGCTTATCGGCTGGACTAGGTACTTCCTGCGACAGATCCCGCGCCCGCCCGATGACTGTCAGGGCAGGATGCCCGTACCCCCACCGCAGCGCATGGGCATGCAGGCTGTGGCGGCCCGAGTATACCATGGCCTTTTGCCCCGGTCACCGAGCCGAGTTTCGTAAATCCGCTCCATTGGTTAGTAATTACTCCACCCATTAACGCAACGAAATGCTATCATGGATAAGACACTTATACGCCACTGAAACAGGCTTGCCCGGCCAAATCCCGTTAAGCCTGGACAGATCGGACAACATCAACGACCCGGAGCAACATGGAAAACCACTTCAACGATAAGATACGCAACCTGGCAATCATCGCTCACGTCGATCACGGCAAGACCACTTTGGTCGATGCCCTGTTGAAGCAGAGCCAGGTCTTTCGCGAGAACCAGGACGTTGGTGTACTGATTATGGACTCCAACCCCCTGGAGCGGGAAAGAGGCATCACTATCCTGGCCAAGAACGCCTCAATCACCTACCAAGGGGTCAAGATCAACATCATAGACACGCCGGGCCATGCTGACTTTAGCGGCGAGGTTGAGCGCATCATGAACATGGCCGACGGTTGTCTGCTACTGGTGGACGCCGTCGACGGACCGATGCCCCAGACCACCTACGTATTGAAGACGGCATTCAGCCAAGATGTCACCCCCATGGTCGTAATCAACAAGACCGACCGCCCCGAAGCACGGGTTGCGGAGGTTGTCGAACTGGTGCAGGATCTGTTCTTGGAGTTGGCTACTAAGCCGGAGCAGCTAGACTTCCCCGTTCTGTATGCGTCGGCCCGCGACGGTTACGCCGTAGCTGACCCGGCCGACGAACCCCAGGACATGAAGCCGCTGTTCGACGCCATTCTGAAACATGTACCGGCACCGGCCGGAGACCCGGATGCGCCACTGCAGATGCTAGTGGCCGCCCTAGATTATGACAACTACCTTGGCCAAGTGGCCATCGGACGGGTATCTCGCGGAACCATCCGCTTGGACGACCAGGTAGCCCTGATGGGCGGGGTTGATCAGCCCACGACCCACAAGCTGGACCGGGTTTTCGTCTTCCGGGGTCTGGGCCGGTCGGAAGTAACGGAGGCCGAGGCTGGGGATATCGTCGCTGTCACGGGAGTAGATGGCGTGGCCATCGGCGATACTATCGCGGATCTGGAAAATGCCGAAGCCCTTCCCACCATCCACATCGACGAACCGACAGTGGAAATGACCTTCGGTGTTAACACCTCGCCTTTCATGGGCAAGGATGGCACCCATTCCACTTCCCGAACGCTATATGACCGATTGATGAACGAGCTTCGGACCAACGTAAGCCTCCGTGTCGAGGCCACCGACGCCACCGACGTGTTCCTGGTGTCCGGACGTGGAGAGCTTCATCTATCCATCCTGGTGGAAACCATGCGGCGGGAAGGCTTCGAATTCCAGGTTTCCAAGCCCGAGCCGGTGACCAAGGTTGTCGATGGTAAGGTCCACGAACCCTATGAGCGATTGAATATCACCACTAAGGACGAATTCATCGGCGCGCTGACCGAGTACCTGTCCGGTCGATTGGCCCAACTGATCGACATGAAATACGACGACGCTGGCAACGTCGACCTTGAATACCTGATACCCACCAGAGGCCTGATTGGCTTCACTTCCTTCTTCCTGCGCACCACCCGGGGCAACGGGACGCATAGCAGCGCCTTTGTTGAATACCGGCGGATGGAAGGGGCGATTAAGTCGGCGAACGCAGGGGTTCTGGTGGCCTGGGAGGCCGGCGTCGCGGTGACTTACGGACTGCTGAACGCCCAGGGTCGAGGCGACACCTTCATCGAACCAGGCACTCCGGTGTACGAAGGCATGATTGTCGGCACCCACCGGCGTGAAGGGGACATCCCCATCAACGTCTGCAAAGAAAAGCACCTGACCAACATGCGCTCGTCC
This sequence comes from uncultured bacterium, assembly GCA_963997925.1. Taxonomy (GTDB): domain Bacteria; phylum Chloroflexota; class Dehalococcoidia; order Lucifugimonadales; family UBA3495; genus UBA11650. The sequence goes on from CAXEOX010000002.1 coordinate 20,408, forward strand.
ACCGCCGACATCACCCGGCGTCTCAACGCTACCGTCCGCATGAGCCTGGACGAAGCCCTAGACTTTATCGCTTCCGACGAACTGGTGGAGGTCACCCCGCAGAACTTCCGCCTGCGCAAGAAAGTCCTATCCACCTCGGGCCGCTCGCGCAGCCGAGCCAACGCCGCCAGGGATAGGGCAGGGGCTGTTTAATGTTTTTCTAAATCGGCTCACGGGACGCCGCCATTCAGCCTTTTTGTTATGTAAAGGAACTTCTGATGGTGTTGGAAGTCGCGATTCTGGACGTAAAACCCGGCCTATCTGACGACTTCGAGGCCGCCTTTACCCAAGCCCAGATGATAATTTCGTCGATGAAGGGCTACGTTTCCCACCAGTTACAACGATGCCTCGAGAAGTCCGGCCGCTATATCCTCTTAGTCACCTGGGAAACTCTAGAGGACCACACCCTGGGCTTTCGCGGATCACCTGAATACCAGGGATGGCGCCGCCTGCTCCACCACTTTTACGGCCCATTCCCTGATGTGGAGCACTATCAGGTGGTCGGGGCAGATTATGGTATGTGATTTCAGGCTGGCCCACCCCTTCCTCCCAACCTCGCCACTGCACGCCTGACTCTGCATCAACCCACCACCGACACCATGGCCCCGTGTTTCTGGTGGAGGTCGACTCTGCCCAATCTCAACATCTGGCTTAAATTAACGGTTGGCTAGCTGTGCCGGGAGGGAATCCTTGCGGCAAGACTATGATGCATCATCCCCGGACCGGGAAGATCCGCTAAGCGTTTTGGCAATACTTTTAACCGGCACTCCCATAGGTGTAGAATACCGGCAATTGCCCTGGCTGGGAGTTGATGAACCGCGATGGCAAGCTGGCTTGGGCAGATATTTCCGTTGTCCAGAAAGTAGTGACCATCACTACTACCCATATTGTCTCCTTAGAACGTAATCATCCTCAGGTACTTTGAGTAGCCGCGGGTTACTTGCGAGGGTGTTTACAAAAGGCGATTCAGACCCCGTATATAAACCGTTACCTTCAGGAGGTATCGTGGCATGAAACTCAAGTTACGGACGGGTGCCGAACCCCAGTCGCAGGAGGATTCAAACATCAACGGGCCTGTCACGGCCGCCGAGATGTACCAAGTGAAGGATTCGTACGTTCGGTTCAATCAGAAAGACCATATGGGCTCAAAGATGATTTGGGATGCCGACGCTGAAGAAGAACGAGCCAAGCTAAAGGTCAAGCAACGACTGCTTATGGACAAGGGACGCACCGGTTACGACGCTCCTGCTTGGAGCCTGGACTCCGCTGCGGATTCTTTGCTGGATCTTATGGAATTCTCAAAGAATCGGCCGGATTCAAAAGCTACTGCATGGCAGACTAAGTTGGAGCCTGCTCCGACGGGTCGACCGGAAACTACCGCGAAAGAAGCGTCCCAGATCCTACGCAAGGCCGCTCACCTGTTCGGAGCGGACCAAGTCGGTTTTGCCAAACTGGACCGCCGGTGGGTGTATTCCCATTACTTCGATGCTGAGACGAAGGAGAACCACCCTATCAAGTTCTCCGATGAGCCCGGTTACGAGGAATACGACCAGCCCATTCGCCTTGAAGACGGGACTAGGGTCATACCGAAGGAGATGCAAAACGTAGTGGTGATGCTCCATGAGTGGGGTAAAGATGTGGAGGGAACTGAGCATGCACCTACCCTTCTGACTGAGGGACTCAGTACCCTGGCCTATGCCAGAATGGCGCCGACCCTGTGGATGATGGCTGAGTTTATCCGAGGCCTGGGGTACAACGCTATCCCGGCGGCTAATGACATGGGGCTGAGCATACCTATGGCCATCGATGCGGGCCTCGGCCAGCTAGGGAGACATGGCCTGTTAATCAATCCTAAAGTGGGGGCGCGCTGTCGTATTTCCAAGATAATCACCGACCTTCCGCTGGAGCACATAGGCGTAGTGGATTCGGGCATCACCGAGTTCTGCAACGCATGTCTGAGATGTGTCCCGAAGTGCGGTACGGGAGCCATCACAAGTGGTATCCGAAGTTTTGAACCTTTGGACGAGAGCAATGCAACGGGAGTTCTTTCTTGGAAGGTAGATGCAAAGAAGTGCATGACCTTCCAGAACCGTGTGGGGACCACCTGTAGTACATGCGTCCGCCGGTGTTCATGGACCAAGCCGCCCCGCCGAGGATATGCCATTCCAAGGTTCTTTATCAGGAACTTCCGGTGGAGATGGTTGAACAAATCCTGGGTATGGCTCGACGGTGCGTTCGGACACGGAAAGTTTGACAAAAAGGCTGCAGATTTCTGGGGGGCGTGAGGGCGATGACGGATCGGCCGACGACTTCCGGTCGTTCCCGCAGCCGCGCCAACGCCGCAAGGGACAGGGCTGGGGCTGTTTAGACCCCGCGTCTCCACGATGTAATGTCTCGGTAGCGGATCCTTCGACAGGCTTACCACGAATGGGATAACCTGAACCTCTCCGTTCGTGGTGAGCCTGTCGAACCACACTCGTCATCTTTCTAATGACTCCTGGGTCTGGCAACCGTCTATGAGTTTGGAGTCGCCCGTTCAATGAAGATCCGGCATCGCACCTATTCACCCTCCCCCAATATCGACACCGCACGCCTGACCCTGTATCATACTGCCACCGTAACTAACCCTTGATTCTAACCTTCGTTATAGAGGAGATTTCCATGCGTGAAGTCGCGATTGTTGCACCGGTCAGGACTGCTGTGGGAGGCTTTGGGGGCACCATGAAGGGTGTTTCCGCCGCCGAGTTGGGCAGCATCGTCATTCAGGAGGCACTGAGCCGCGCCGGCCTGGCCGCCGATAAAGTTGACGACGTTATATTGGGACATGGCTATCCCAGCGGCGAGAACCCGGCCATCGGTCGTTTGGTCGCCCTGAAAGCCGGACTGCCCATCGAGGTACCCGGATACCAACTGGACCGCCGCTGCTCATCGGGGCTTCAGGCCATCCTTAACGCCTCCATGCTCATCCAAACAGAGAACGCCGATGTGGTCATCGCTGGGGGGGTGGAGAGCATGAGCAACGCCGAGTTCTACTCCAACGAGTCCCGCTGGGGCGCTAGATTCGGATCGGTCACTTTCCATGACCGGTTGGCCCGAGCCAGGGAAACCATCTCTCCCGAAGAACGGTTCGGCGTCATCTCCGGGATGGTTGAGACTGCCGAGAACCTGGCCAAGCAGTACGAAGTCTCCCGGCAAGAGCAGGACGAATACTCCCTGCGCAGCCACCAACGAGCAATTGCCGCTTCCGAGTCCGGCAAGTTCGCTGCCGAGATTGTCCCCGTCCCTATCGCCCAGCGCCGTGGCGACCCAGTCCCCTTCGACACGGACGAGGGTCCTCGGGGCGACACCTCCTTGGACGTCTTGGGCCGGTTGCGTCCTGTGATGGCCGATGGCACGGTGACTGCAGGAAATGCCAGCAGCCAGAACGACGCCGCATCGGTGTGTTTGGTAGTCGCCGCTGACAAGCTGGAAGAACTGGGACTGAAGGCCATGGGTTACCTGCGCGGCTGGGCCGTCACCGGTTGCCACCCGGCCTACATGGGCATCGGCCCGGTGAGCGCCACCAACAAAGTCATGGCCAAGCTTGGCCTGTCCCTCAGCGACATGGACCTCATCGAGTTGAACGAAGCCTTCGCCGCACAGGTATTAGCGGTGCTGCGGGAGTGGAAGCTGCCCAACGATGACAAACTTAACGTCAACGGCTCCGGCATCTCCCTGGGCCACCCCATCGCCGCCACTGGCGCCCGCATCCTGACCACCTTGCTGCATGAGATGGAACGCAGCGACGCCCAGTTCGGCCTGGAAACCATGTGCGTGGGCGGCGGACAAGGCGTCGCCGCAGTTTTCGAGAGAAAGAATTAGCGGCGAGGCGTCAGCTTTCCGCGGTTAGCCGTCAGGAGACCCGAACCATTCAAGCATAGGGGCTGGGATAGCTGAAAGCTGAGTGCTGATGGCTGACCGCCTCTCGAGGAGAATCAATTGGTCAACAACAACGACATCGCCGACGTTCTAGTGATTGGAGCTGGAGCGTCCAGCGCGGCTTTCTGCTGGAGTCTGTCTCAAGCCGGTATCAACGTGGTCTGCTTGGAGCAGGGCGGCTGGCTCCCCCAGAACTCCTTTCCCACCACCGACCCAGACGCCCAACTGCACCTGCAAACGGACTTCAACTTCAACCCCAACTTCCGCAAGATGCCCGAGGACTATCCGATCAACGAGTCGGAAACACCCATTGCGCCGTTGATGTGGAACGGGGTTGGCGGGGGGACTATTCACTGGGGATCGCATATTCCTCGGTTCCACCCGTCGGACTTTCTGCTCAAGACCCAGGACGGCGTCGCCGACGACTGGCCGCTGACCTACCAGGAGCTTGAGCCCTACTACGACCTTAACGATCGCATGACCGGGGTGTCCGGTCTCAGCGGCGACCCGGCCTATCCGCCCAAGCCGGAACGGCCCTGCCCACCCCTGTCCATCCGCGGCGCCGGTAAAGCCATCGCCAAAGGATTCGACAAACTGGGTTGGCACTGGTGGTCGTCGGACACCGCCATCTCCTCGGTGACCTATGACGGACGGGAGCCCGACTCCGGCGGATTCCTGCGTTCCGGCGCGGGCGCCGACCTGAACTACTGGCCTAAAGCGGTGAACCATGGGACTAGGTTGAAGACCTACGCCCGAGTGCGAGAGATATTGGTTGACCAAAAAGGTGAGGCCACCGGTGCTCTTTACTACGATAAAGAAGGAAATCTGCAGGAGCAGCGGGCCAAGGTCGTGGTGATGGCCGCCAACGGCGTCGGCACCACCCGGCTGCTACTCAACTCCAAGTCGGTTCTGTTCCCCAACGGTCTGGCCAACAGCTCAGGTCTGGTGGGCAAGAACCTGATGCACCACCCCACCGGCGTGGTTCTTGGCGTCTTCGACGAGTGGCTGGGAACCGATGAAGGTCCTCGCGGCAGCACCATGCTGAGCCAGGAGTTTTACGAGACCGACTTGAGCCGGGGATTCGTTCGTGGTTACGACATGCAGATCCTCAGCACGGGATCGGCGCCTCTGAACGCCGCTTTGGGCGGCTCCCAGGGCGACCGGGTGGTCTGGGGCTCGGGACATCACCAGGACTTCCAGGAAAAGTTCGGCCACACCGCTGGTATCATCATCATGACCGAAGACTTGCCGGAGGAGCACAACCAGGTGACTCTGGACCCGAACATGACCGATAGTCACGGCATACCCGCGGCCAAGATTCAGTACACCATCAGCGAGAACACCGACAAAATGCTGGGCCACGGCATCGACCGGGCCAAGGAAGTCTTGGACGCCGCCGGGGCCACAAAACTGCTGTGGTCCCACCAGCGCCGCAACGCCGGATGGCACCTGCTGGGCACCGCCCGCATGGGTGAAGACCCGTCGACTTCGGTGGTCGACCGGTGGGGCCGCGCCCACGACGTTCCCAACCTGTTCATCATCGATGGCAGCATCTTCGTCACCGGGGCCTGCGTCAACCCAACGCCAACGATCCAGGCCCTAGCCCTCCGCACCGCCGATTACTTGAAGGGTGAGGGCCGGTCGATTCTGGAGTAGCGAAAGATCCCTTCTCCCTTTATGGGGGAAGGTTAGGATGGGGGTGAGGTCTCATCCGGAGAACAGGCTCGGGGAGTCCGGATGTGGTGTTCATTGACACTCCAAACCCGAAACCGTAGGATAGCTTGAGATTCAGGCATAGCATATAGCCACCCATCACCCTGGCTAGTGGGCGATGAGATTTAAAGCAACGAGGTGATTTCTGATGGCCGATGTTTTTGGTACCGGTGAATTCCTTTACAGCCACGTCCCTGACTGGGAAAAACTGCCCGATGGCATGGCCTTCAAAGAGTGCCCCGGCGTGGCCGTGGACTCTCGAGACAACGTTTATGTCCTAACTCGCGGTGAACACCCCATCATCGTGTTCGACAAGGATGGAAACTTCATCCGCACATTCGGCGAGGGCCATTTCAGTGAGAACCGCACCCATGGTCTCTACATCGCGCATGACGACTCTCTTCTGGTCGCCGACGACGGCATCCACACCATACAGAAGTTCGGCCCGGAAGGCGACAAGCTGATGGAGATTGGTGAGAAGAACCATCCCGCCCCGGCATGGAGCGGCCAGCCGTTTAACCGACCTACGTCCGCCGCCATCATGCCCAGCAACGGCGACGTCTACGTTTCCGACGGGTATGGCAACTCCCGCATCCATGTTTATTCCGGCTCCGGCGATTACAAGTTCTCCTGGGGCAGCCCCGGCATCGACGCCGGCCAGTTCATCCGCCCGCATAACATCGCCGTGGACAGCGACGACAAGGTCTACGTGGTAGACCGGGAAGCCCACCGCATCCAGATATTCGATGCCAGGGGCAACTTCCTAACTATGTGGAATAATATCCATCGCCCCGACTCCATGGTGCTGTGGAATGAACACATCTACGTCGGCGAACTGAACGGCATGGGCGGCGTTGACGAAGCCCCCGGACTGGGACACCGCGTCACCGTTTACGACTTGCAAGGCAACCGGGTCTGCATCTTCGGCAGCGAAGAAGAGGGAGAAGGCCCCGGCCAGTTCATAGCTCCCCATGGCATCGCCGTCGACTCCAAGGGCGACGTGTACGTAGCCGAAGTCTCCTTCACCATCCGCGGTTCCAAGATGGACCCGCCTAAGGTGCTGCGCAGCTTCTCCAAGTACGCAAGGCAGTAGAAGGCGGGCGGTTAGCTGTTAACGCTTAGACGCACCCCCATCCTAACCTTCCCCCATAAAGAGGGCGGGGACTAGTCTCCTCCCCGCTTGTGGCGGAGGATTAAGGTGGGGGAACCCCACGCTGGATCCAGGTAAAATCCACCAACCACCTTCTAAAACCGCCAGGTGACCTAAAAGCTGATAGCTAACCACTGACAGCTATCTTCCGGAGGAAAATCCAATTGCAAGACCTTGGTGACACAACCACCGTTGTTTGGAACGACGCTTTAGAAGCCATTGAACGCTGCTATGCATTGGGCTGGGGCGACGGGTTGCCATTGGTGCCGCCGACGGCGGGCCGGGTGGCCGAGTTTCTGGAGTCGGCGGGTAAGTCTTCCGGGGAAGTCGTCGGGGAGATTCCCGAGCGGCGCCGAGAGATCACGGCGGGCAAAGTCGCCGCCAACGCCGTGATGGCTGGGTGCTTGCCGGAGTACATGCCGGTAGTGCTGGCTGCCACCGAAGCGATGCTGGCCCCGCCCTTCAATCTGGTAGGACCTTCTTCCAGCATGGGTGGATCCGCCGTGTTGGTCATCGTGAACGGACCGATCGCACAGAAGATTGGCGTCAATTCCCGCAACAACCTTTTCGGACCGGGCAACCGGGCCAACGCAACTATCGGGCGAGCCGTTCGTCTGATATTGATGAACGCCTGCGCCGCGATTCCCGGCCTGTTCGACCGGAGCGTTATTGGCCACCCTGGAAAGTACACCTATTGCATCGCCGAGGCTGAAACCGAGACCCACTGGAACCCGTTGCATGTTGAACGGGGATTCAAACCGGAGCAGAGCGCCGTCACTGTGTTCGCCTCGGAAAGCCCCCGCCAGGTACGTTCTGTCGGTCGTCCTGAGGCCATCCTCCACTCCGTTGCCGACGCCGCGTCGTCCTTGGGCACCAACATGTCCACGTCAGGGTCGGTGGGTAACCCGGAAGCAGGGGTACGGCAGGGTGAGATTGTGGTGACAGTTGCGGGCAACTCGGCCCTTTGGAAGGACTGGACCAAGAAGCAGGTCAGGGACTTCCTCCACGAGAGGATCCGGCGGTCCGTAGCCGATTTGAAAAGAGCCCAAGTTTTCCCCGGCGATATCGAATCGGGCGACGAAGAGAGTTATATCTCGTTGATTCCCGAACCGGAAGATATATTGTTGGTCTTTGCCGGTGGCGAAGAGTCCAACATGTCGTCGGTGATTCCCAGTTGGGGGCCCAAGGTGGGGTCCACGGCGGTTACGAAGGAAGTTAAGTAGCAGGGGGAAATCCCCGAAATCCCCCCAACCCCCCTTTACGAAAGGGGGCTTCGATGTTGATAGCTGACGGCTTAATGCTGAGAGCGTATGGAGGTTTTGATGACTCAGAAGAACGAGTATGTTTTGGTTAATCCCACCACACAGGCCATCGTCGCGCCTTTCGATGGGGCTCCCCGGTTGCCCACCGTTGCGGGAATCCGGTTGGGCATCATCGACGACAGTAAGCGGAACGCCGACGTTCTGTTGCAGGAATTGGCCGAGGTTCTGCGAACCCGCTATGAGATTGCCGACGTGCAATGGCATCGCAAGCCCAGCGCATCCAGGGCTGCCGATCCAGCGGCGATAAAGGAGTTAGCTGCATCTTGCGATGCAGTGGTCATTGCCATCGGGGATTGAGGGTCCTGCAGTGCGTGCAGTGTGCACGACGGGATCCACGTGGAGAACGCCGGTATACCATCGGCTACCATCTGTACCGACCGGTTCATCCCCACCGCCCGGGGAATGGCCAAGATGTGGGGCTCGGAAGACTACCCCACCATATTCACCCAGCATCCCATCGAGAATATGACCAGGGAGCAGCTACGCCAGCGGGCCGAAGAACTGGCCCCTCAAGTGGTTGGCGTCTTGGTCGGCGGGCAGTAGCCCATTAGAAAAGCCACGGAGACACAGAGAACACGGAGTAAGTAATCTAGAAAATCTCCGTGGCCTCTGTGTTTCTGGGGCAGCCGCCTACTCCCTCATCGCCGGCGGTAGCAGGTTGGGGATGGAGTCTTCGATGGGGTATATCTCGTCGCACTTATGGCAGACTAGAGAGCCCTGAATCACCTCGTCTCCTTCTTCCGTTTCCACCTTCAGTTCCAGTTCGCTCTTGCAAACCGGACAGGCCAGGATGTCCATCAGTTCCTTTTTCAAATGTCCTCCAATAAGTATTCAGCGTACAGCCTTTAACTGTCAGCTTTTTCTATCTCTAGCTACGCAAGGCATTCTCAAATATGGCGTTGAGAATGTCCGACAATCCCAAGACTATCACACCGTAAATCAACAATGCTCCAGTGCCGGTGAGCCGGTCCTTGATTCTGCTCAAACGACCGTCTGCGATCCCCTCGTCATCAGGGTAAACCCGGGGTCGCAGGAAACGCACGACGTAGAACATGTACAAGGCCAGGACAATCTTAACAACCAGTACCGCCACATAGAAAGCCGTTACGGCGGTGTCGGTGAGCCGGGTTGCTGAAAGCACGATGCCCGTGATCAACAGCACCCCGATGGCCGTGTTCACCAGGCTGCGAAATTCCTCCCCTATTGACCGGCGAGTTGTGCCACCGTTGGCGCCGGTTCGTCCCAGCGCGGGCCGCAAAACCATAAGCCAGAACATCCCTCCGCCGACCCAGGCGACGGCGGCTAAGAGGTGGAACCAGCGGATGGTCGTGATTATCCAATCTAGGACGCCCATGGTTATGCGTGAGTAAGCTCCTACGAATGATGGTTCGACAAGCCTGTCCTGAGCACAGTCGACGGGCTCGCCACGAACGATGCTTTCCACGGTCTCCGTTCGTCCCGAACTTGTCGAAGGACCCACCGCGACGATTGCCAAAACTTAAAACAGATCAAGGACCAGCTCGGTCAACTTTTCTGCGTCCAGTGTGCTTATTTCTGTCCTGACCAACCTTCCAGACTTGTCTATGAAAATCGTCGTTGGGAAGTAAGCCAACTTGTAATCCAAAGTGATTTGGGCCCCAGTGTCGGTGGCGAACCTGTAGGTCAGCCCCAGCTCTTCGACGAAATCTTTGGCGTCCTGCTCGGTATCGAAGCCTTGGGGAACGAACAGCCCCAAGAACAGCACGTCTTCATCCTTAACCTGCTGCCAGGATTTCTCGAAGTCTGGCATCTCTGCCCGGCAAGGTGGACAGGACGGGAACCAAAAATTGAGCACCACCGCCCTCTGGCCGATCTGATCGGAAAGACGGAAACTTGTGCCGTCGAACAGGTTCACCTGGAAATCCGACGCTGGTTCTGGCGTCGCATCCCCGCCGATGCATGACGCCAGCACAAGTATCATCAGACAGAATGGCGTCAAAATAACAAGCTTGGTGCCCGGGCGGAGACGCGGGGAATGGGCCGGGGAAACCTGTGGGGAAGAGTTAGCCACCATGCTTCTAGTTATTCTATAGAGGTGGCATGGGTGGGTCAATCTAGTAGGTCGGGATGTGTTGTTTGATTAACGTTGCAGCCGCGAATAAACTGACCGAAGAGTAAATGCAATGCCACGCCCGTAGGGGCGCACGGCCGTGCGCCCCTACCAACCCAAGACAAACTGTTCCAAGGAGAAACGAAAATGCGGCTGGAAAACAAGGTTGCTTTGATCAGCGGCGGCGCCAGGGGAATGGGCGCCGTTGAGGCTAAACTTTTCACTACCGAAGGGGCGAAAGTCGTTATTGGGGACGTGTTGGAGGAGGATGGCCGACGCACCGAAGCCGAGATAAACGAAGCGGGAGGGGAGTGCCTCTTCGTCCCGCTGGACGTTACCAATGAAGCTGCTTGGCAAGACGCGGTCCAGGCCGCCGTGAGACGGTTCGGCAAGTTGGATATCCTGGTGAATAACGCCGGCATCTACCGGACCGAGCGGGTGGAGGAAGTGAGCGAGGAGCTATGGGATCTCGTGATGGGAATCAACGCCAAGGGCGTTTTTCTGGGAACAAAGCACGCCATCCCCGAGATGCGAAACGCTGGGGGCGGCTCCATAGTTAACATCTCATCGGTGGCGGGGTTGGTTGGCGACCACATTTCTGCGGCCTACGCATCGTCGAAGGGTGCGGTGCGGCTACTAACCAAGTCGACGGCTATCCAGTATGCCAAGGAAGGGATACGCTGCAACTCGGTCCATCCCGGCACCATCGAAACCCCGATGACGGCCGACATGCTGGTGGACCCACAATACCGCCAGGACCGGATGGAAAGAACTCCCTTACAACGCTTGGGGACCGCCCAAGACGTGGCCTACGGAGTTCTCTACCTGGCCTCGGACGAGTCTTCCTTCGTCACCGGCAGCGAGTTGGTGATAGACGGTGGGAGGATAGCGCAGTAGCGTGGGGGCACGGCTAGCCGTGCCCCTACCGGATCGAAGTTGCTACCGCCCCATCGCGTATCCGTCCCGCCGGAGATCAGCGCCGGCGGATAGGGTGCCCCGCTCCCGGTCCACTTTGATGGCGCTTAGACTTCCCATCCGTGCAGTCCAATCGTCCCATACTTCTACCTTGTGGCCGCGCCGGTTCAACTCCGCGACCGTTGATGGGTCGATTCGGCCCTCGACTCCCACCAATCCTGGGTGGTAGGCATGGGGCCAGAAGGAGTTGGGGAAGCTCCAAGCGGAGACGCGAGGCGCTTCGATGGCTTGCTGGGGGTCCATGCCAAACTCGGCTACGTTCAGGAACAATTGCACCATAGACTGGCACTGTACGTCGCCGCCCGGCGTTCCAAATGGCATCAATACCTGACCGTCGCGCATCGCCAAAGCAGGATTGGGGGTTAGCCTGGGCCGCTTGCCAGGAGCCACGGAGCAGGGGTGATCCGCGTCCAGCCAGCTTTGGGAGCCTCGGGGCGAGATAACAAATCCCAGCCCGGTGGCTACCGGAGCGCCGCCGATACCGTCGCTGGGAGTGGCGGAGAAAGCGTTGCCTTGGCGGTCGACCACGGAGATGTAGCTTGTGTCGGCTTCCAGTCTGCCGCCCACCGGCTCCGGCTTGGCCGCGCCTCGTCCCGCCGGTCTACCGCTCTGGTGACGCCAAGGGTCGCCCGGTTCAGGCATCTCGGGTGTTGCCCGGTTAGGGTCGATGGCCCGGCGACGCTCATCGGCAAAGGCCTTGGATGTCAGGCCCTCCATGGGAACGTCAATGAAATCCGGATCGCCGTAGAAATGATGCCGGTCGGCGAAGGACAGCTTCAGGGCTTCTAGGACGGTGTGGATGTAGTCAACGCTGTTGTGGCCCATGGCCTGCAAGTCGCAGCCTTCCAGAATCTGAAGGGCTTCGATGGAAACTGGACCCTGGCACCAGGGGCCGCAGGTGTATACGTCGATGCCTTTGTAGCTGCCGGCCGCGGGTTTATCCACACCCACGTGGAAGGCAGCCAGGTCCTCCATGGTGAGAAGACCGCCTTGGTCCTGAACGAACCGGACCATCTCCTCGGCAATCTCGCCGTGGTAGAAGAAGTCCCGTGCTGCCCGGAGAGCCTTGTCCCGGCCCCCGGAAAGGTTGTCCCGCTCGACTTGGATCAGACGGCGGAAAGTCCCGGCCAGTTCCTTCTGGACCAGAAGTGCTCCCGTCTCCAACACCTTTCCGCCGGGGAAAAACACGTCCCGGGTGGACTGCCATTTCTGGTTGTCCCCGTCGTAGTGCTCCAGGCCGCCACCGGCGCCAATCAAAGCACGGTGCAATGTGTCGGGTATCGGGAATCCGCCCTCGGCCAACTCCAGAGCCGGAGTTACAACCTGCTCGAAGGTCATGGTGCCGTATAGCTTCAGGGCCGTTAGCCAGCCGTCCGCCGCTGCGGGTGTCACGGTGCGGAGAACGCCCACCGGTATCTCTCCGCCGCAGTTCTGGTTGAAGTAGTCGATGCTTGCGGCGGCGGGCCACCGGCCCAAGCCGCTAATCTCCACGGTGTCTTGCTTCTGGGCGTCGTGGATGATTATCGGAGCGACGCCGCCAAAGCTGGTGTACTGGGGCAGAACGACGTTGATGACGATACCCGCAGCCACTCCGGCGTCGGTGGCGTTGCCACCCTGTTCCAGGATGCGGTATCCCGCCGCCGTGGCCAGGTAGTGACCGGTCGACACCATGTGAGTGGTTCCGGTGATTAAAGGCCTATAAGTTCTTATTCCTGTCGCCACGTTCTACCTCCTGTTTCCCATCGCCGACGCTGAAGAGCAGTTTCGTTCTGGACTGCCTGTCTGTGCGGCTTGTATCCCGGCGAACTGGGTTGGAGGTATGTTAGCGGCGGGCTGATACCGGTGTCAATCGGCGGTTATGCAAGCCTATACGAAGCCTCGCAGTTCAACGGCCCGGGCGACCCGCTCCACGCCGATATGAAATGCCGCTTGGCGGTGGGTGATGCCTTCGGTCTGGGCCTTCTCCCGTACTTCGCCGTAGGCCCGCGCCATAATCTTTATCAGCTCTTCGTTGACATGGCTTTCCTCCCAACGGAACTCCTGCAGGTTTTGGGTCCACTCGAAGTAGGAGACGATGACCCCGCCGGCGTTGACCAGAATGTCCGGCATGACCCGGATCCCGCGTTCAGCCAATATGTCGTCGGCTTCCGGGGTTAGAGGATGGTTGGCTGCTTCTACGATCAGCTTGGTTTTCAGCTTAGGTGCGTTCTCCGCTGTTACCACGTTGCCGATGGCGGCGGGTACCAGAACATCACATTCCAATTCCAATAGCTCGGCATTGGTTACGTTATCTCCCCCGGCGAACCCGGGAACCACCCCAGACTGATTTTGATGTTCTAGTAATGCCGCTATGTCGAGTCCGTTGGAGTTGTATACTCCGCCCTGAACCCCGCTCACTCCAACCACCTTGCAGCCATACTCCTGTAGCAACTTGGCGGTCCACGTACCCACGTTTCCGAAACCCTGAATCACGATGCGAGCTCCGTCAGGGTTCATACCCATGTCGTTTGCCGCCTGGCTAATCAGGTAGGAGACACCTCGGCCGGTAGCGGCCTCTCTTCCCAGTGAGCCGCCAATCTCCACGGGTTTTCCGGTTACGCAAGCGGGCGAATGTCCGTGGATTTGGCCGTAAGCGTCCATCATCCAGGCCATGGTCTGAGAGTTGGTGCCCATGTCGGGGGCCGGTATGTCCCGGTTAGGGGCCAACAGGTGCACGATATTTATCGTGTAACGGCGGGTGAGGCGGTTCAATTCTTCGTTGCTGAGTTCAGTAGGGTCAACCTGAACGCCCCCCTTTGCGCCGCCGAAAGGCAGGTTCATCAGGGCGGTCTTCCAAGTCATGAGGGCGGCTAATGCTCTGACCTCATCTTGGTCCGCTTCAGGATGGTACCGTACGCCGCCTTTGTACGGTCCACGAGCACCGTTGTGCTGGATGCGGAAACCGTTGTAAACGTTGATGTGGCCGTCGTCCATTCGCACCGGCACCTGGACCTGAAGCTCGCGCCAAGGTCTTCGCAGCATCTCCCGGCGCCCTTCGGCCAGCCCCAGCCGTTCGGCGGCTTGGTCGAAAAAGAGGTTCACTTCCTCAAAGGGAGTCAATTTCTTAGCGGTAGCCATGGTCCACGCCTCCTATTTTCGGCATCGGCCGAAAAGGTGTGTGTCATCCGGTCTACGGTTATATTTCAATCCTCTTGGAACGGGCAAAACCTGCGACAGCATACGAATGCTCGACCGATATAGATAAGATGCCTGTCCACCCGATAGGGTGTTAAGTTTACCGGAAAAGCGGACGAAGGTGCGCTTACATATGGGGGCTTAGTTCGGGCATATTTCCACGACTGTGCTAAAATTCCGAAGTCTCAGATGCACACGGTCCATCGGGGATCCGGCGATATATAGACTTGGAGGACAGGAGCGAAACATGCTGTTTGAGGTTGAGGTGGTTGCTGGAGAGAACAGCCCGATGGACTTGAACCGGGTGTTCGACCTGCTGTCCGAGCCACGCCCGATCCGCCGGGTTTTCACCGCCGATCGTATGGACGTGGACATCTGGTGTGAAGTGACGGGTTGGAGTGAAGCCGGTCAGTGCCCGGCTTATGCGGCGTTGTCGGAAGACTCCGGGGATGGCACGGTTCTGCTCATCTATGGTGGTGACGACGGTATCAGGTTGCGGCCAGTAGATTCCCAAGGGGAATGGGACCCGGCCAACGTTGAGCAATGGGGGGAGCCCTGCCTTATGTTGGGCATGGATGCTCCGGTGGAGGAATAGGCCTGGGGTCTCGAGCAGTTCGCCCAAGACCCCATTAAAGACGATTCTCGACTATGCCTGCTTCGTGAACTCCGGCATGACATCCTTGGCGAAGCGGCTCAGTTGGTCTTTGTACATCTCCCAGGGCATGGCCTCGGGCCATTGGAGGATGACGTCCTCCAGCCCCGGATACCGCTCTTCCATCTCATGGAGGAACTTGATACATCCTTCCGGCTCTCCGCAGTACCAGACCTTCTGCTCGATTCCCTCTTCGATGGTCGGCGCTCGGGATGGCGCGCCCGGGGTGCCCCAGGCGCGGCCTTCTGAGTCGGTGTAGCGGACGAAGCCGAAGGGCGCGAACCACTTGTATCGTTCATCGTGGTAGGGCCGGACTTTGTCCATCGCTTCCCGCTCGCTGTCCCCCAGACAAAATCCGATGCCTAGAGCCATGTCCTGTCCCAACGAGAGATTTCGGCCTTCTTCCGCCGCAAAGTCCTTGTAGGTGTTGAAGAGTTGATTGACCAGCACGTCGCCGGTTAGAGCGACCACACCCTTGATTCCCTTTCTGGCGATGTACTCAAGGGTTCGGCCGCTGGCGACGGGCTGCCAAATCTCCACCGGCGTGTTGATTGGCTTGGGCACCATGGTGATGTCCTGCACTTCGTAACCCCGGAAAGGCACGTGAGCCGGGAGGGAATAATGCTTCCCTTCGTGGGTGAAGGAATCTTCGTTGAAGCATTTGAAGATAATCTCCATCTGCTCTTCGAAAAGCTCCTTGTTGGCATCGTTATCGATGACTGGGGATCCGAAGGTTTCAACCTCTCGGGACTGATACCCTCTTCCAACTCCGAAAATCAACCTGCCTTTGGTCATGATGTCGGCCATGGCGTAGTCCTCGGCCAGACGGATGGGGTGCCAGTTGGGCACGACGTTGAAGCCGCTGCCAAACTTGAGCTGTTTGGTAATGCCTGCCAGATGAACGCCCTGTAATATCAGATTGGGGAAAACCTCGTAACCCTCCCGCTGGAAGTGGTGCTCGGCGGTCCACATGCAGTAATAGCCAAGCTCGTCCATATGCTTTGCCAGGTTCTCCGCATTGCCGTAGGCCTCTATAAGCTTCTCGTTCGGGTATCGCCGTTCGTCGGCGGGGGTGCCGTCTACACCGGGGTTTTCCAGGTCGATCTGGCCTACGTACAAGACCGAGAATCGCTTAATCATCGTTGCTGCTCCCTTCGCGTTGGTAGTCTCGCCGCAAGCCGGATGCCATGCGGCGGAATTTAAGCGTCAAACTTCCCCATGGAGGTTCCAGTGGGCGGAAATATTATAGCATGGGACATCCGTTCGGCGGAGGCGGAAGCCGTCGTAGAGGGAATTCAGGATGACCGCTTAGGTTCCCGGTGGGTCAGTAAGAGTAGAGAAGGCAATACGAATAGAGCAGCGGCGGCGGCCATGAATATCATGGCGGCAGTTATCACGCCATAGGCGGAAAACAGGGGCATGGGAGCGAAGGCCATGACGGCGAATCCGATGACACTGGACCCCGCCGACCCGGCCAAGGCAACCCCGGTTCCCGACGCCGCAGCCCGCAGCGCCTCCTCCGCACCCTGTCCGCGGCCAAGCTCTTCCCGGAAGCGTTGGGTCATGTGGATCGAGTAGTCGATACCCACCCCGATGGACACGGCGGCGATGGTGGCGGTGACGAAGTTAAGGCTGTAACCGGCGACGTACATGAAGGCGTACAGCCAGGAAACCACTAGGCCAATGGGGATGATGGTGACCACCGCCAAGGTAACCGAACGCATCCAAAAGGCCAGCAGTATCAAGCATGCGGCCACTGCCACCGGGAGAGAAACGTTCAAGGCCCTGGTGGTCGCTTGCAGCGTGGCTTCTCGGGTGAAGGGCGAGCCGGTCAGTCCGACAAAGCTGATGCTGGGAACTTGGCGCATCGGATCCAGATCTTGCTCCAAGGCCTGCCGGGCGGACCCGATGTTGGCTTGTTGCCGGGACCCTAAAACTCCTACCACCAATATGATTTCCTGCTCTCCGGATTGGGAAGGGTCGTAGTGCAAGGTTTCCCGTACCTGGATCGAGTCGTAGACCATGGTACTTTCGTTGAGGGGAACCCCATGTCGGACCATGTAATCAAAAGCGGCCTGTACCTGTCCTGGGCTGTCAGGGATCTGATCCCCGTTTTCGTCGGTTATGTCTACCCGGGACTTGGCTAACACCTGGGAGCGGGCGTAAGGATTCTCGGTTACTCGAGACAGAAGTTGAAACAGGGTTCTGGCGTAGAGGGAAACCTGCCCGTCCTCGGCTTGCCCCAATCTGCTATTTTCGCTCAACCGGTCCAGCAGGTCTCTTATAGCTGCTAGAGATTCCGGGGTTGTCAGGTCGCCACGGATGTAAATGACCGCCGGTTCTCCCGATAACGCCGCAGCGGTGTGCTGGTCCAGTTTGTCGAGGCCGATTACCAGGTCCGATTCGGAATCGAAGAAGTCCTTAACGTCTAGGTTGGGCTCCAATTGGAAGGCCAGCAGCGTAGCAGCCGCGGTCAGGACTGCAGCGATGGGCAGCACGGCCCAGCGGTGGCGGGCCATCTCCAGAACCGCCCCGGCGATGGCAGCCGAAGCCAACCCTGTCGGTGGGGCGGACGTGCTGCCCGCTGATACCGGCTCTTGAGCATCGCCGAAAGCCCGGCCGTGTTGCGGGCTCGACTCTAATCTTCGCTGATCCAGCCGCATAATGACGAGAGGCAGGAACATCCCCATTATGACGTAGCTGGATAGAACCGCTATTCCCGCCCCGATGCCGAAGCCGATGACGGTTTCGATCCCAGATGTCAGGTTGGCCAGGAAGGCGATGCCATCGGAAAGCATAGCTAGGGTCAACGCCCCGATCACCCCGGTGAAGCCAGCCCGCAAGGCCAGAGACGGCTCAGCGACGCGGCGCGTTTCTTCTCTATACCGGGCTACCGCATGAATCAGGAAGTCGACTCCCAGTGAAATCATGGCTATGGGGACAATCAGGTCGAGAATCAAGGATGAACCCAAACCTACCAAGATAGTCAGTCCTTTCAGCCATACGAACAGCATCAATAAGCCCAGGAACGCAAGACCTGCGATACCCAAAGACCGCAGGGTGACACCCACCACCACCAAGACCAGGACCACCGTCGCGGCGATGAACGGAATGGCTGTCTTACCCTGTTCTTGGGACAC
Source organism: uncultured bacterium (assembly GCA_963997925.1). GTDB lineage: Bacteria > Chloroflexota > Dehalococcoidia > Lucifugimonadales > UBA3495 > UBA11650. The sequence continues at coordinate 38,580 of CAXEOX010000002.1, forward strand.
CAGGTTTACGTCCAGTGCCACGCCCCATAGCTGGTAGCTGGACTGTTCTGTCTGAAGAATCTCCCGTACCCTCCGGTTGAACCGCTCCTTGCCGAGAGTGACGTCGTCGCCGGTCAGGCTGATGGTCAATGGGCCGCCACCTAGCATCTCGTTGTCCGAGGCGACGAAGGCGGAGAAGGCTGCCGAACTCCAAGAATTTATCTCTTGGCCGTCGACAATCTTGGTCTGGAACGAGGCGTCTTTGGACAGGGAACCTCGCAGGGGCCTTCCCGTTGGGCTATCCAGGATGCGGGATATAGCTGCCTTCACCTGGTCATCGGTGGCTGTTTTCAGAGAAGTAGCGGTGCTCGGGTCTAGCAGAAATAGGTTCTGCACTGCGTCGGCGATGGTGTAGATGCCCAGGATCTGGCGTTCGCGGTCCGCATCGTAGCCGGAATACAACAAACTACCCAGGTCCGATGCGCGTAGCTTCCTTTCGTTCTGGTAAAGCTCCCACAGCGGCTGTTGGCGCAGGATGTCTCCCTGCGGGTCTTCAACGATGAAGGTGGTGACGTGGATCCGGGGAGGGAATCGCTGATTGACGGTCTCCAGCAGGTCGAACACCGGACCGCCGGGGTCTTGCGATGCCGGGCCGGGTGGCGCCATGAAGACGATGGGCAGAGCAAAGAGGACCGTCAGCGCCAGCACGGTTCCGATGAACCAACCGGAGTGACGGAGGATGAAGTCGCTGGTCCTACTTGCAAGGACACTCTGGGATGAGGTGCTAAGCACGATAGAGGAGAGTTCGCTGGTACTTCATTCGCCTACTGCACCACGGCGCGGCGTACAAGGTCTTCAATATCGGCGGTGGTGTAGTCTAGTCCTGCCAACACCTCGGCTGTGTGCTGGCCGGTGACGGACCCGGCGTGGCGGACGCGTCCCGGCGTTTCCGACATATGGATCGGTATGCCCACCTGCTTCACCACTCCTTCCGGTATATTGGGAGTTTCTACTTCAATCAACATGCCCCGATGGGCCAACTGGGGGTCGGACAGGACCTCGTCCAGGGAGTAGACCTTGCCGACGGAGATGTCTTTGTCTTGCAAGAAATCGAACCATTCGTCACGAGTTTTGGTTCGGAAAGTCTGCTCCAGAAAGTCGGTGATTTCCTGCTTTTTATCTCCATCGGCAGCGCGGCTATCGGCCAAGTCTTCGCGGCCCAAGGCGGTGCAGAGGTTGCGCCAGAACCAGGGTTCGATGGCGGCGATGGTGAAGTGCTTGCCGTCCTTGGTTTCGTACACGTTGTAGTATGGAGCGCTCCCGTTCAGCGTGGTCGTCCCTCGGCCTGGGACAGTGCCTTGGGCCAACAAGTCGGAAATCATGCCGGCCAGCATGTAAAGAACACCCTCGGTCATCGCGATGTCCAGGTATTGGCCCCGCCCGGTTTTTTGCCGGGCCAGCAGGGCCGCCAGAACAGCAACTGCGCCGCAGAGTCCCCCACCGGCGTAGTCGGCCAGCAGGTTTAGGGGAATCGCCGGTTTTTGGTCCTCGGAGTGGCCGATCAACCCCAGCGCCCCTGCCAGGGAGATGTAGTTTATGTCATGCCCCACCATGTTGGCATAGGGGCCGTCCTGGCCGTAGCCGGAGATGGAGCAGTAGACGATTCGCGGGTTAATCTCAGAGATTTTTTGATAACCAACGCCTAACCGGTCGACCACTCCCGGCCGGAAGCCTTCGACCACAACATCCGCCGATTCGGCCAGCCGGTAGAACACATCCCTCGCCTCGGGCTCTTTAAGGTTCAGGGCGATGCTTTGCTTGTTCCGCTGCAAAGCGTTGTAGGCGGCGCGGCGCTGTTCGTCCTCCAGGCTTTTAACGCCGAAGAGGGACTCTTCATATTCCGCCCGGTCGCCGGTCATGGGTCGCTCCACCATTAGAACGTCGGCCCCCAGATCTCCCAGCACCATGGTGCAAAACATGCCGGGGGTGTTGCGGCAGAAATCCAGAACCTTGATACCTTCCAGGGCTAACATAGATCGCCTCCCAGCCAGCCTCGCGCGCCGGTCAATTATAGACTATGGCCGGAGCTGCTGACCGGATAACCAGGTGCGCCGTGAGACGCAGGAAGCTATAATCTTGAGGCTATTATCGGGAAATAAATCGGCGGCGTTTTACAGGAGGTAACCATGGATCTGGGGATAGAGGGCAAGGTAGCGATGATAACCGGGGGCAGCCGGGGGCTGGGCAGACAAGCGGCTCTTTCGCTGGCGAGGGAAGGCTGCAAGGTATCGATCTGCGCCCGGAGCCAGGAACAACTGGGCACTACGGTTGCTGAATTAACTAATCTGGGATACCAGGTTTACGGTACCGCAGCCGACGTTACATCAGAAGAGGATGCCGCCCGCTTTTACCAGGAAACTATCGATAACTTGGGGCAACCCGACATCCTGGTTAACAACGTGGGAGGCCGCAAGGGCACTATATTTGAGGAGACCAGTCTGGAGCTATTCAAAGAGGGTCTGGAACTGAACCTATACAGTGCTTACCGGATGATTGCCTTGGTGCTTCCTCATATGAAGGACCAGAACTGGGGCCGCATCGTCAACATATCGTCGATCTATGGCCGGGAGCACGGCGGCAGCGTCGATTACATGGCGTCCAAGGCTGCGCTCATTGCTCTATCGAAGCACCTGGCATTACAACTGGCGCCGACCAACGTGCGGGTAAACTCCATCGCCCCCGGGTCCATCGACTTCCCCGGAAGCTCTTGGGACCGGTTCCAACAGAACAACACTCCGGAAGTAGTTGCCGAGTTCATAACCCGCAACTTGCCCGCGGGCAAATTTGGCTGGCCGGAACCCATCGGAGAGATGGTCGCCTTCCTGTCCTCGGACCGGGCAGACCTGGTCACCGGCACCTGCATCAACGTGGACGGCGGACAGTCTAAATCGTTGTTTTAGAGCTATCAGCAGTCAGCCCCCACGCGGCCATGTCTGTTCTCCAGATTCGGGCTCCTGACCGCTGATAGCTGACCGCACTATACGTGACTTAGCTTGCCGATAAACTCCCGCCAGGCCGTGACGCACTTGTCCGGGGCGGAGTGTTGGACGTAGCCGCTGGTGCCAGGAATCTCCACCAGGGTGCTATTGGGCAGAAGGTTTGCCATGCCCTGTGTACGGTCCGGCGTGTTGCCGGTGCTGGTCTCGGCGACCAGGATCAGGGTGGGGATGTCGATCTTGGGCAGAATATCCGACAAGTCTTGAGTCGACAGGTAGGCCAGAGTTTCTAGCACCACCCTCTGGGAAGTCTGGGACATCTGGTCGATGTACCACTGGTGATGGGCGGGGTCGGCGCTGGGATCTACGCGCCGCTCTCCGGTCTTCTTTGCCCAAGCGGCTACCCCTTCGTCCTGCACCAGTTTGTAGTATTCCAGGTACGTCGCGACACCGGCGAACTTGTAGGGTGATGTGCAGACGGTTAGGGAATGGAGCCGGTCCGGGTGCTCGTGGGCGAACTGAAGGGAGATAGTGCCGCCCACCGTTTCGCCAACCAAGTGAATCTTCTCCAGACCAAGCCGGTCCAGTAGGCGCAACAGGTCGGTGCTGAAGTTGCTCAGCGACCAATCGTACCCTTCCGGAGGGACGCTGGAGCGGCCGAAGCCCCGGGCGTCCAGCCGCACCACCCGGTACTGGCGGGCTAGAAGAGGCACCCAGGCGTACCACAACCGGGAGCTTTTCGCGTTACCGTGATGCAAAACCACCGCCTCCGGCGTACGCCAGGGATCGGTGTAATCGTCATCTTCGTAGTACATCTCCAGAGTTTTATCCAGCTTCGCCGTCGGCATTTTTTGCTCCTAATAATCTCAAAGCCGGGATAACCCAAATCACCTCGCGCAAAAAGGCCCCCCTTTACGAAAGGAGGGCTGGGGGATTTCGGCTAACCCTGGCCCGCTAGCTTCTTGACCATGGGCACTGGGTCCGGGTCTCCGGTTAAGTCTTCGTTCCAACCGGCTGACTGGTACTCGATCTGTAGCCGGATTCCGTTGGGATCGTGGAAGTAGTAGGTCTTACCGTACTCCCGCTCGATGATTTCGGTCACCTCTACCCCGTTGTTCTTCAGACGCTGGTAGGCTTCGTCAAACTCGGCCTCGGTCGCCACGGGCAGGGCGAAGTGGTTCAGGTATTGGGGCGTTGCCTCATCTGGCCGCTCGGCTCCGTCGAAGAAGGCGAAGGCGTTGCCGCCGCCAATCTCCACGTTGTAGTGCCTGCGTCCGTCCCCGGTGCGTGAGGTACGGGCCAATCTCATCCCGAGAATGCCACAATAGAACTGGAGTGTTGCTTCCATGTCGTTGGTGTTTACGGCTACGTGGTCGATTCCGGTAGTCTTGAACATGGGCCTTCCTCCTTTTCCTGAATGAGTGTGGCTGGAATTATAAGGTAAAGCGCTCCGATTGGACAGTGGCCAGTACTAATCAACCAATGGAATGGCGATAGATACGCGCGAAACGTTGCCGTAAACAGCGGTGGTGTGGCCTTTGCCGGTTAGGTCGTCGGCCAGCAACACGTCGCCGGGGTTGAAGATGCGCTTGCTGCCGTCGCCCAAGCCAATCTCCGCTTGCCCTTCCAGGGTGATGACGAATTGGCGGCGGGGAGCGACGTGGAAGTCTTGGAATCTGCCCGCCGGATCCCGCCGGAATTGGATACCCGTGGCCCCTTTCATAGCGGTACGTTCTGCTTCCGCGATTTCCTCGTAACCCAGGTCCAACTCCTCCAGATGGGATTCACCATCGGACCCGGTATAAACTCTAACTACCTGCATGTTGCTATCCTCCCGTTAAGCTTTGGAACTCTAAGAACCGGATGGGACCAGCCATCGCAAAGGGTCCCAAATCAGGGCCATGATAGCAACGGCCAAAGAGACCGTCAATCTAGGCGTCAACCCGTATTTAGTGCCTGTTTCCCGGTATCGCACATGTCGAGTAGGCAGCAGCCTTCGCATCTGGGCTTCTTGGCGCAAGCCTCTTTGGCGTGGCGGTCCAACAGGGCATGGTATTCGTTGAACATGGGAGCGTCGGCGGGCAGGTTGTCATGAAACACGGACTGAAGTCGATGATAGTTGTTGGACGGGATATCGCCGCTTATTCCTAAGCGTTGAACGATGCGGTGGGTGTAGGTGTCGATGACGAAAGAGGGCTTCCCGGCGGCGTAAAGGACGATGTCGTCGGCGGTCTCCGGTCCGATGCCGTGTATGGAGAGCAACTCGTCGCGCAGGGGTCCGGTGTCTTGGGATAGCATCTTGTCCAGATCACCAGCGTGGTTGAGTCGAAGGTGGCTGGCGAAGGCTTTGAGTTTCCGGGCCTTGGCGTTGAAGTATCCCGACGGGCGGATGATTGCGCCGAGAGCATCTTCCGTCAGGCTATCTATGGCCTCCAGCGACCAGCAATCGGCTTCTTTCAGGTTGCCTATGGCCATCTCCACGTTGGTCCATGCCGCCGCCTGGGTCAAGATGGCCCCGATTATCACGTCCAAGGACCCGTCGCCGGGCCACCAGCCCTGGGGTCCATAGCTCTGGAACAGCCGCTGATAGACCTCCGTTAATACGGCGGGTAGGTCCCTTGTAGCCGCTTGCTCCTCGTTCACTGGTTGAACCTTTTCAACTCTTCTCCGCGCCGCCAAAGGAATCACAGTTCCATTGGCAAAAGGTCTGCCAATTCGATGGAGTCATCGGTCACCCGGCACTTGTACGCAAAGGCCTCAACGCCTACGGAAAGGGCGTGGCGGAACGCCTGACCGAACTCCGGGTCGGCGGTTTCGTGGGGGGTGAACGAGTGGACGTCCTCACGCTGTATCACGAAAATCGCGGCCGCTCGGTGACCCATGGCAACGGCCTGCTCCAGGCTTCTCATGTGCTTGGCTCCCCGGATGGTGGGCGAGTCGGGAAATAGGCCGGTGCCGTTCACCACCAGCGTAACCGACTTGGTTTCCACGTAGTATTTGCCCTCGGGACCTTCCAGCATCAGGTCGAGACGGCTCTCTCCGAAAGTGACTTCACGTCTGACATGGGGGTACTCGACAAATTGCGGGAGGCGTTTAAATTCTAGAGCCTCGGCTACCAGAGCATTGGGAAGCCGGGCATCGGCTGAGCACATGGAGAAACCCAGGTCTACCAAGGCCAAGTCGAATTTTGTCTTGCGGTGTTCGGCTGGCTGGGGTTTCAACAGCACTCGGACGCCGGGTACAAACAACTCGTGCATCCGTCCGGAGTTGGCGACATGAACCATCGCCTCTTCGCCTTCAATATCCACCAGCGCTGCGAACCGGTTTAACCGGGTTAGGAAGCGGCCTTCCACCAGATCGGCACCAAGCTGCATGAACGGCCTCAGATCCCGCCTGGGCGTTGCCGGGTACGGCCACCCTGGGCGGAAGGATTATCGATTGGATACAATGTTACCAATCACCTATGGGGCCAGCAACCGGTCCGCCCGACCTATATTAGATTCCATCCAGGCCAAGAAATCTTGACGACAGAACTATGCGCACCAGCACAATTTCCATCCATCATCGTAGCGGCAGGCCGGTGCGTTTAACGCGTAGCGGCGGTTGGGCAATCGTGGCGGCGGGAATGGTCCTGATGGCGTGCGCTGGGCAGGAAGGAGTGCGGCCTTCGCCGGTCGTCACCGAGGTTGAGTCATCTACAACTACGACGCCGTCCAAACTGGAGCCGCCAGCACCGCCCACTCCCACTCCGAGCGCAACATTAGTTCCCACCAAATCGCCCACTCCCACTTCAACGTTATTGCCTACCGCTGTCTTTGTTCCGGCAGCTACTCCGTTTCCCACCGCTACTCTTGCACCTATCTCCCTGTCAGCATCGACCACCGCACCCACACCCACCGCCGTTCCAACTCCCGAGACAATGCCCACGTTAACCCCTTTGCCGAGCCCGACACCCACCGTCCAACCAACGCCTACCCCAAACCCGACGCCCACATCAGTACCAACGCCTACTGAGACTCCCGCGCCCCCCGTTCCGGAAGAACCTGCCAACAGTGCCAGCGACTCCGGCCAGGCAGTGCATCTGGTTGCTGATGGCCTTACGGACACCTATACGTTGATCTCCGGCGTGTTGGGAGGGAATCCCATCGAAACTCCGGATTGCGGGCACCCTGACTTCGGTCCGCACATCACCCAGGAATGGGATGACGATCTGGGAAAACATAGTTTCGTCTTTCATATCCACGTCACACCCGACGACGACCGGTGCAAAGCCTTCGACCGGCAAAGAAACGAGATAAAAACCTACGACAAATCGCCGGAGTATCTGAAGGGCTTCCTGGGCGAAACGGTCACCTACCGCTGGAGTTTCAAGCTGGATGAGGGATTTCAGCCGTCACGCAATTTTACACACATCCACCAACTCAAAGCCGTGGGGGGAGATGACTCGTCGCCACTCATGACCCTGACTCCGCGGTCTGGAACTCCCGATAATATAGAAGTCTCCCTCAGAGATTCCGCGGATGTTCGAACCGTTCTAACCACGATTTCGTTGGAATCAGTCGAGGGAGTATGGGTGGAGGTATATGAAAGGGTGACCTTTGGCCACCAAGGCCGCTACGCCATCGAGATTAGGACCTTGGTCACCGGGGCGTTGCTGCTCGACTATGAGGACTTGGACATAGATCTTTGGCGGGTTGGCGCAGAGTTTGTGCGGCCTAAGTGGGGTATCTACCGGAGCTTGGATAGCCAAGAATACCTGCGAGACGAGCAGGTGCGCTTCGACGGGTTCTGTCTGGCAAAGGGCGATGATGATTGCCCGTGACGATCAGGTGCCCAGCCATGGCGGCAGGTCTATAATATCTGGAACAAACTGCGTGTCCTTCTGATCTGACGCCTGAGGTGCCGAAATCGCGTTATGACAAGTTTTATCGAACGTTTGGACCAAGCGTGCGAGGCCAACCGGTCTCTCTTATGCGTAGGCTTGGATGTGGATCCGGAGCGAATGCCGGTCGCCGATCCTCTGGAGTTTAACCGGGCTATCGTCGATGCTACCGCCGGTCTGGTCTGCGCCTACAAACCCAACTTGGCCTTCTACGAGGCGCTGGGTTTGCCCGGACTGAAGGCACTGGAAGGGACTGTGCAGTACATCCGCCGGAACGCGCCGTCGGTCGTCATCGTCGGCGATGCCAAAAGGGGTGACATCGGACCCAGCGGCGCCGCTTACGCCCGAGCCATGTTTCAGGTTTGGGACTTCGACATCGTAACCGTCAATGCTTGGGGCGGGCACGACACCGTCGAGCCTTTTCTGGAAGACCCGGACCGGGGGGTGTTCATCTGGTGCCGCGGATCCAACCCCGGCTCGGCCGATCTGCAAGACCTAAATGTGGATGGACCGGAGGGCGTGGGGCCGCTGTATAACCATCTGGCTAGATCTGCCGCTTCCTGGAACCAGAGGGGCAACGTGGGTTTGGTGATGGGAGCTACCAATCCACAGCAGTTGGCGGACGTACGCCACCTTTGCCCTGACATGCCTTTGTTGATACCGGGGGTTGGCGCTCAAGGCGGGGATCTGGAAGAGGCCGTCCGCTTGGGCACCGACGAACATGGACGGAGGGCATTGATAAATTCGTCCCGTGGGATCATCTACGCTTCCAACGGTCAGGACTTTGCTCAAGCCGCAGGCCGGGCGGCGGCAAGCTTACGGGATTCCATCAACGGAATCTTGGAGGCCCAGGGAAAGGGATGGCGCTAGACCTGAAAGTGGGCGACGTGGTGCGGATGAAGAAAGCCCATCCCTGCGGCAATCACTTGTGGCTGGTGACCCGCCTGGGGGCTGACATCGGGATAACTTGCGAGAAATGCCGCCGCCACGTGATGCTTGCCAGGTCTTTGATGGAGCGGCGGGTAAAGGAAGTCATCCCGCAGACCCGGGAACCTAGGGATTCCGGTGACGCCGTTACCAACGGGTTCTAGAAGGCGTCTCCGGCAAGAGTTCTCCTAATCTACTTCTCCCGTGGGCACAGCCTCGGCTTCATAGCCCCAGTCCAGTAACTCGGCGTGGAAGCCACGCATCTGGTCCGCCATGGTGTCGATGAAGTTGCGCACTGCTCTTCCCAAGAACTTCCCTTTCAATGTGCAGACGCCAATCACCGACTTTTGGAAGATGTGGTCCAGACGGACCACTCCCAACTTGTAGTGGTCTTCCTCATGAAGGGTGAAGTCGCTACAGATGGCCAGACCCATCCCAATCTCGACGTACCGCTTGATGGACTCCGTATCGTCCATCGCCAGGACCACGTCGTAGGTGATTCCCTGACTTCTCAAGGACTGCTCTACCTTTTGCCTGGTCAAGCTCTCTGGTCCGGTTAGTATCAACGGCCACCCAGCTATGTCTTGCAACTGGATCGGATGCTGCTCCAATAAGGCGTGCCCCGGAGGCGTCATCAGAACGACGTTGTAATCGAATAGCTCCTGAAACTCCAGCGACGGTTCGTCGGACGGCGGCGGAGAGCAGAAGGCCAAGTCGAGTTCGCCGGACTTCACCAATTGAATCAGTGGCGCATATGCGCGAGCCATGAGCCGGATGTGGACGTCCGGGTACTGGGAACGGAAATACTGGATGCCCCTAGGCAAGTGGTGCATCACCAGATCCTGGTATGCGCCCACGACAAAGGACCCCAACCGCTCCGAGTAGTCCATCTGGGTTTTCAAAGTGTCTACGGCAGTTACCACCGGAGTCACCAATTCCAGAAGGGTTATGCCTTCGGACGTAAGCTGAATCGGTCTTTTGATCCGGTCGAACAGCGTAATGCCAAACTCGGCTTCCAGTTTCCTCAGGTGGGTTGTAACCGTAGGTTGACCCAACTCCAAGACCCGGGCAGCCCTCGAGACACTTCGCAATCTCGCGACGTGATAAAAGCTAACTAGTTCACGCAGTTCCATCGGCGTGCTCCCCCAAACAGGCGTACTGCTTTCGAATATGATGTATTATACGGTATCGCTTGACAAAATACAGGTGCGAATCGAGAATAGGGTTCTCCGCATGTTGCTTTTATACCCGGCTGGTAGTATCCGGGCGATTACATAACTCTTGGTGTCAGATTTATGCCCTATATAATCACTGAGCCATGTATCGGAGTGAAAGACGCTGCCTGTCTTGAAGTCTGCCCTGTAGATTGCATCGCCACTACCGATGAAGCTGAGATGTACTATATCGACCCGCAGGGTTGTATCGATTGCTCCTATTGTGAGTCGGTCTGCCCGGTGAACGCCATCTTTGATGAGTTCGCCGTCCCTTCCAAGTGGCGGGAGTACATCCGCAAGAACCGGAATTTCTGGGACGGGAAATAGCCGCTTCCGGCTCGCCTTTTGATTTTCTTCTCCCTGGTTAGGCTAAAGCCGCATACCATCTTGGCTAAATCCTAGCGCTAATGTTAACTCCATCCCCCCGAGGTTTGACGCTTCATTAACCCATAGTTGATAGATATATAATATTCTATCTACTTATGTCAAGAGTTTTTACCCGGCGAATGAAATTTCGTTTATAGCAACTGCCTGATCCGCCACGTTGTCAGTGAGTGTGATGCAGGTTAAACTTTGGGCCAATCTGGCAACCAGCGCCGGAATACAGGCGCGGTGAGGATTGAAAGGAAATTGAAATGGCTTTATTTCTGCGGGATGAAGAAGTATCACGTGCGGTATCGATGGATGATATGCTACCGGCTATCGAGTCGATGCAGGGGCATTTTGGCCGTGGTGAGGCCATGGTTCTACCCCGGAAAAAAATCATCGCCAGCGGAGGAGTGTTGGCGGTTATGGGCGGTGGGCTATTTTACGACGGCGTATTAGGTGTCAAAACCTACACCGTCGTTCGGGGCACTTACTCTTTCCAAGTCAGCCTCTATGACGCGGAGACGGGCCGTCTCATGTGTTATACCCAAGCCAACCGCCTGGGACAGCTACGTACCGGCGCTACCACGGCGTTGGCGGTCAAATACCTGTCCAACTCCGATGCCGCTACTGTGGGGATAATCGGTACCGGGTACCAGGCTCCCACCCAGTTAGAGGCGATCAGCAAAATTAGAAGCATCAAGAGCGTTAAAGCCTTCAGCCGAACCGCCGAGAATCGGGATGCCTTTGCCAAGACCATGACCGATTCCTTGGGGTTGGCAGTTTCCTCGGCATCGGGAGCCCAGGAGGTAGTGGAGGGCAGCGACGTCGTTATCTGCATCGCCGCCGCCACTGAGCCGGTGGTGAACGGTGAGTGGCTGGCGTCGGGAGTTACCCTGATCGGAGCGGGACCCACAACCTGGCGGATCCGCGAGGTAGACGACGCCGCTATCGTTCGTGCTGACAAGATATTCGTGGATTCGGTGGAGCAGGCTCGTGACGAGGCCGGCGACATGGCCAGCGCCGTTGACCGGGGCCTTCTTCAGTGGAGTCAGCTATTGGAGCTACGACACGCCGTCGCCGGCACCGTATCGGGTCGTGACAATCACAACCAGATAGTCTTCGCCAAGATGATGGGCACCGGGGTGGCCGACGTAGCCGCAGCCAAGCTGGCCTACGATAAGGCAACAGAGATGGGGTTGGGAACGGAGATGGAGTGGTAGCTAAGTAGCTGCCAGATATTCCTTAGTGGGCAAGACGCTGTAGGTGTTACGCTCCATCAGCAGGCTTTCCACCGCCGCCCTGGCGGTGTCAAGCGAGGTGAAGCAGGGAATCTGACGCTCTACGGCGGCGCGGCGGATGAAGAACCCGTCTTGCATGACAGAGGTATCGCCGGATAGGGTGTTTATCACCGCCCCGACAGTTCCTTCGGTGATTAGATCTACGACGTTGGGATGCCCTTCGCCCAGCCGCTTGTTGGCCACCGTTACTTGAATACCCAAGGCGGCAATCATGGCGGCGGTGCCTTCGGTGGCATAGAGAGGGCAGCCTGCCTGTCCCAGATCCTTGATTAGATCAAGGGCTTCGGCTTTGTGCTGGTCGGCGATGCTCAGTAGCACCCCCATCTTCCTGTTCAAGTTCAGGTTCGCCGCCAAAAGGGCCTTGGCTAGCGCACCGGGGAAGTCCCGGTCAACGCCCATAACCTCTCCGGTGGATTTCATCTCAGGGCCAAGGTGCCAGTCCACGCCCACCAATTTGCCCATGGAGAATACCGGCGCTTTTATGCCGACTAGGTTCTGCCTGGGCCAGAGCCCGCCTTCATATCCTTGGGATGCCAGGCTTTCTCCCATCATGACCCGGGTAGCCACCGGGGCTACTGGAACTCCGGTAACCTTGGAGATGAATGGGATGGTCCGGCTGCCCCTGGGATTAACCTCCAGAACGTAGACGGAAGTAGCGGCAGTGGCTTCCACCGGTAGGTGGGGGCTACGATAGGGTGGTCCCCCGAGAACCACGAACTGGATATTCATGAGGCCCCGGACGCCCATGGCCATGCCGATGCGAGTCGTGTAGTCCACGATGGTGGATACTTCTTCATCGGTGAGGTTCAGTCCGGGGTACATGGCCATGGAGTCTCCGCTGTGGACTCCGGCCCGCTCAATGTGCTCCATGATGCCGGGAATCAAGACCTGCTCACCGTCGCAGATGGCGTCGACCTCGCACTCTTTGCCTTCCATATACCGGTCGATGAGCACCGGTTGTTCCGGCGCCAGTTCGACTGCCGCCGTCAAGTAGCGAATCAGCTCCGAGGCGTTCTGCACTATCTCCATGGCCCGGCCGCCCAGCACGTAGCTGGGGCGTACCACTGCCGGATATCCGATGTTCTGGGCGACCTGGAGGGCTTCGCTCACCGAGGTCACCGCTGCGCCCGGAGGTTGGGGAATCCCCAATCGGGACATAAATTCTTCAAACTTGTGCCGGTCCGACGCAGTGTCGATAGTTTCCGCGCTGGAGCCAAGGATCGGCAAACCGGCCGCAGCCAGAATCTGGGACAGATTGATGGCTGTCTGGCCGCCGAATTGAACGACTGACGCCGGAGGTTGATCGTCCACCGTCTCGTTGTCGATGATATCCCTGACCGCTTCTTCGTCCAACGGTTCGAAGTAAAGGCGGTCGCTGGAGTCGAAGTCAGTAGACACGGTTTCGGGGTTGGAGTTAATCATTATGCTGCGGACGCCGGCCTGGGAAAGGGCTTGGGCGGCGTGGACGCTACAGTAGTCGAACTCGATTCCCTGGCCGATTCTGATGGGCCCGCTGCCAATCACCAGTGCTTTGGGTCCGGGTAAAGGCTCTGCTTCGTTTTCCTGGTCGTAGGTGCTGTAGTAATACGGCGTGACCGCCTCAAATTCGGCGGCGCAGGTATCCACCGTTTTGTAAACGGGCCGGAGATCCCATTGGTGGCGGAGATTCCGCACCTGCTCCGGTAGCATGTCGGCCAGCGTACCCACCTGCTCGTCGGAGAATCCCAACCGCTTGGCACGCCACAGTAGGTCGGGCCGCAACGGCTCGGACAGCAAGCGCCGCTCCATGGCGACGATGCGCTCCAAGGCACTGATGAACCAGGGGTCGATGTTGGTGCGCTCCAACAGGGTATCGGAGTCCACGGCCCGGCGGATCGCCGCCATCATCGCCCACAGCCGCAGGTCGTTGGGCACTAGAGGTAGCCGGTCCAGCGAGAACGTCCCGCCGCTACGCCACTCCGGGTCTTCCCACAAAAGAGTGCGCCCACTGAATTCCAGGGACCGGACCGCCTTCTGCAACGCGGCCTCGAATGATCGGTCGATGGCCATGACTTCCCCGGTTGCTTTCATCTGGGTGGTGACGTTGCGGTCGCCGCTGGGGAATTTGTCGAAAGGCCAACGAGGAATCTTTATAACGCAGTAGTCCAACGCTGGCTCGAAAGCCGCTTGGGTCTTATCGGTGACTGCGTTGGGAATCTCGTCCAGACGCTTTCCCACGGCAATCTTGGCGGCGACCCGGGCGATGGGATAGCCAGTGGCCTTGCTGGCCAAGGCGGAACTGCGGCTGACTCTTGGATTGACTTCAATCACGTAATAGGGAGCGTCAGCGGTAGGGTCCAATCCGATGGCTTCGGCGACCCTTTGATGAGGCTGCAATGCGAATTGGACGTTGCAACCGCCCTCGATGCCCAGTCCCCGAATGATTTTCAGGCTGGCGCTCCGGAGCATCTGATAGTCTTTGTCGGTCAGCGTTTGGCTGGGAGCGACGACGATACTGTCGCCGGTGTGGACGCCCATGGGGTCTAGGTTTTCCATGTTGCAGACGGTGATGCAGTTATCCGCACCGTCACGCATGACCTCGTATTCAATCTCCTTCCATCCGGCCAGGGACTTTTCAAGGAGAATCTGAGAGATGGGGCTGGTGGAGAGACCGCTTTGGGCGATGGTCTCGAATTCCTCCCAGGTGGAGGCGAATCCGCCGCCGCTGCCACCTAGGGTGTAAGCGGGGCGTACCACCAATGGCAGACCCACGGCTTTGCCGATGGCGCGGGCTTCTTCCATGTTCGACGCAATCTCGCCAAGGGGTTCAGGTTCTCCGACCTCACGAAGAAAATCCCGGAACAATTCCCGGTCTTCGCAGCGGCGGATGGTATCCAGAGGAGTGCCCAGCAGACGGACGTTGTACTTCTCCAGCACGCCAGCATCCGCCAGGGCTACGGCCAGGTTCAAGCCGGTCTGGCCTCCCAAAGTTGGAAGTATGCCGTCGGGCCTCTCCCGATCAATGATGCGGTCGAGAACCTCGACGGACAATGGTTCGATGTAGACGCGGTCCGCTGTCGCGTCGTCGGTCATTATGGTTGCGGGGTTGGAGTTAACCAGTACGGTTGTGACACCCTCCTCACGGAGAGCTTTGCAGGCTTGTGTACCCGCATAGTCAAACTCAGCTGCCTGACCGATCACGATAGGCCCGGAGCCGATGACCAGTACCTTCCCAGGTTTTCCCGAGATGCTAATCCCTTTACTCCCTTTAATTACCGTCGTACCAACGACGAACCACCGAGGTAACGTCGACGCACCAGCGGACCGGCATTATTGCCTATGAATCTCTAAGAGGTTGGTAGGAGGCCCGGCAACGTGATTAGCTCCTTTTTTTGGAGCATGTTTAACGTTTGAAAGATAAATGATCCCAAGAAATTGCCGCCGGGGTCACACTCCGAGTAATTGGAAGGGTCTTCCCGGTCCCTCGGCGGGATACGGACGACTACTTCCCCGTAGTTTTGAGCTTCCAGCTCGACACGGCCCACCGTGGGCCGCTCCCAGTCTCGGTGTTGCGAGTTAATCAATTTGATCGACAAGTCCCACCGGACTCCCAGCTCGGTCCTGCCTGGAGTGAGCTGGTATTCGTGACCGGAATGTTGAAACCAGGGTACCTCTTCATCAAAGAGCGATACAACGCTCATCAAGTCGCCAGGAATCTCCACCTCCACACCCTCTTCCACCAACACCAAGGAGAATGAAGACATTTGGTTACCTCCAATATATTCCTATAAGTCGTGCAAGGTTTGCTGACCTGGCGTATTTCATAGACTTCCGGTTAGAGCTGTATAGGCGATCCTCCTTTCAAAAGATTTGGCAAAGTGTTTAACCGGCCCCTTGGACCAACTTGAGGAAACGATCGAATAGGTATTCGTTATCGTGGGGCCCCGGCGAACCTTCCGAGTGGTACTGAATGGTAAATACCGGCAATTCCCGGTGCCTCAGCCCCTCGATGGTATCGTCGTTCAAGTTTATATGGGAAATCTCCAGCCCTGCTGGCAATGAGTCCGCGCTTACGGCATACCCATGGTTCTGCGCGGTTATGTAAACCCGGCCGTCGCTCAGATCTTTCACCGGATGGTTGCCGCCACGATGACCGAACTTAAGCTTGAAGGTCTGGGCGCCCATGGCTCTTGCTAGAATCTGGTGGCCCAGGCAGATACCCATCATGGGTACCCTGCCTACTAGCTTCTGCACGTTGGAAACCAGGTAGTCCAGCAGTTGAGGGTCGCCTGGTCCCGGCGAAAGCAGGATGCCGTCAGGCTTCATCGCCAGCATTTCTTCCGCTGGCATGGTGGCGGGCACAGCTGTGACTTCGCAGCCCCGTTGCCGCAGCAGGCGGAGGATGTTGTATTTCAGGCCGCAATCGGTAACCAGTATCCGGTATCCGGGCGCGCCAGGCTCCAACGCGGGTTCGTCCCAGGAGTAGTCCTGGTCAGTGGTGACAGTACGGACGAAGTCTACATCGTCGTACCGCGTGGCTTCCGCCAATCTTTCTAAAGCTGATTCGGGAGATTCGGTGGTGATGATTCCTGACATCACACCCCGGTTGCGCAACCGACGGGTGATGGCCCTAGTGTCGACGCCGCTGATGCCGGGGATGTTTTGCGACTTGAGAAATTCGTGCAGCGTCTCATCCGCTCCGGTGTGGCTGGGCTGGTCGCAGTGTTCCCGGACGATTAGCCCGGAGACTTGAATCCTGCGCGATTCGAAATCCTCTCTGTTGATGCCGTAGTTGCCCACCAATGGGTAGGTTAGGGTTACCAACTGCCCGGCGTAAGACGGGTCGGTCAGGACTTCCTGGTACCCGGTCATGCTAGTGTTGAACACCACCTCGCCGTTGCCGCCGGATTCCGACCCAAAGGCCTCTCCCCGGTGGATCGAGCCGTCTTCCAGCACCAGATGCGCTTGCTTAAACAACTGCGCCATCCTCGTACACGAACCGGCCTTGTACCATGGTGGCAATGACCTGCCCTTTCAGCGTGGCGCCCTGCAGCGGAGTGTTCTTGCCCATGGACTGGAACTCGTTGGGGTCTACCACCCACTCCAGGTCGGGATCGAAGATAACGATGTCAGCCGTCGAACCCGGCGCCAGGGTTGATAGATGGTCGAAGGAATCACCTAACACTCGGGCGGGACCCACAGTCATCCTTTCCACCAGAGCGTTCAGAGTCATGTGTCCACCGTGGACCAGTTGTAAAGCCGACCCCAAGGCGGTTTCTAGGACGCTGATGCCTGAAGGAGCGTCCTGGTAAGTCACCAGTTTGCTGATTAGTTCGTGGGGAGCATGGTCGGTGGCGATACAGTCTATCGTCCCTTCGGCCAAGCCCTGCACCAAGGCGTCTACGTCACGCTGGCCGCGCAAAGGCGGGTAGACCTTGGTTAACGTATCGTAGGCGAATGTTCCGCCCGCACCGGTCCCTGCCGATTGCCCGCCCAATACCCATTCGTCGGTAATGGTCAGGTGGTGGGGGCAGACCTCAGCCGTGACCGGGATGCCACGTTCTCTGGCTTGCTTCACCAGCGGTACGCTACCGGCGGTGCTGAGGTGGGCCAGGTGTATCCGGCCACCGGTTAGTTCTGCCAAGGCGACGTCCCGGGCCATCATGGCCTCTTCCACAGCGGACGGGATGCCCGGAAGCCCCAACCGGGTGGCAACCCGGCCTTCGGCCATCACTCCATCGCGGGACAATGATCGGTCCTGGCAGTGGTTGGTGACGGGCAGACCAAGGTCGGAACTGTAGGTAAGCGCCAGCCGCATCAGGTTGGGGTCTTCCACCGGGTCGCCGTCGTCGCTAAAAGCCACGACCCCGGCGACGGCCAGTTCTTCCATCTCGGATAGCTCTTTCCCTTTGCGGCCTTTGGTGACGCAACCGATGGGGAACACCCGGACGATACCTTCGTCCCTGGCCCGCTGCAGGATGAATTCCACCATGGCGGAGTTGTCTATGGGCGGGTCGGTGTTGGGCATACAGCAGATGCTGGTGAAGCCGCCACGGGCCGCAGCCCTGGTTCCGGCGGCGATGGTCTCTTTGTACTCGAAGCCCGGCTCACGCAGGTGGCAGTGGATGTCTATGAAGCCCGGACTGGCTACTTTGCCAGCGGCCTCGACGACGCGGCAGCCTTCAGGGATGTCGTCGGAGGATATCTGTCCGGACGCCAAGATAGCTCCGTTCCGAACGAGGATGTCTCCAACCTCGTCCACCCCTCGGCCGGGGTCGATGATGCGCGGGCCTTTTATCAGTATCGTGTCAGAAGTCAATCCGAACACCTATGCTCCCCCACCGGCAGACAGGTGGTAGAGGAGGGCCATGCGGATGGCCACTCCGTTGGTTACCTGCCGTTCTATGACGGACCTGCCGCCGTGGGCCAGGGTGGAGCTTATCTCTATGCCCTCATTCATCGGGCCGGGGTGCATAATCATTACGTCTGGGTTGGACCGTCCCAAGCGGGCCTCGGTTACCTGCCATCGGCGGATGTACTCTCGCATGCTGGGCAAAAAGCCGCCGTTCTGTCGTTCCGCTTGCAATCTCAGAGCCATCACTACGTCGGCCCCTTCGAGGGCTTGGTCCAGATTGGTTTCGACCTGGACGGACGCCAGAGGCTCATCATTGGCCGGGACGCCGCTGGGCCGGAGCATGTCCAAGGGCAGCAGCGTGCTGGGTCCGCAAAGGACCACCTGCGCCCCCATCTTGGCGAATCCCCAGATGTTGGAGCGGGCGACTCTGCTGTGCAGGACGTCGCCGACGATGACGACCTTCAGCCCTTCCAGGCGGCCCAGTTTTTCTTTAACCGTGTACAGGTCCAATAGTGCCTGGGTTGGGTGGGCGTGTATGCCGTCGCCGGCGTTGATTATCCCGACCTTGTCCAAGTGCTGGGCTAGCAAGTAGGGGGCTCCCGAGTGGGGATGCCGGATGACGATGGTGTCTACGCCCATGGCTTGGATGGTCAGCCCGGTGTTGAGTAACGACTCGCCCTTCTCCGCGCTGCTGCCGGAAGCGGACATGTTGATGACATCGGCGCTGAGAATCTTTCCGGCCTCTTCGAACGACATGCGTGTGCGGGTACTGGCTTCATAAAATAGGGTCACGACGACCCGGCCCCGCAAAGCCGGTACTTTCTTGATGTCCCGGTGCAGAACCTCCGACATACCCTCGGCCGACTCCAGAACTTCAAGAATCTCCTGTTGGGAGAAGTCGTCCAAGTCCAGCACATGACGGCGGCGCTTTAGGCCGCCGGAGGCTATGACCTGAGGTTGGGCTTCGGTTTCTAAGGCGTTTAAGAGGCTCATAACTGCCTACTCCTCCACCCGAACGATAGCTACCTCGTCGATCCCGTCGGTCTCCACCAGTCTTACCCGGACGACTTCATCCGGCGCGGTGGGAACGTTCTGACCTACGTAATCGGCGCGTATGGGCAACTCCCGGTGGCCCCGGTCCAACAGTATGGCAAGCTGGATCTGCTGGGGGCGTCCAAAGTCGTTGAGCGCGTCCATGGCGGCACGGACGGTGCGCCCGGTGAATAGCACGTCGTCAACCAGCACTACCTTTTTGCCTTGGATGTCGACGGGGATCCGCGTGGGCCGGATACGGGGACTCATCCTAGCTTTCACGTCGTCGCGGTAAAGATTGATGTCCAGGTCCGCCACCGGCACTTCACTCCCCTCAAATTCGGTCAGATTGCTGGCCAGGCGCTGGGCCAGATGGACCCCTCGAGTATGGATGCCCACGACAATCAGATCCTCTGCACCACGGTTTCTTTCCAGAATCTCGTGGGCCACACGGGCCAGAGCCCGCCTGATGTCCTGGTCATTCATTATCTGCCGGTCTGCCATATGTCCCCATGTGATTCCATTGTCAGATTCGACGAAAATCCGAGCCTAAGTTTGGACCTCTGAGCCTGGGCCGTCGGTTATGTAATGCAGCCTGGAGGGACCCACGCAACAAAAAAACCTTTTGCCCATCGGTTAGCAAAAGGTTTACGCGCATCCAACCCGCCTTGGTGGCGGCTTGGGGTGATATGGGCGCTAACTTTGCCAGCCTCTCTGGACTGTCTTAAAAGCCCGGCCACCCTCATTGAGGACGGCCTCACGACCCTGTTCGATTAAGTTGTCTAGCTTATGTTAACACACCCCCAGGAGTGGGGGAAGAGGATTCTCGGAATATTTTGCTATGCGTCTTCAGGGTGATACGTTCTTGAACTTACCTCACCGTGAGGATGACTTACTCATGACCGTCATTCCGGCGCAGGCCGGAATCCAGTCGCGCTTCGGTTGCTACATGCCACGCCGCAGAAGCAAAATTCCCTGGGTTCTGGCCTGCGCCGGAACGACGGAGGGCGCTCCAGATTCTCTGCGTCGGTCAACAATGATTGAAAGAGGTAAACCCGTTACGCCGTCACCCGCTTCCTGCGGTTCTGGACGTAGTCAACCAGAACGTACTCGCCCAGGTTACTGGAACTGGAGTAGAAGGCCCGTCCCCGGTTGATCCGGGTCAGACGGTCAACGAAGTTCACCAGTTGATAGTTGTTCTCCAGCATGAACGTGTTGATCAGGATGTCTTCCTGAGTGCAGCGCTTAACTTCCTTCAGGGTTTCTTGCTCCGTCCGATAGCTGGGTGGGTAGCTGAAGTAGGCCCGGTCCCCTTCCAGGTGGGCAGTAGGTTCGCCGTCGGTAATCAGCAATATCTGGCGGGTGCTGCCCTTCTCCTTGTTCAACAGCTTGCGGGCCAGCATCAAGGCGTGATGCAGGTTGGTGCCGGACACCCAGGCATTCCAACTGGATTTGGCCAGGTCTTCCTCTTTAATCTCCCGGGCGTAGTCGGAGAAGCCGATGAAATATAGGGAGTCCCGAGGGAATTGGGTGCGAATGAGAGACATCAGTGCCAGGGTCACTTTCTTAGCGGCCTGGTAATTGTTGAACAGGCCCATCGACCGGCTCTGGTCCAGAAGGACCGCTGTCGAAGACCGGGTCATGTGCTCGTTGCGGTAAATCTCAAAGTCCTGAGGTTCCATCTTCACCGGCAGTCCCGGACCACCCCGGATGACGGCGTTCTTCAGCGTGGCCTGTAGGTCCACGTGGAATGGGTCGCCGAATTCGTAGGTCTTGGTTTCGCCCAGGACATCACCGTTGGCTCCCCGGATATCCATCCGGTGATCGCCCAACCGGTCTTTCTTTAGGTTGGCGAAGACTTCTTTCAAGGCCTTCTGGCCGATACGCCTGATCCCCCGCGCTGTCAGATCCATTTTTTCGTCGGCGGTAACGTAGCCCGCTTCCTGCAACATCTTGCGCAGGCGGTCCATCTCTTCCCAGGCCTGCCGGGCTTCTTCACCCAGTAACTCGGCCAGCTTTTCCGGGTCCAGTTTATCCAACTCGCCGGTGCGCATGGCTTCTTGTAGCTGCTGCTCCAGTCGGTCCAAGTCCTGAAGATTTGCCATCATCTCCATGGCTTGTTCCATGGTCAGGCTGTCGTCGCCCAGGAAGGGATACTGGCGGCGCATGTCGTCCATGGGCATCAGTTGTTCCATGAGAGATGCGAACTGCTGCATCTGCTGGCGGGTCCCGGGGTCCATAGCCGCCGCCAAGGCGTCCTCCATCTCCTGGCGCATCTCCGGCGACATGCTGTCCATCATCGACTGCATCTGCGCCAGTTGTTGTTGGAACATCTCCATGAGTTCGTCGAAGGACTGGGGCGGGTTGTCTCCGAAGGCGTCGCCAAACTGCTCCATGAAGCCCTGGAAGTCGGGCTCCTTTCCTTCCAGCTTGTCCCGCATCATCTGGTTCATCTGGCGAAGCATCTCCTGCATCGCCGCCATCTGTTCCGGGGTCATGCCCTGGATCTGGTCCCGCATCTGTTGGCCCATGTTCTGAGCCATCTGGCTCTTGAGCATGTCCAGTAGTTCTTGGAATTTTTGCTGGGCCTCCGGGTCCATGAAGTCGTACTCCATGAGTTTCTGGATCTGCCCACCCATGCCCTCGGGTAATGCGTCTAGTTTGTCCTGATTGCGTTCCGCCCGCTGCTCCAGAAGCTTGTAAAGGCTTTCCTGCTGGGAACGCTCATCTTCCGGTGTGGCCTCAACCTGTTCCTGAGCCTCATCCAAGCGGCGCTGGATACCGTCCCGCTCCGTTCGGATAATGTCTTCCAGTCGTTCCTTCAGGTCGTCCACCACCGAATCCATGTTGTACTGCTGCATCTGTTGTCGGCGGCGGTTCTTCAGCTGCTCCATGATGTCGCGCAGACCGGGCATCTGCTGCCCGTCGCGGTCCTGGAACCCTTGGCGCATCATCTCCCGCAGGGCGCGGTTGACGTCACCCTGGTTCATGATTTCTTCAGAAAGCCGGTCCATCAGCTCTTCGGCGTCCAAGTCGAAGATTCGCTGAGTGCCGTCCCACTGGGAATAGCGGTAAGTACGGAAGAGCATTTCAACCTCGTCCCGCCGGATTTGGGCATCCCCGGAAGCTGGTGGCACTCAGTATTGTAGTGCCTTTTATCCGGGGTACTACACAAGGTGTAACTGAACCATCATACCCCTGAAATTTGAGAAATCGCAAGGCGGGACCACCGTGCTATAATTCCGCCACTCCTAGAGGAGGGCCCAAAATGCTCAGTCCTTATACTGTGTTGGACTTGACGGACCACCGGGGCGAGTTGACCGCCATGATGCTCGGCGACATGGGCGCCGACGTTATAAAGATCGAACCTCCCCTAGGCTCATCCAGTCGACAGATGTCTCCGTACCTAGAAGCTGCCCCGGAGACGGAGCAAAGCCTTCAGTTCTTCTCTTATAACCGTAACAAGCGCGGCATCACCTTGGACCTTCAATCGGAACCCGGCCGACAGGCTCTGATGTCACTCGTGGAAAAAGCCGACTTTCTTATAGAATCGTCCGAGCCGGGGGAAATGGCTTCTTTGGGCTTGGGTTTCGACGAGATGCGAAAGCTTAATCCCCGCCTGGTATACGTGGCAATCACCGCCTACGGTCAGGACGGCCTCTATTCCGGGTTCGCCGCCAACGACCTTACCCTCGCGGCCATGGGCGGACCAATGAGTCTTCAGGGTCACCCGGACCGGCCACCGTTGCGTATCACCGTGCCACAAGTTTGGCTTCAGGCTTCCGCCGAAGCGGCAGTGGGTGCGATGACCGCCCACGCTCTTATGGTCCAGACCGTCCAGGCCCAGTTCGTCGATGTATCCGCCCAAGCCGCCATGGTGTGGACCATGCTTCACGGTATGGCCGCCCATGCCATCCAGGGGTATGACATCAACCGGGGTGGGTCCGAACTACAGCTTGGGGCGATGAAAGTCCCCGTGGTCTTTGAGTGCGCAGATGGCTACGTGGTGATGATTAACGTTGGCTCCACCATGGTCAAGTTCGTCCACTGGTTAGTCGAAGATGGCATTGTTCCTCAAGAGTGGATCGACGGCGAGGACTGGCCGACTTATGAACGGCGCTTCCTGCAGGACATGCCGGTGACGTACCCATTGGAAGAGACAGTGGAAGCCACCCGGCGTTACCTCCGGAAATACACGAAGCGGGAGTTGCTGGAACGGGGACTGCGGGAGGATATCACCATCGCCCCCGTGAGTACTACTGAGGACTTGACCCGTTTCCGCCAGCTGGAGGAGCGGGGATTTTGGCTTCAGGCCCCGTTGGCTGACGGACGCGGAGTGTCGGTGCCCGGATTGTTCGCCCGTTTGACGAAGACACCTATGGACGTGCGGCGTTGGGCACCCACTCTCGGTCAGCACAACGCAGAGATTCTGGGTGAGAAGTTAGGATTATCGGATGGGGAAATCGCCGCAGCTACCGGCATAAACAGCGCGTAGGAGGAGTTAATGGCTGAGCAACTTCCCTTTGAGGGCCTCAAGGTCGCCGACTTCTCTTGGGTGGCGGTAGGGCCTATAACGTCCAAATACCTGGGGGACCACGGCGCCACGGTGGTACGGGTGGAAACCGAGGGCCGTCCCGACATATTACGGGTTGCGGGTCCGTTCAAGGATGGTGTGCCGGGGCCGAATCGCTCGCATTTTTACGGAGACTTCAACTCGTCCAAGGTCGGGCTTTCTCTCGACCTTAAAAATCCTGCGGGCTTGGACATCGCTTGCCGCCTAATCGAGTGGGCCGACGTATATTTCGAGAGTTTTACACCCGGGACGATGGATGCGCTGGGCATGGGCTACGAAAAGGCCCGCTCATTAAACCCATCGATTCTGATGGTTTCTACCTGTCTGATGGGCCAGACCGGAGCCGCCAGATCCTTGGCGGGGTACGGCTTCCACGCCGGGGCCATCGCCGGGTACTACGATATAACCGGATGGCCTGACCTGCCTCCCGACGGTCCCTGGACGGCCTATACCGACGTTGTGTCACCTCGTTTCATCTCCGCTTTAGTCATGGCTGCCCTGGACCACCGCCGCCGGACGGGACAGGGCCAGCACATAGATGCCGCACAGATGGAGATGGGGGTGCAGTTTTTAGCGCCGCAAATCATCGACTACAACGCCTCGGGCAAAATTGTGTCGCGTAACGGCAATCGGTCGGATGTAGCCGCTCCTCAAGGGGCCTATCCCTGCGCCGGGGACGACCAGTGGTGCGCGATAGCGGTGGACACTGAACAACAGTGGGAAGATTTGCGCCTGACCATGGGAGACCCGGCATGGGCGGGCGACGATCGTTTCAAATCCGTTGAAGACCGGTTGTCCAATCATGACGAGATCGACGGTCATATTGGGCAGTGGACCATGGACAAGACGGCCCAAGAGGTGATGGAGTTACTCCAGTCCCATGGTGTGCCCTCCGGGGTCGTTCAGCGTAGCAGCGACCTGCTCCAAGACCCCCAACTAGCCCACTGCAACCTGTATCGCTACATGGACCATCCGGAGATGGGCAACATCCCCTACACAGGTCACCAGTTCCGTATCCAGGGCTATGACAGCGGCCCACGCTCTCCAGCCCCGCTACTGGGTCAGCATAATGAGTACGTGTTGAAAGATCTGTTGGGGATGACTGACGAGGACATGATTGAAGCGGTGATTGCCGGGGCTATTGCGTAAGAGCTTTATAGCTCGGGGGCACCCCCCATCCTAACCTTCCCCCACAAGGGGAGAAGGGACCTTTTCGCCGACCCTCTACGGCTCTAATTATGTAGGTAGATCTTTGGATAGAGCAAACGACTGCTGAACATAGGAAAGTCCGGTGAAAGTCTCCTCCCCCTTGTGGGGGAGGATTAAGGTTGGGGGGTAATAGCCCCAACCCCAATCCCGATTGGCACCGGAACTACACCACCTTAGCTCCCAATATCTTCTCCAGATGCTCCAATGCCCAGGTGTGGGCGCCGGGGTCGAAGGTTGCCACGCAGTCGGTGGGCACTTCTACTTGGTAGTCCCGGTTGCGGGCGTCGGCGGTGGTGTGGAGTACGCAGATGTCGGTGCAGACGCCGCAGATGATTAGCTTGTCGGGCTTCGATCCGTCAAGTCTTTGGGCCAGGTCTGTGTTGAAAAAGCCGCTGTAGCGGTTCTTGGGCACTACGTTGGTGGCAGTGATGAAGGGTTCTAGTTCAGGGATGACGTTGGGTTCCTCGGTGCCTTTGACGCAGTGGACGGGGAAGACCTGGAACTCGAGGTCGTCGGGGTCGTGATGGTCTGAGATGAACAGAATCTCGGAACCGGCGGCTTGCTCCCGCTCCAGTAGACGCTGCACGTTGGGGATTATTTCCCTGGCCCCGTCCCCGCAGTACAGGTTGTGACCTGGCTCCAAGAACCCTTTAACCATGTCGACTACCAATACTACGTTGGGCATATCGGTCCTCCTCTCAGGGCCGCACCGGTGCCGGAGGTACCCCTCGTTTATATTCGTTTATTACCTCCGCTTCCAGACCAAAACACACTCTGCCCGCGCTGTGCTCCCACACCCTCTCTGAGAATGAGGACGGGAACTCTCGGTCAAGAGTGGCGGAATCGGTGTTGAAAACGGCGCAGATCTCGTAACCTTTCTCGCTCAGTACCCGGTACTCGTAGGGCTCGCCGGTTTCTGGGTCATTCGCCGATCGGATAAAGGACCGGCGGCCCTGCATGTCGGTAAGCTGTTCGGGCAACCGTCCATTCTGTTCCCAGTAGGCGTCCACACCGAAGGATATGCTGGTCAAGTGGGACACTCTTCTTTCGTCAAACTTCAGCGTACGCTGACCACCTGGTGACCTAATCAGATAGATTCCATAGCTGACCGACGACACCACCACCAGGATGGCTAGCGCCAGGAAAATCTTGAGCGGGGCTGGCGAATTCATTGCTGGTCAACCTTCTCAGATTGCCGCAGGTCCCACAGGTAGTATCCGAATATGGAACCGATAATCAGCAGAATAGTCAGGACTTTAAGGATGAAAGGTATCGTTAAGTCCCCACCCAGGAGCTTCGCTAACATGGTTATCAAGTCTCCGGTAATGATACTGGAGGCAATGACCAGTGTGAGGTAGGTGAGCCACTTGCGCAGCCTGGACTGGCGGCGTTCCGGATAGACTGCCGAATCCTTGGTTAGCCGCCACATCAGGAAGAGGTAAACCGGGAAAGTGATGATTATCGATGCCAGGGCCATTCTCATAGACCCGGAGATATACTGGCCCTGAAAAGCTCCTCTGTATGAAAGAGGATCGGGGAACGCTCTGTCGATGAATCCGAAGATGAGGGTAATCAGACTGAAGGCGGTGACGTAGAGCGCTATGAAGGAGACCAGGTATAGGAACGCTTCCCTGGCTTGCAGGTAAGGCTTGGGTCTGGGTACCGGCACCGGGAAGGTGATGTCTGCATAGGCGGATAGCGCGTTGGTCAACTCGTCTTCACGCCAGCCGGCTTGCAGCAAAACGTCTCGGATAGCGCTGCGTTCCAACCCTTGCGATAGAGAGTCTTTTACGAAACTATCTAGTTCATCACTCACGTAAGTTCAACGATTCCCTTTTAGACCGAGGCCGCAGACCCAGGTTCGGCATAGCGGGCGTCTTGGGCCAGCATGTGGGACAGGCCCACCGTTTCAAAACACTGATTAAGGCTTGCCATCTTATCCATCATGGATGCTGTAGTTCCCGTATTCTTCAACTCTTTCATCAGTTCGGTGACGGCCTGGCAGACCACCATGAAAGCGCTTCCCGGAAAGATGACAATCTTGAAGCCCAGCCCCTCCAGTTCGTCGGCGGGAATCAATGGCGACTTTCCCGACTCCACGAAGTTGTACAGCAGGGGTACGTCAAAATTCTTGGTGACCCGCCGCGCTTCTTCAGGGGTCCGAAGGGCCTCTACGAACAGAACGTCCGCCCCTGCCTCAACATAGGCTTCGCAGCGGCGCATGGTGTCGTCCCAACCGGAGACGGCTAACGCGTCGGTGCGGACGATAATCACGAAATCCGGGTCGGTTCGGGCGTCCACCGCAGCCCGTACTTTTCGGACCATGTCCTCAGTGGAAACGATTCGCTTGTCGTCCAGGTGTCCACACCGCTTGGGCATGTCCTGGTCCTCGATGTGGATGGCCGCAACGCCCGCTTTCTCGTATTGCCGCACCGTTCGCTGGACGTTCAGTACGCCGCCGTATCCGGTGTCGGCGTCGGCAATCACCGGCACCTCCACCGCTTCGACGATACCAGCTGCGTTGCCGACCATTTCAGTCATGGTGGCCAATCCCAGGTCGGGATATCCCAAGGCGGCGATGGATGTGCCTGCGCCGGTCATGTAGACGGCTGGAAATCCTGCTTGCTGGATGATTCTGGCGGTGAGGCAGTCATAAGCGCCTGGAGCGACTATTATGCCGGGATCTTGCAGCAACTTGCGCAAACGGCTGGCCGGTTTCTCGTTAGTGGTCATTGTGGCCTCCCGGAAGATTCGCGGGCGGACAGACTAGGCGATCAGGCCGCCGTCGATGGTTAGCACTTCGCCGGTTATATACGAAGCGCCCTTACTACAGAGGAAGACAACCGCCTCCGATACATCCTCGGCGGCCCCGAATCGGCCCATGGGTATACGGCTGAGAATCTGGCTCTTGGTCTCTTCCGGTAGCTGTTCCACCATGCCGGTGGTTATGTAGCCGGGAGCCAAGGCGTTGACGGTTACGTTTCGAGAAGCTACTTCACGGGCGACCGATTTGGTGAAACCGATGAGTCCGGCTTTAGCGGCGGCGTAGTTGGCTTGTCCCGGGTTGCCGCTGATGCCGACCACCGACGATATATTGACTATGCGGCCGCTGCGCTGCTTTATCAGGTGGGGCATAACGAACCGGGTGCAAAGAAAAGCTCCCCGAAGGTCGACCTGGATCACTTCGTCCCAATCTTCTGACTTCATCCTGAGGAGCAGGCGGTCCCGGTTGATGCCAGCGTTGTTGACCAGAATGTCGATGCGTTCCCACTGGTCCACTACCTGCTGCACGGCCGACTTGGCGACATCCTCTTGGGCTACGTCGCCTGCAACCAGAATGGCTTCTCCACCGGCTTTGGTAATGGTGGATACGACCTTTTCCGCCGACTCGCGGCTCGACAGATAGTTGACCCCAACTTTGACACCGGCCTCAGCCAATCGGCAGGCAATCACCGCCCCGATGCCGCGAGATGCGCCGGTGACCAGAGCAACGGACCCGCTTAAGTCGATTCCGGACATCTCCTAGCTCTTCAGCGCCCCGGCGCTGGAAAGGCGAGCCAACTCTTGCCGCATGCTGTCAACCATTCCTATCCCTGCGCATCGTACGCCGGTGTCGATCGCACCCGCGATACCGCTGGCCCTACAGGAGCCGTGGCCAATCATGACCATTCCGTTGACGCCGAACAGGGGTCCACCCATGGTCCGTGGCATGTTGGTTGTTTGCCAGAGGTCATCGGAGACTTTGCCGAGTTCGTCGACAGGCAGATGTCCCGCCAATCGCTGTTCCACGTAGCGGGAGAGGGCGGTGCCCAATCCCTCGGTGAATTTCATTATTATGTTGCCCACGAATCCGTCACAAACTATGACGTCGACCCGGTCGGTGAAAAAGTCCATCCCCTCCACGTTGCCGATGAAGTTGAGGTGACTTTCTTCCAGGAGTTGGTAGCTCTCGTGGACCTGACGGTTTCCCTTGGCGGCCTCGGAACCGACGCTGAGCAGTCCTACCCTGGGGTTTTCGATCCCCAGGTATTCGTGGGAGAAGACCGACCCCAGGGCGCCGAAGCTCACCATCAGGGACGGACGGCAATCGATGTTGCTGCCCATGTCCACTAGCACCGTTCGGGGCGCTACTCCTAGGAAGGGGCCGCCGATGCAAGGGCGTTCCAACCCCTCCATCAAACCAAGAATGAAAACCGAGCTGGCCATCGACGCGCCGGTGGATCCCATGGATACCAGAAGGTCGGCATCGCCGGTTTTCATCAGCTTGGTTGCAACCAATATGGAAGATTTGGGTTTCCGGCGTAGGCCTTCGATGGGGTGTTCGTCATCCCCAATCTTTCCTTCCGAGGCGACGACCTGTACGGATTTACCCTTGATGTCATAGTGGGCCAACTCGGCTTCCACAACCTCTCGGTCGCCCACCAGAAGTAACTCTATATTGTGGGCTTCCATGGCCTGGAGAGCCCCTTTAACCGTTTCCGGAGGCCCAAAGTCTCCACCCATGGTGTCGACTGCCACCCTGACCGGTGCCCCTCCCCTTCCCGGATCTTTGAACATATTTCCCCTTCTAAGCCGTGTGGCTTCGGATATGTCCCTTAGAGATTCTTGATCGAATCATCGCAGGGGTGATTGAGTGCCTATCTGCAGGCAAGAATCGTTCTCGCCGTTGCGCTCCCGATAATAAGTTCTTGGCCGCTGGCCGGGTTCCAAACACCAACGGAGTACTCCGCCGATGGACTCTCTGTTCCAGACCCCTTATCGGCCACCCGTCCCCATGCGGTGACTTGGTCTCCCAGGTAGGCGGCGCCCTTGAACCTGGCTTTGATCGAGCCGCTTTCCAGCCAGAATCTTCCCAGTTCGGCGGTCATCATCTCTCCGATGAAAGCTAGAGTCAGCATTCCGTGAGCGATGATGCCTCCAAAAGGAGTGTCTGCCGCGAAGCCGGCGTCCAGATGCAAAGGATTGTCATCACCGGACGCTAGGGCATAGGCGTTCAAGCGGTCCTGGGAAATCGTCCTTGATACCGCCGGGAAAGACCCGGATGAACTCTCTCCGGCCTCGGTCTCGCTCCTCTTTGTTGAGGGAAGTTGGGGCGATTTCGTCTCCCCAACCGAGTCGACCACCAAGACTGTGGTCTTACCGCCCTGTACCTGTTGTCCCGAACTGTCAGTCAGTACCAATCCGACCGACAGAAACTTCATGTTGCCGCGTTGACGGGGTTTAGCAACCTGGGCGGTGGCGTGAATCTTTTCGCCGAAGCTGACCCCTCGGAATGTTTCCACATCCTGAAGACTGTGGATGGCTCCCGGTGGCAAGGCTAGTTGCTTTAGGAGAGCTCCCAGGGACCAGGCTGACAATGCCAGTGGAGGGGCTAAGGCCAGGTCGAAGTAGGCCGGTTGTTCGTCTCCCACCGCATCCAGGTATTGGCGGACCGTTTCATCGGTGACTGCCAATACCCCCAGATCCAGTTCGGCTTCGGCTGAAACCACCAATCCGCCCTCCCCTTGGAATCCCGCCGAGTCCCCCCAATGAACTTCTAGTGGTCGATTATACGCAGGGTACACCGTAGCAGCAACACTAACACTTTAACGCTACGACTTCTTTCGCGGCCCTGCCGGTTTGGAGTCTGACCCAAGATTCGCAACAGTGTGCAGGACCCGCGAATCAGGCACCCGGTTCTACTCTCCGAAGGCTTCCGCAGCCAACTCCACGATGTGCGCCCCGATGGCCAGGGACGACGTCGCGCCGGGTGATGGGGCGTTCAAAACGTGTACCGCCTCCCGGCCCCTTATGATGCTGAAATCGTCCAGCAATGCGCCGTTGCGAGCAACTGCCTGGGCCCGCACGCCCGCGCCGCCGGGCGCTAGGTCGCTGGCCTGGATCTCTGGAACTAAGCCCTGTAGGTCTTTGACAAAAACACTCTTGCTGTAGGAACGGTGAATCTCGCCGATAGCCGTTTTCCAGTGTTTCGCGGCCATTTTCCAGAAACCGGGATAGGTGAAGGTCTGAAAAGACTCCCCGATGCTCACGTCAGACTTGCGATACCCCTCACGTTTCAGAGCCAACACGGCGTTGGGCCCGGCTTCCACGTAGCCATGTATGTTGCGGGTGAAGTGGACGCCCAAGAAGGGGAATCGAGGGTCTGGAACCGGGTATATCAAGCCGTTGACTAGGTGGTGGCTTTCGGGGCGCAGAGTGTAGTACTCGCCCCGGAAGGGAACGATCTGGATATCCACATCCTCGCCCATCATCTCGGCCACCCGGTCGGCGTACAGTCCGGCGCAGTTAATTATGTGCTTGGTGTGGACCGCTCCGCCGGGCGTTTCCAGCACTAACTCGTCTTGAGTGCGGATTATCCGGCTCACCGGGGCGTTGGTGAAAACGTCACCTCCGGCCTGCTGGAACTTCTCGGCGTAGGCGGCGGAGACCTTGCGATAGTCGACGATGCCGGTGGTGGGTGCCCACAGTGCCTGGACACCAGTGACGTGGGGCTCCAACTCTTTCAGCCGTTCCGGGCCGATTATCTCCAGGCCATCCACTCCGTTAGCGATGCCCCGCTCGTGGAGGGTTTGCAGGCGTCCTATTTCGGCATCGTTGGTAGCCACAATCACTTTGCCGCATTGATTGTACTCAATCTCATTCTCGTCGCAGAATTGGCGCAATGATTTGGCGCCGCCCACGCAAAAACGGGCTTTGTGGGAGTCTGGGCGGTAATAGATACCCGAGTGAATCACTCCACTATTGTGGCCGGTCTGGTGGTTAGCAATCTCCGAGTCTTTCTCCACCACGGCAACCCGCCAATCGGGGTACTTGTCCAGTTTGATTTGCATGGCGGTGGAGAGGCCGATTATGCCTCCACCAATGACCACTACATCGTATGCCTTTGATTCCATCGTCAACCTTTCTTACGCGGCCGTGGTGCTGTGAAACACGGTTGCCGTAGCTACGGTTAGAAACTGCGGGTAATAGTAGCACCGGGTTGCGGGAGTGTAAATGCGGCCTGGTTGCATCGGCGGGGAGATACCTGTTCATCATCCCGGAGTAGGCCGGAATCCATGAAGCTTCTGCACCATTGGCGCGCCTGGATACCAGCTTTCGTTGCCTTGACGATGCTGGCTGTTTATACGTTTGAGTTGGCGCCAACGTTCGTAGGTTCATCCAACTAGAACCAGGACTACGACTGCATCAACGTTACCCGAAGCAGGTCCAGCGCGTGGAGGGAGGCCCTGGTCCGGTCCGGCAAACCGGGGCCGGCGAAGTTGTAGACTCTTTGGTTGATGCCTTGGGAGGAAGCAACTGCGATATAGGTGTTGCCGGCTCTAAGGTTTTCCGAGCTAGAGTTGGAGGATCCTCCGGTTGGAGAGGGATCGTCCGGTAACGAAAGAACCGCCAGTCCCAGGTCGGACCCGGCGACAGCCCGGACCGCTGAGGCCAGTTGGCCGGTCAGCGCCTCGGGTTCCGAGGGCGCCCCGGCGTCGACTCCGTTGGCACTCAGAATAGCCTGCAGCGTGGTTTCCTGCTGGCCGATGGTCCCCTGCAAGAACCGCGGTCCATCGGCCTCTTGAAGTTGCTGGGCTACCAGTCCACCGGTTAGTCCCTCGAATGATGCGACGGTCAGTTCTTTGGAGCGCAGCAAGTCGCCGACGATGTCCTGCATAGTTTGCTCCCCGGTGGCGAACACGTGGTCCCCCAATAATGACCTAACCTCTTTCTCCAATGGAGCGATCAGAACGTCGGCTTCACCTTGGCTGGCCGCTTTGGCGGTTATGCGGACGTCCACCTGTCCTGGGTGGGCCAGTACGCCCACCGTGGGATTGCTGGAGTTGGCGATGAGGTACCCCACAAGATCGTCCACTCCGCTCTCCCCCATGTCGGCGACCTTCAACACACGGGAGTAGATGGCCTCGGAGAGATCGAACTTTCCCTGCAAGTAGGGAATCACTTCGTTGTCGAAAAGCCACTTCATCTCGAAGGGGACGCCCGGCAGGCAGATAACCACGGCTCTCGGGTCCTCTACTATGAATGAAGGAGCGGTTCCATTGGGGTTTTCTACCGGTATGGCGCCTTCGGGAATGTAGGCTTGCCGGTTGTTGTTCTCCGTCATGATGAAACCCCGGCGGCGGAACCTGGCTTCTATCTGGGCGAGCAATTCCGGTTCGAGGACCAGTTCTCTAGAGGACGCCTTCGCCACGATCTCCCGGGTCAGATCGTCCTGTGTTGGGCCGATGCCACCGGAGGTTATCACCACGTCGGACCGATTCATGGCGGCGTTGATTGCCTCCAGCATCCGGCCCGGATTGTCGCCGACTATCGTTTTATAGAAGAGATTCACACCTACGCCGGCTAGGCGCTGCGCCATCCATGCCGAATTGGTGTCCACGATCTGTCCTAAAAGCAGTTCCGAGCCGATCGCCACTATCTCAGCGTTCATCCCAATCTTCTCCTGAGCGGTTCCGCCAAGAGTAGACCGCCGAACATTGACGGTCAAGAGCGGCCTACCGATATAACCGAGCCCACGATGTCATGATTGCATCGGAGAACACGGGTTCGGCAAGCGGATACCGGGGGGTCTAGGCTGGCCCTGTGATACAATGTTGCGAGTGAATCGACCCTCCCACACGAGTGAATATGCCAACAAGGAGACGAATTCCGTGACCAAATCACGGCTCGTCAGGGCTTCGTTAATCACCATTCTCTGCATCCTCGGCTTGTCCTTTGCCGTCGCTTGTGGCGTTCAGCAGGCCAGCGTATCGGGGGACGTTGATACGACGATCGAAGGATTGCCGCCTGAGTTCGAGCGTTTGCTGGAAGTTTGGGAACTTCTGGAAGGCGAACACATCAACGGAACGGACCTGGACCCCCAGGAAATCAGCGACGGGGCGATCCGGGGCATGCTGGAGGCATTGGGCGACCCATATTCCGCCTTCTACAAC
The DNA here is from genome assembly GCA_963997925.1 of uncultured bacterium. Taxonomy (GTDB): domain Bacteria; phylum Chloroflexota; class Dehalococcoidia; order Lucifugimonadales; family UBA3495; genus UBA11650. The sequence goes on from CAXEOX010000002.1 coordinate 72,326, forward strand.
ACAGAGCAGTACAAGATTGCGACCCAAGACTTGAAAGGATTTTTCGAAGGTATCGGCGCCGAAGTGGGCATCAGGAATGGGATGGTCACGATTCTAGCTCCCATGCCGGATACCCCCGCCGAGAAAGCAGGCATCAAACCCGGCGACATCATTATGGAGATCGAAGACGAGAGCGCCGAAGGAATCAGCCTGATGGAGGCGGTCAACCGGATCCGCGGCAAGAAAGGGACCGTCGTCAAGCTCCTGATTCTGCATAAAGGCGATACCGAGCCCGTGGTTATCAATGTGGAAAGGGGGGTAATCTCCCTAACCTCGGTACGCCTTCTTACGGTAGACGACGAGATTAGCCATCTGAGAATCTTCAACTTTGCCGAGACCACCAATAAGGACTTGCTGGCCGCTCTGGAGCGGTTCGAAGACTCCGGCGCCAGTGGGTTTGTGCTGGACCTGCGAAATAATCCCGGGGGGTTGCTAACCTCGGTGGTGAACGTTACCAGCCAGTTCCTTGACGACGGCCTAGTGCTTTACCAGGTTAATGCTCAGGGAGACCGGACGGATTGGAAAGTGAAATCCGGTGGTAAGGCCAAGGATATTCCCTTCGTGATTCTGGTCAACGAGTTCAGCGCAAGCGCCAGCGAAGTGTTCACCGGCGCGATGATAGACCATGAGCGAGCTACCGTTATTGGGACTACAACATTTGGCAAAGGCAGTGTCAGTAATCTTTGGTCATTGCAGGACGGCTCCGGCGTCAATTTCACGATCGCCCATTGGTTCACCCCCAAGGGTACGTTGATCGAGGGTGAAGGAATCACGCCCGACATCGTCATGGAAAAACCTGAGGACGATTCTGAAGACGTCCATCTTGAGCAGGCCATCGACCTTTTACGGAAGAAGATTGCCCAAGGCAATTAGCTCATGACCACCAAAAAAACCGACCGGCCACAAAAAGCCACTAAGACGATAGCCACCAACCGCAAGGCTTTCTTCGATTATGAGATTCTGGACCGGTTCGAAGCGGGACTGGTTCTCACCGGGACTGAGATTAAATCGGTCAGGGCAGGAAAGGTAGACCTTCGGGATGCCTACGCCCGGGTTCAGAATGGTGAGCTTTGGCTGGCAAACGCCCATATCGCCCTCTATGATGCTGGCAGCCTCTACAATCATGACCCAAAGCGTCCCCGCAAACTGCTCATGCATCGCGAAGAGATAGACAAGTTGCGGAGCATCATCGCCGAGCGGGGAGTCACACTAGTGGCTCTCAGCATCTTCATCAAAGGCCACGTCGCTAAAGTAGGCCTGGGCCTCGCCAGGGGCAAACGGCAATACGATAAGCGGCGCGCGCTCATGGACAAGGATATGGACCGGGAGGCCCGCCGGGCGATGGGTACCGTGCGTTAGCGGAGCCGGAACCTAGCTGCTTCGGTGTTTTGTTTTTTGTTATCCCGAATCTCCCTACCCCAACCGCTCCGCCACCGGTAGTACTCGGTCCGCCAAGTGTTCCATGACTTGGATGGATTCCTGAACTCCTTCAACCCGGAAGTCGTAGGTTAGTTGGTCTATTCCCAGTTCCTTGCAGTAGTAAACGTCGTCTATCACCTCTTGAGTTGTTCCGACGACGGTTCCGCCGCTACGTACCGTCGACTTCTCCTCGCCCAGCCCCATGTCGGTGAAGTGCAGGCTGCGTTTCAGGGAAATGGAGATACTGGCCGGGTCGCGGTCCGCTTGCTCGATCTGCTGACGAAGGTATGGCAGGTTTTGAGCCACGAAGTCCGGTGTTTGGCGCGTTGTGTGCCAGCAGTCGCCGTACTTTGCGGTACGCCGCAATGCCCGTCGGCTGTGTCCACCCACCCATATGGGAATGTGGGGTTGCTGGATGGGCTTGGGATAGAACTGGATACCATCTATGTTGTAAAAGCGGCCGTGGAACTCCGGCTCTGCCTGGGTCCACAGGGCGATGAAAATCTCCAGAAATTCGTCGGTCATGGGGCCTCTTTCCGCATAGGGAACTCCCAGAATCTCGAACTCTTTTTCTAGCCAGCCCACGCCAACGCCGCAAATCATCCTGCCGTTGGTCAGAACGTCCAGCGACGCGAACATCTTTGCTTGGACCACCGGATTGCGGTAGGGGAGAATGATGACGGTGCTGCCCAATTTGACTGTGTCGGAACAGGCCGCCAAGTACCCCAATAATGTCATGGTTTCCAAGAATGGCTCGTCGACCGGGCGGGAGAAGGAGCCGTCGGACGTGTAGGGATATTGGCTCGTGCCCTGGGTGGGCAATACGATGTGGTCGCCCGCCAGCACTGCGTCGAACCCCAATGCCTCTGCTCTCTGCACGAAAGTTCTTAGGCCGGGACCGTCGGGTAACCTGGGAATGCTGATACCAACCTTCATAGTAGATCCACTCCTTCACCGATTGCCCGGAAAACATGGTTATGTAATCTAAAACCTTCTACCCGTCACGGTCGTTGGCCCATGCCGGGGCGCTCTTGTCACAGAATGATTGAGAGTATATCACCCAGGAGATGGCGCTCAACGGACCTGGGCTATGGCATCACTCACAGCCCGGTGGATATGTATGGGTTGATACCTGGAACCCTTGCGCGTCAAACAACCCGGCGGTGTCCGGGTTTGAGTTGTTCCAGATAGAGCTTCCCCGCTTAAAGGAGAATCCTCCCGATTCCGGGTGCACCTCATTCGTATAAACCCGAACCCTTTCTCCGGGGGCGATCGAATAGGCAGGGAACGTGAAGGTGGGCGACCCGTCGGAAACATCTCGGAGTGACCAGTTAGCGAGCGGTACGGGGTTGGACGCCACATTGGCTATTTGAACGTACTTGTCAGCTTCGCTTCGCGGAATCAGTCCGTCGTAAAAGATGCATTCGATTACTCCCTCCGGTGGCGGCGGTGGCCGTGTTGGTGTCGGTGTTGACGTGGCACGAGGCACAGGGGTCGCCGTGGGAGCAGGGGTGGGCGTTGCTGTTGGTGATGGAGCGGGCATGGGAGTTGGGAAAAGTATCGGTGTAGGTGAAATGGTAGAAACAAGTGTTGACGTGGCTGCCGGTGTCGTTGCTGAGGGTGTCGGCGTTGGGTAAACCGGCGGCGTAGCCGTAGGCTGGGTCTTGACCGTTCCTGCTGGGGCAGACTCGGGGGAATGCGTGGGTTGTGGCGTGGCGGTGGTAGGGCGTACTGGAGTCGCGTTTGTGGGGGAGTCAGAAGTTATTAGGGATCCTGTTGTGGATAAGGCAGGTGGCATTGGTGCGGTGACTGCCTCAGGAACCGGTGTCACGGTGGTTGCTGGTAATGGACCAGGCGCGGATGCTACCTGCGCGGTTTGTTCAGTTGATAGTGGAGATGGCGTAGGAGTGGCCACGGGCGTGTAGGTAGGGTATAGCGTATAGGTTGGCAACGGCGTGTAAGTAGGAAGGGGAGCCGGAGTATGTGGCGGCATTGGAATAAAAATCTGTTTGGGTGTGACGGTCCGATCGATGGTAGGCAGGATATAAACTCTCGGCGTAGTTGTGACCTGAGGCGCCTTTGTTCCAGTTTCCGGTAGTAGTGCAGTGGGCCGCATGAAATCATCAGGAAACCTGCGATCAAAGCCGCAAAGAACCTGTGGCCGCTCGTAGTTGGGGAAACCAGCATGAATCTTCAACGGTTGCCGATTCCCGGTTGAACCTCACCGCGGCCAGAGATTCGATCCAACTGGGATGTCCCGGTAACGGTACGCGGCCAAGAATGTAACTCATAGAAGAAGTTCCGGCAATAGCACAATATTTCGGTTGAACAAGTTATGTCTACGAAATGTTTGCCAGACTCGAATATCGTGCTATAATTCCCTTCAACATCTGCCTCGGTATGAAGTGCTAGGAGGGGTTTAGCCAGCCTTTCCACAAGACTGCATCCGGCAGTGGAACCGGGTACTTCGGGACTTGGGA
>CAXEOX010000003.1:0-70225 GCA_963997925.1 uncultured bacterium
ACCATTTGAACGATGCCGGGGTGCCTACCTTCAGCGGGTCAAAATGGTATCCGGTGTCAATACATAATGTACTAAGGAATGAAACTTACACTGGGCGCACGATCTACCGAAGGACATCAGTTTCGATGATCCGTGATCCGAAAACTGGACGCAAGAAGCGACTGGTCACCAAACGAGACCCCTCCGAATGGATCGAAATCCTCGGGGCGACTCCAATGATAATTGAACCCGCGATCTTCGAAGCGGTGCAGCGAATTCTCGACGACCCAGAGCGAAGACGAAGAGGCCGGAGATTACATAACTACTTCCTTTCAGGGAGAATCAAATGCTTGAAGTGTGGGAAAGCAATGGTCGGCCAAACGCTCCAGGGCCGATACCGTTATTATCGGTGCCGTCGGGCTTTCGCTGGTCCCAAGCATGACCGTTGTCCGACGGTGTACGTGCGGGCTGACGGGCTGGAACAGGCTATCAGGACCGAGGCCGCGAGGGTGCTGGCTGATCCAGAGTTGGTGTTAGCCGAGGCGGAGCGAGTGCGTAAACAGGGCGTTAATCACATCGACGTGGCCGCCCTGGAAAGTAAGCTGACTGACTTCGAGAACCGTCGGGGACGCCTTCTCAAGCTATACGAGATGGGCGAGATCGACGATGACTACTTCCTCCGGGAATCTACTACCATTAGGGGCGAAAAAGCTAAGGTAGAGGAACAGATGCATAGGGTGTCGCCGATGGACAGTCTGCCGAACATCACCGACCTACGGCAGGCATGCCAAAGGATTGAAGACTGGGTGCTAAAGGCTGATGGCGATGATTTCTCGCTTCTCCTCGACGCCCTACAAATAGAGGTACATGCTGAAAAGGGACGTGGTGAGCTAAAAGGCTTAATCCCGGATTACGCACCGAGGAAAAGTGATTCCGATGTTTGTGCAGTGGTAGTGGCGGTTAACCTCAGCCTCGGGAAACTCCACCGCGCCCTTGATCGCTACGGCTTCTTTAGTGGCCGTAGCATTTATCCTCCGCATCGATAGAGTCCCCCGACGCCCTTCATCGTCTTGGTTGTCCGATTCGGTATTTACTCGCTCGTACTTAGACGACGACTTCACCCAAGGATCTTGGGTTGATTGGGGTGGGCATGGCTTGCAATTCAGGGAGGACTTTTTCGGCGAAGAGCCTGAGGCTCTTCTCGGCCTTCTCCCTGGGCATCCCACCGTACATCATGTGAATCACGACCTTCTCCATGCTGATGGTCTGCTGCATGGCCTTGATCTTCTCGATGATTGCTTCAGGGGTGCCGATGGGCTGGGTCGCGCGGCGGGCGGCGAGGCGGGCCTCCGCAGGGCTTATGTCGGCGGTCTGGCGCGCTAGGTATTCCTCGTAACCACGTATGCCTTCGTACCCTGGATTATTCCAATCGAAGTAGTGGTGCTGGGCCGCGACGCCTTGGTTCTGGAAATAGACCCATCCTTCCTCGGCTTCCTCGGCAGTCTCAGCGCAATACATCCACAGCAGAGTGGTGGGCTGGTCCGGCGGTAGGCCGAGGTCCTTCCGGATCTTATTGAACCTCTGAACCTTGGCAATCATCTCGTCAACGTCGTCGCCCGCTACAAACATCTGGCCAAGACCGTGTTCGGCGGCCAGTTTTGCCGACGCCTCCGTGGTGAACGCCACCTTGATATTCTTGGTGAGTTCGCCCTTGTGGCGGGCCTGGGGCCTGATCGAAGTAGGTGGAATATCGTAGACCTCGCCTTTAAACTCGAACCGCTCAGCGCCGTCGGAGGCCCTGATGGCATTAATCACATCATAGAAGTATTTGTGCGACTCCTCCATCGGATAACCGAGCGAAGCGTATTCGTGTGGCGAAATGCCACGCCCGATGCCAAGGTGGAGGCGCCGGCCCTTCAATAAGATGTCGAGCATGGATATCTCGCTGGCTAACCGTACCGGGTTCCACCATGGCGCCACAATCACTGCGGTACCCACATCAATGCGGCTGGTGCGCCCCGCCCAATAAGCCAGGTATTGCAATGGATTCGGCTGCATCGAGTAGGCAGAACCATAGTGTTCGGTCGCCCAGATCGAATCGAAGCCCAGGGGTTCGACCAGTTCCCCCATATAGAGGGTGTTATCCATGTTCTGGGCATCCGAAACGTCTGGCGGCCGATCATACTCGCCCTTCATCAACCGGTCCCAGTCACCTTGGTTATACCCAGTAACCATTACTCCACAATGCATCTGTTTCTTTCTCTCCCTGTTTCCTGAGCATGGGACAGTCCCTGCTCATCTAAAAAATTTTGATTAGCAGCGTCAGTATAACCGTTCGGCGGCGGCGCAGCCCCTATTTATCACTCGTAAATGGCCATCTCGCCAGGTTGAAACACCACCAAAAGCGCACCCAGTGTTTCAAACTACCCTCCCTCTCCCCGTCCGGCGAACCTAAGATTGTTAAAATGAGTGCTAAATCTCACTGAAGTCAGTCCAGTACCTGGTAACGATGTGTTTTGTATGAAGCCCCTGCTATGTCAGGAGTTTTTCGCTGATGTTAAGCTTGTCGGGGCCGTATGAGCGGGTGGCTTCGCATCACCATCGATCTGTTTATAGGCCGGGTTGGGAACAGACCTAACGAATTCAAAGACAACTACCGAAAGCCATCCAAAAGGAGAAGCGCTATGGCGAGGCGAATACCAATAGTTTCCAGGGACGAATTGTCTGCGGAGCACCAGGCGGCCTACGACGAGGTTGCGGGTATCCGGGGCCGTGCACCGGTCGGTGGACCTTCTTCGGTGCTGATACATAGCCCGGAGATGGCCGTTCGGGTTAACCGGTTGTCGGAATACTTGGGGGAGCAAAGCGACTTGCCGGAGAAGATCAAACGGTTGGCTGCCATCATTGCCGCCCGGTCGATGGACTGCCAGTTCGTTTGGAACGCCCATGCCGCCGCTGGCCGGCGCGCCGGGCTTAGCGACGCCTTGGTGGATGCGATCCGAGATAGGACGCAGCTTCCGGCCATGCCGGCCGACGAGTCGGCGGTGGTCAACTACGGGTTGGAACTGACGAGCACCAACAAGGTGAGCCAGGAGACTTTCGATGCCGCGCGGAACCAACTCGGCGTACAGGGACTTGTCGAGTTCACGACGACCATGGGCTATTTCAGATTGCTGGCAATTAACGCTAACGCTTGCACCATCGACCTACCGGACCAGCTTACTGAGCCGGTACTACCCAACTGAGGGAGTCGGGTCTGATGCTGGATGGGCGGCGGAGGCAGTCACTGACCCAGCGGGTGCTGGGAAAAGGCGGCTTGGGATGTCGCGGCGCAGGGTTGGCGCGATATCGCTTTGGAGCAACTCTAGCGTTTCCCGGTGCTGCGCCGGGGTTAGGCCGGCTCCATCGGAATTGATATTCAGTACCTCGTGGCCCATCTGCTCGTGATAACGATGTATTTTCTCGATGATTTGCTGGGGGCTGCCAATCAACGCTGAACTGCGTTCGATCGCGTCTTCCAGGGAGTGGAACACTATGGGCATTCCCCCTCTACGCCACGCCGCTTGTCTCGCCTCAAAGATGGGCCGGTATGTGGCAATGGCTTCCTGGGAGGTCTTGGCGGCGTAGTATCCGGCCGTGCCTGCTCCAACCAAGGCGTCGGCCGGGTCACGGCCATGGGCCTCCCAACGCTCTCGGTAGTAACGGACCAGTGCAGCGTAAGGTTCGATGGGATTGGTGACGTTGGCCGAGAATAGCGGGTCGCCCCACTTGGCGGCTAACTCCACCGAAGCCTCGCTGGTGGCACTGCCGTGCCAGATGCGGATCGGTTGCTGCAATGGCCGAGGCCAGGTTTCTGCTTCGTTCAGAGACGGGCGGAACTGGCCGGACCAGGTCACTTTTTCTTCCCGCCACAACCGCCGGAATAACTCGTATCCCTCCCGGTTGCGCTCCCATTGGTCCTCATTAGTCACATGGAATAGCTGGGCTTGGGCGGTGCCGTTCCCCTTTCCAATCATGAGATCCAGCCGCCCACCACTGAGGTGGTCCAGCGTTGCGTAGTCTTCGAACGCTCGCACCGGATCGAGCAAGCTCAATGTGGTCACTGCGGTAAACAACCTGATGGTCGAAGTCTGTGCGGCGATGTGGCTCAAGACGACGGGCGGCGATGAAGAAAGGAAAGGCCGCTCGTGGCGCTCCCCAACGCAGTACCCATCGAATCCTAGCTCTTCAGCGAGGACTGCGTTGTTCACCACCGAGCGCAATCGTTCTGTGATGGAGGGCTGGATCCCGGTGACCGGGTCCGGTCCGTAGGGGATGAGAGTCATAGCCAGAAACTTCATAAGGAGCCTCCACTAGATCCTGTAGGAGTCTGATTATACTCAACGCCGAGGCTTGGAGGGCCGGGCAATCGACCCGGCCCCAATCTCTTGACGCTTTCAACGTTTAAGCAAACTACGATGGCTAAGTAACCCGTTGACTAGGCCGAGATGGCGACACCCGGCAATCGACACTTCTCCCACAGCCACTGCCGGTCTTCGTCGTCCAGCATCGGGCTGATGGTGTTCCAAACTTCCTGGTGGTAGTCACCTAGCCAGGATGTCTCGGCGATCGACATCTGATCCCAGTCGATCAGGGAGATGTCGAAGGGGATAAGAGTCAAGGTGTCCAGGCGCAGCCAACGCTTGCCGTCTGGATGAGCCGGCAATTCATCGTCGGTGGTCACTACATAGAGGTTCTCAAGGCGCACTCCGCCCCAGCCCGCTTCGTAGTATCCCGGTTCATTGGAGACAATCATTCCCACTCTCATTGGTTCATCGACACCCCGGGGAGCGATGCGCTGTGGCCCCTCATGGACGTTGAGGAACGCGCCAACTCCATGACCGGTGCCGTGGCCGTAGTCCAATCCAGAGTTCCAAAGGTGGGTCCTCGCCAGTGCATCCAGAGCGATGCCACCGGTGCCTTCAGGAAATTTCTGCATGGCCAGGTTGATGTGGCCGCGTAAGACTTTCGTATAGACCTGCTTCTGCCGCTCGGTCGGAGTGCCTACGATAACCGTGCGGGTATCGTCCGTGGTGCCGCCTAGCATCTGAACGCCAGAGTCCACTAAGAACATCTCTCCGTCCCGCAGCAGTGTATCCGGGTCGGCATCGGCATAGTGGACGATAGCCCCATTAGCGCCGGCCGCTGCGATGGTTGTGAAACTTAGGTCGTAGAACCCGTCCTCGCTGGAGTACTCCTTATGGAGCAGATCACTGTAGTCAAGTTCACTTACCGTCTGCCCGGAGTTGATTCTGTCTTCCAAGCCCTTGAAGCTGCGAATCTTGGCGGCGGCAGCGTGGCGGTGAGAATCCCGGCTGGCGGCAATCTCGGAATCGTTCTTGATGGCCTTGAGCATCACGATTGGATTGGGCTTTTCATGTACTTTTTGCTCTTCGCTAATCAGCAAGCGAGTAGCCATGGTCGTTCCGCTGGGGTCGAGCCACACTACGCCTGATGCTTGGCCGCCGGCTAGTTGCATAGATTCTACATATGCCTCATAGGGCCAAAAGTCGACCAGTGAACCTAGTGCGTTCTGGACATCCGCAGGGGGCATATTACGCACGAAGCAGGTTGCCTGTTCCATGTCCATCACCATATAGGATTCGAACACTGGGTTAAACGCGATGTCGGTGCCCCGCAGGTTGGTTACCCAGGCAATCTCGTCCAACTTGGTCAGGACCAAGAGGTCTGCGCCCGCATCCGCCATCTCCTTGCGCACGTTTGAAAGCTTTTCAGCCACGCCGCTGCCGGTGACACTCTCCGGAAGGGAGTAGATAGGATCCGCTGGAGGAGCCGGTTGATTTTCCCAAACGGCGTCAACCAGATTGTCATCGATGGGGACCATTTTGGAATCGGGCGAATGAAGCGCTCCCGAATATGCGGCATGGGCCTGCATCGACACAACGAACGGGTCGAAGCCCACGCGGATGCTGCCCCGCTCTTTCTCCATCTCGGTGAGCCATTGGCTCAGGGTATGCTCTCCACTCAAGCCAAGCTTGTGGATACGAAAGTCGGATAGATCCACCTCTTCATCGGCCTGCAGGTAGTACCGGGAATCCACGAATAAATGGTTGCCTTCAGGGCAGATTATCGCATCCCCGGCAGAACCTCTGAATCCGGTGATGGCCGTCCTTCGACGGCTATATTCCGGGGTGTATTCGTTCAGATGGTTGTCGGAGGAGAGCACCAGATACGCATCCACCTGGGACTCTTTCATCCGCTGGTATAGCCCCTCTAGCCGGCCGGAGAGCCCTTCCTGATTATCAGCCATCGTAGTCGCAACTCCCAATGAAGATTGCCGGATATCCTACGCATTCTACCCCGCTACTTGTTGGCGAAGGTAGCCCTACGTTGTCGTTAGAAATACACTTTATAAGGATCACCCTGTCGTGAAGCTTTCCAAACCTATGAGGCCTGATTGTCGTCCAAGAATTCCAGAATAACTTGGGCCAACTCCTCAGGTTTATGGTAGCCGATGTCGTGCACCGTCTCAGGTATCCAGCGAACCCGGCTGTTCTTGATCGATTGTTCGGCGTCGGCGACTCTTTCTTGCTTTACCAAGGCCCGCTCGCTGCCAGCGCTTTGGGGAGCCGGTCCGGCTGGGATGATTACCGTTGGACAAAGGACATTGGGGTACGCCTCCGATGCCGGTTCATCCCACATGGCGTGCATCACTTGGATGTGATTCTCCGGGCGCAAGATGTCCTGCATCGCCCCGTCGCCATCTTCGTACACCATGGTCTGTACGATTCGCTCAACCTGGTCGCTCCAGCAGAAGGACAACTGGTTCCGCAAACGGTCCAGAAACTCTTCCCTTGTCCCGGATATATTCCGAGGCCGCGACCTGGCTTTGACGTCTTCCCAGTTCTCTTTGACACCCGAAACGCGAGAGGTGCCGCCGTCGATGAGTCCCAACGCCGTCACTCGGTCTTGAGCGCGCGCGGCGACATTCAACGCTACGGTGGCTCCCCAGGAATGTCCGAACACCGCCGCTTTGGGGATGTTCAACAGATCCATCAAGCCCACGACGTCCTGGGTCAAGGTCCCCCAATCGTAACCGTCTGGCGCCTGAGTGGTCTGACCGTGGCCGCGTTGGTCCGGGGAGATGATGCGGTAATGATTCCTAAGATGGGGAGAGACTAGATCGTACCAGTTGGCCGAGGAAGCCAGGCCGTGCAGCAGTACCGCAGGTTTACCCTGACCGCCCCAGTCCAGATATCGGACTCGCAGGTCTCCAATATCGGCCCAACATTCTGATGGTTCCGAGCCGTTGAGGCTGTTCAATATAAGCTCCTTCTAAGAGGCGTAACTCGGATATGACTAACGTTGGCGGACGTACTTGTCGACGCTTTGGTCTATCGTCAGACCCAGATAAATATCACCGTGGGCATCCACTTCAAGGCCGTGGGCGTGGCGAATGGGCCAGCGCTCTAACACGTTGCCGTCACCGTCCCAGATGCTTACGTGGTCGTCGCCGGACTCGTCGGCCTGCTCTGCTATATAGAATATCCCTTCACTATCGCGGACTATGTTGTCGGGACCACCCATGCCGGTCCACATGGTGATGAATTCTCCTTCCGGAGAGAAAATCTGGACCCGGCGATTGGTCCTGTCGCAAACGTACACCTTGCCCTCTGGGTCCACCAAAAGACTGTGTACCAAGTGGAATTCCCCAGGCGCTTCCTTGCCGGGTTGTCCCCACGAATTTATGAGAGTGCCATCTTTGCTGAACCGGTGCACCCGGGCGTTCCGGTAGCCATCGGAAACATAGAGGTCGCCGGATGGGCTGGTAGACAACTCGGTGCAATAGTTGAAGGGACCGGCGGCCCGGGGACACAGGTCGCCAGGTTTCTCGCATCCGGTATCGGAGAAAACGCCTCTTTCTCCAATCACCTGAAGAGGCTTTCCGTCCAGGGTGAATCGAAGTGCCACATGGTCCGATCGATCGGTAACATAGACTATGTCGCCAACGATGTTGATGCCGTGGGGGTCGGTGATTGCTCCCATTCCCCAGGAATTCAGGAAGTTGCCGTCACGGTCAAAAACCATTACCGGCGGGTCCTTGCGTTGGAAGACGTAGACTCTGTCTTGCGAATCAGTGGCCGCTGAGCTAACCGTTCCCAGCTTTTCTCCCGCGGGTAGTTTTGGCCAATCTTGAACCAGCTCATATTTGAAATTTCCAGAACCGACTGTCGTCATTTTTTAACTTCCCCTTTTCTGTGTATCGATGATGTGATGGCTGTAACCGCTCCAAGACCGGAATGATTATCGCATACCTACGACTCGTACGCGGTGGTTGATGCCGTCGGCTATGTACAGGTTACCCTGCCGGTCGATCCCACAACCGTGAGGGCGCTCCAACCCGGCGTTGGTAGCTTCGCCACCGTCGCCGTCGCCGCCTTGGTGGCCCCCGGCTATGGTGGTTACGATGCCGGTGGTAACGTCTATCTTGCGGACGGCGTTATTCTCGGTGTCGACCACGATAACGTTGTCTTGATTGTCGCAGCGGATGGCTTTGGGCGCGCCCCACAAGGCGGTCAACGCCGAACCGCCATCCCCGCTGTAGCCCCGTTCTCCGGTGCCAGCGAAGGTAGACATAATACCGTTGGCGTCCACCTTACGAACGCCGTTGCCCTCCCGTTCGGCGATGTAGGTGTTGCCCTTGCTGTCCATGCAGACCGCCCTAGGGCCCATGACAGACGCCTCATTCGCGGGTTTGCCATCCCCTTCCCGCCGCTTCTCACCGTCTCCGGCAAAAGTGGTGATGATTCCAGTAGTTAGATCCAGTCGCCGCACCCTTTGATCTTGAATATCGGCGATGAGAAGCCCGCCTTTGCCGTCCAGCCAGCAGTCGTTAGGTTCCCTCATTTGGGCTAGAGGGCCGGGGCCACCGTCGCCGCCGTATCCGGCTTCACCGGTGCCAGCAACCGTGGTGATTATGCCCGTAGCGGCGTCTACTTTACGAACGGCACAGTTGAACCGGTCGACGATGTAGATGTCGCCGTTGGTATCTACGGTGAGCGAATAGATATTGTCCATCGTAGCCTGTGTTGCCGGGCCGCCGTCACCGGAGTACCCCGCTTCACCGGTCCCCGCCACCGTGGTGATAACCCATGATGTTCTATCGATGCGCCGGATGGTGTGGTTACGTCCGTCGCAGATATATAGGTTGTCATCGGTGTCGAAGGAACAACCATATGATTCGCCAATCATCGCTTGAGTAGCGGGACCGCCGTCGCCGGCATAACCCTCTTCCCCGGTGCCAACGACAGTTAGTATCTTCCCAATCTCAAATTCCATGCCCAACCTCTACCTCAAACGGATTTTTGCGATCAAGATGATCACCGGACAACGCGGCAAGTTTGGATGTACTGGGACTCTAACCTTACCTAGGCCATGGGGTCAATCCTTTGTGCCTTCGTTGGATCGCCTACTCACCGGCATTCCCGGCCCAAGCGTGGCTGTTGACCCTGCATTGATGCGGTTATATAGTTTGACCTGTCCAAGAAATACGCATCCCAGCCGATCACAAGGAGGCCCAGTTTGCCGAATAATGATTCCTTGAAGCAGCGTATCCACGCCGGAGAGATTGTGGTGGGCGTTTCGGCGCCACTGGATTCCGACAAGTCACGGTTGGAGTCTATCCTAAGCAAAGACACCTACAGCTTCCTGACCATAGATAGCCAACACAGTCCTTATAACGAGGAAAAACTGGTTACTTTCTGCGCCACGGCCCAAGAACTAGGTATGCCGGTTCAGTTCCGGATCAAGAACACCCGCCATGCGTATCTTATCGGTAACGTTCTCGACCTGGGACCGGCGGCGATAGAAGTCCCCTTGGTGGAAGACGAAGCGGTGGTGGACGAAGCCTTGGACGCCTTTTATTACCCGCAAGTGGGACACCGGAGTTGGGGTGGAACCGCTCGGCACGGGATCGATGGCCGGGAGAACAGGCTGGAGTACGCCAAGTGGTGGAACGAGCACGGGGTTCTATGTCTTCAGATGGAGACCCTCGCCGCCGTAACGAACGCTCGGGCGCTGGCCAAACCTGGAATCGATTGCCTGACCTGGGGACCGGCCGATCTAAGTTTCGACATGGAAGCTCATCCTCAGCATCCGTTCCAAACCGTTGATGACTGCCTACGCCACGTGCTCCAACAATTGGAGGGCACCAGCGTTCAGATCAGCTTCCGTAACGGCACCCCGGACGAACGGGATAAGTACATCGACATGGGAATAACAGTGTTCATGGAGAGACCCCAGGCTTAAGCGGTCTTAAAGTCTTGAAAACCTCGGTTGGACTGCTATTTCTGTCTGCCCACCGGAGGCGTACATAGTGAACAGAAACTTAACCGGCAAGATCCAAACTGTGTTGGGACCTATCGAGCCGGAACTGCTGGGAGTGACGTTAACTCACGAACACTTGCTGGTAGACCTAAACGTCGCCCATGGCCACCCGGACACCGCCAGTGCTATCGAGTTCTACCAGAAACCAGTCTCGATGGAGACGGTTGGTCGAATCAGACATCACGGCGCCTCAAACCAAGACAACGCCCAACTGTTCGATGTCCCGACGGCGATAGATGAGGTGATGCTGTACAAACAGAACGGCGGCATCTCCCTGGTGGACGCCACCAGCATCGGCATCGCCCGTGACCATTTGGGACTCTCTCGTATCTCTCAGGCTACCGGAGTGAACATCATCATGGGCGCCTCATACTACGTCGCCGATTCCCACCCGACCGACATGGACACATGGACCGAGGAAGACATAACCGCCCAGATTCTGCTGGATGTAACGGAAGGGGTTGACGGCACAGACATCCGTTCCGGGGTCATTGGAGAGATTGGCTGTTCCTGGCCTTTGGCAAACAATGAGCGAAAAGTTTTGAGAGCGTCGGCGCAAGCGCAGAGGATGACCGGCGCCCCATTATTGATACACCCTGGTAGAGACGAAATGTCTCCTCTGGAGATAATCGAGGTTCTCTCCGAAGCCGGAGCCGACCTGAGCCGCACCATCATGGGACATCTGGACCGCACGGTGTTCAGACGTGAAACATTGACGGAAATCGCCCAGTCGGGCTGCTACATGGAATGGGATCTCTTCGGAACTGAGAACTCTTACTACGCTCTAAACCCGAACATAGATATGCCAAGCGACGCAAAACGCATGGACGACATAGCCAGGATCTCTTCAGAAGGGTATGGCCGGAAGGTTGTAGTGGCTCACGATATCTGCGCGAAACACCGTCTAGAGAAATACGGTGGGCATGGCTACTACTACATCTTGAATCACATAGTGCCGAGAATGCGGGCTCGGGGATTCCCAAACGAATCGATAGACGATATTTTGGTCCACAATCCCAGGGAAGTCTTGACCTTCGCCGAGCCAGCAATCTAGTGGAGTTGTCGAATCAACTAACACTCATTCAAGATCTGGGGAACGGGGTTGTCGCCCCGCTTTTCTAATCTCGTGAGCAGGCGCCCGGGCCGGCGTGATAAGAACGCTGCCGATGCCAATTGCTCTGCTCCAACCTCCCAATATTCGCTACTAGAATCCTCTGGCTTAACACGCCCATCCCCGCGCTCCATCAGGTAAGTTAATGTGTCCAGGTCTTCAAGTATTCTCCTAGCAGTAGGCGTCCGTAATCTCATCTATTGCTCCTGCACAACCCTGGGTCCGCATCTTCCGGCCCATGAAGACCCGTTTCTGCCTTAAACACCATACCCCTTCCTCCCCACTAAGTTCACCAGATCAATACTTGATTCCTTCTTGATTGTAATACGCCGGAGGGATGGTTAGTTGCCGGGCTACCGATGAAGTTGGAAATAGACCGAGGGTCTACCGGCTACTTGAGCTACCCTGACGTCCCTACTGTTTCCCTTCCGGCTCTAGGCTCTTCATCTGCTCGTTGAACAGATCTATAGCCTTCTGTTCGGGTACTCCCATGTAATAACGAAGACTTTGGATGTGCTCCAGAACATCTTTGGGTAGCATCAACAGGTCGTCACGAGGACCGGACATACGGTATAGATTATCCAGCCAGTCCTCCTGGCCGACGTACAGGGAGTCCTCTAATATAACCGCGTCCCGTCGTCCCATGTCCGAACGCACCATCCAACGGTAATAGATGAAGGGTAATCCGGTCCATTCGCGCCACTCTTCCCCCAGGTCGTATTTGTGAGGAAAGCCCCTCACGCCTCGGCGGCGGCGTAGCGCTTGGTTGTCCACTAAGAGCAGGGCGTCATGGGAATCCCCGGCGTCCTCGGAGTCCGCGAAGGTTACGCCATCAACCTGATGCTTGAGGGTTAACAAGATGCGCAACATACTTTTCAATGGGGAGGCCGCTTCAGGGATGACGATGCTCAAGCCCTTCAACTCATTGATGGGCACTTTGGTGTGGAGAACACTGGCGCCTGTCGGGCTGACCAACGCGACGCAGAAGCCGGAAAGTGGTTGGAACCCCTCTTCCAAGCGAGCGCAGTCGGCCAAGGGAACCGGCCCGGAATCTATCTCACCGCTGAGCAGAGCCGAAGCAATCAGGTTGGGCGCCATGTTGCGCGTCTCGATGCCCCGGCGTTCCATGTCGTAATAGAAAGGTTCGCATCCTAGATAGGGGATGCGGGCAACCGTGATGGCCATAAGCTATCGGTCCTTAAATGCGATTGACACCAGAGTCACCTAACCGAGACCAGTTTACATCAGACACAAGAAGGCCCACCAGCAATTGTTTGAGCCGCCGGTGGGCCTTCCAGAACTCTTAGTGACCTTGTTTACCTACGATCGTCTACAGGCGGGGCCCCGCAAACGTCGCCGATTGCTTCCGGTAAACCTGGATACGGTTGCGGGGGCTTTCGCAGATGAACACGTTGTTGTCATCGTCGACCGTGATGCCGGACGGCGCCCAGAACAGCCTTTCGCGTTCCATACCCTCGGCGCGGTCCCGTTCCCCCCACATCTCCGCGTTCGCGTCCAACTTGTCCCTGCCCCATTTGGAGACAGTGGCATCGCCGGTCTTCAGCGTCACGAAGCTGCCGTCGGTGTCGAATACCTGGATCCGGTCGTTCATCCAATCAGCGACGTAGATGACGCCATCTTTGTCCACGGCGACATCGGTGGGCCGGTTGAACTGACCTTCGCCGGAACCCGACGAACCGAACTTCATCAGGAATTTGCCGTCAGCGCTGAACTTCTGGATACGGTCGTTGCGCCAGTCGGCGATGAACACGTTACCTTGGGAGTCGATGTCGATGCCCCAGGGCATGTTGAACTCGCCGTCGCCGCTACCTTCCGTCCCCCATTTGGACAGGAATTTCCCGTCTTTGGTGAATTTCTGGACCCGGTTATTCAGGCTGTCGACCATGAAGAGATTGTCTTCTTTGTCGAAGGCCATGCCGGACGGGCGGTTAATCTCGCCATCGCCCGCGCCCTCTTTGATGTCCCATTTGCTTAGGTAGTCGCCGTCCTTGTTAAAGACGGAGATGCGGTTCAGCCATTCGTCGGCCACGTACACGTCCCCTTGGCTGTCTATGGCGACGCTGGTCGGCCAGACCAGTGAGCCGTCTTCGAAGTTGTATTCGTGGGGTCCCTGGTTGCTGACGCCCCGGGCGAAGACGTTGATGTATTCTTCGTTAGCGGTGCAGACAACGATCCGAGTACCTTCCGGCCGGTATTCAGGGGAGCGGCACAGCACGTACATCGTGTCGCTTTCTCCCCTGGCCATCTGGATCGGGTAGGTAAAGCCAGGCCCGAACTGCTCGCCCCGGCCAATGGTGTGGCTGTATTGCAACTGTATATGTGAAATCTGGGTGCTAGTAGTCATATATGCCTCGCAGTAAGTTTGGTTCCTACAGACTCAGATCCTCTAGAGATAGGCCATCTGCTCGAAAGAGCCGTTGACTATGGGTTTGGCGTCCAGACCCATCCACTTTTCCAACAGGGTGGAGTAGAGCCCGCGGAAGTCGTTGTTGAAAGCGAGGTCGCCCTCGACCAGCTTGTTCTCTTCCAGGGAAGGGTACTCGCCGTACAGGCCGCCCTTGACGGCATCGCCGATGACGAAGGCGCAACCGCCAGCGCCGTGGTCAGTCCCGGAGCCGTTATCGTGGACACGGCGTCCGAACTCGGTGAACACCAGTAGGACCACGTTGTCGCTGGCGTTGTGCTCCTTCAAGTCGTCGTAGAAGTCGGCCACGGCATTGGAAGTCTCGGACCACAGCTTGGTGTGGTTCGCCAACTCCCCGGCATGAGTGTCGAAACTGTTGTACGGGGCGGTGGTGTACATGATCCGCGTTCCCAGATTCGCCAGATGCACCTGGGCGATGTTTCGCATGTATTGAGCAACCGAATCGGAGCCATACTCCACCGTGGAGGAGTAGGACTCCGGGGCGGTGCTGAGAATGTCGGCGCCCTTCAAGGCGTCCAGGCCGGTGTGGGCGAAGTAGTCAAGCACCGGGCCTTGACCAATCATTGGCGAGTAAACCCGCGAGAACACGTCTAGAGCCTTGGTACGCTGTTCCTCAATCTCGATGCCGGTGAGGACGCCGTAGGATTCTAAGTTGCCAACCGAGGCCACCGGAACGCCGGGGGCCACCATGGCTCGGGGAAGACCGCGCCCGAAGTTCACGCCGGTAAGCACGTTCTCTTTGGTCGGGTCAAGTTCTGCTATCATCCGGCCGAGCCAGCCTTCATCGCCCACTTTTTCCGGCTCACAGGTGTGCCAGATATCCATGGAGCGGAAGTGGGAACGGCTGGGGGTTGGATAGCCTATGCCCTGAATGATGGCTAGTTTCCCATCGTCGTACAGGCGCTTCATCGGCGCCATCGCCGGGTTGAAACCAATCTCATCGTTGATTTGTAGAACTTGGTCGTCAGGTACCCGGACCGCTGGCCGGTTGTCGTTATAAAGGGGGTTGGTGTAAGGAATGATGGTATTCAAACCATCGTTTCCCCCGGACAACTGCAGCACCACCAGTACCGGGTCTTTCTTGGTGGACGTCATTATTTCTCCTATGTACTACTGTTTCCTTCCCCCTTGATTGGGGAAGGTTAGGATGGGGGTGATACCCCTCATCCTTCGGCTGCGCTCAGGACAGGCTCTCAATCCTCTCCCACAAGGGGAGAGGAGGCTTCTATGCAAATAGGTACTCGGTGGTGGCTACGATGGATTGGAGCATCTGACCTACTCGGGTCTCGAACTCCGGTGTGCCGGTGCGGAGATCGCCGTCGGCCTTGGCCAAGGCAAGTAGCTCGTTCCGGGTCACGTCGGCGAGCACATAAGCTCCCAACATGTCGAGACATCCGTCCACCAACTGCTCCGCAGTGATGGTCGGGCCTTGAGCGCCCAGCCGCTGGATGATGGACTGGATGCCGGGGTGGCTGGTGTTGCCGACAGCGTCGGCGGTAAAGTTGATTCGCTCCACCAATGTGCCGCTGTCGATCCATTCCCGGCCCGTGTGCCAGCCTTCGACTGTGGGCGGGTTCATGAGGTCTTGGCCCATGTAGCGGATGTTAAGCGACATTGCATTCATGCCGGGCTTGGGCATACTGAAATCGCCCACCAACCGCATGGTTCCGACCACCGTCTCGGTGGGGCTCTTCACCTTGGTGAAGCGAGAGTTCTTGAAAGCATCGGATTTGAACAGCACCCGCAACATGGAGCGGATGTCGTAGTTGGTGCGGAAGTACTCGTCTTCCAACGATTTGATGGTCGCCGGGTCGCCCGGAGGAGTGTTCTGCCAGGCGGGAACCTGGGGTTCATCGGACACGAAGAAATTGTAGAGGTGACGCGAGATGAACCTGGCGGTGCCGGCTTGCTTGGCGACGATGTTGATGATGTCCTCGCCGTTCCAGTTCCCGGTCTCGCCCAAGAAAGTCTTCTCGCCGAAGTCGTGGTCGTTGGAGTCGTAGATGAACTTCGCTTCGTACTTGCCGTAGGGATACCGGGGGATGGAGTTGGTCACGGTCCATCCGGTGAAGGCCCGTGCGCACTCCTTGACGTCGTCCTCGGTGTAGTTGACTTCGCCGTCCATGCCAACGCCCATGGAGAACAACTCCAACAATTCCCGGCCCCAGTTCTCGTTGATGGCGTCTTTGTGGCTCATGCAGTTGTCCAGGTAGAACATCATGGCCGGGTCTTTGGCCAATCCCTGTAGGAGGTTGTCGAACTTGCCCAGACCGTCGCGGCGGAACATGTCAAATTCGATGGTTTGCTGCTTGGGGTACTCGCACTTAGCGTGGCCGGTGACAAAGATCTGATGCCAGAAGAGGGCAATCTTTTCTTCCAGCGGCCGCTTAGTGTTAATCATCCGGTAGGTCCATTCTTCCTGCTGGCCTTCTAGGCCGGCCTGGGAGACCCACTGGGGCTGATAACGCATCATCAAGTCTTTCTCTAGCTCGGGTTGACCTTCCGGATCGAGCAACTCGTCTACCGTCGCCTCGTAGCCCTTGGCGGCGCGAGCCTCCAATTCCTCGAAGGTTGCTCCGAAGCCGGCACGACGCATCAGATGTGCCATTAACGCTATCTCTTTATCTGCCATCCTTGCCCTCCCTATAATGATTATAATCTGATATCGGTTTTACCATAGCGATTATAGCGTGTCAAGCTCCAACTACGGCAATCCCTTACCAGTCATCTTACGAAACCGTCCGGCGCTCCAAGCGATACCTGCTTCGCCTGTGATTAGACAAGCGGCCTAACAGCGGCGGATTCCGATTCCACGTTGGTGACCACCACATGTTATTCTGCGCCATGTTCTACGTCAACATTGTTATTGATGTCACAATCGAGACATGGACGAAGGTAAGCTAAAACTGTTGGTAGGCTTCACTTATAGAAGGGGATAAGCCACGCACTCTCCTCTACCCGTAGGACATTCCCTGGCCGTCCCGAACCCTATCCCGCCCGCTGTAATATGCGAGCCGGAAGGCTTCATAGATACAGATAAGGAGTTCATCATGGAATTAGGACTTGAAGGAAAAGTAGCCATCGTCACCGGTGGCAGCAAAGGCATCGGCAGGGCCACGGCCCTCTGCTTGGCGCAAGAAGGAGCCAATGTTGTCATCTGCGCCCGGGGCGTGGAAGACTTGGAGGAGGCGGCGTCGGCGATATCCGAGATATCTGGCCGGCCCGTTCTATCGGTCAGGGCCGATATGACAGTTCTTGAGGATATCCAAAACCTGGTGGCCACTACCGTGTCCGAGCTGGGTGGGGTGGACATCCTGGTGAACAACGCCGTGAACTCGGTGGCTGCGCCCTTCTTGGAACTGTCTGACGAAGATTGGCTGAACCACATCAACGTGAAGGTCATGGGCTACGTTCGCTGCTCCCGGGAGGTCGTTCCCCACATGGAGCGCCGGGGCGGTGGCCGCATCATCAACATCGGCGGGATGGCGGCACGGAACGCCGGAAACCTCACAAACAGCAACGGCGTCACCAACTCGGCCGTCTCCAACATCGCCAAGAACCTGGGCGACCAAGTAGCCCACCTGGGCATCCTAGTGAACTGCATCCACCCCGGCACCACCCGAACTCCCAGACAAGTCGAGCTACTGGAACGCCGCGCCCGCGACGCCAACATCACCGTGGAAGAAGCGGAGCGCCGCACGGTCAGCGAGATTCCCATCGGCCGGATGGTGGAGCCCGAAGAGGTTGCCAGCCTTGTCCTGTTCCTGGTATCGGAAAAAGCCAGCGCCATCACCGGGCAGACTATTGCAGTGGAAGGGGGAGCGGGAAGGGGGGTTAATTATTGAGGGTGGGCAAGAACTCAACGCCGGTTGACCGGCTCAATACGTGGTTTAATAGTTCGGGCCGTCCCAGAGAATCATATCCTCAGTTGACGACCGGCTATTCCAAACAACGACCCACAATCGGAGGCTATGCTGAATTTCGTTACTAAAGCGCCCCAGTCCCGCCGCGTCCTAGTTTTCGGCTCGGCTATGCACGTCTGGAACGACCTATTTATCGCGCTCATGGTCCCCCTGCTTCCCTTCATAAAAGAGGACTTGGATCTTTCCTTCACGGAAGTCGGACTGCTGAAATCGGTGTTCACCGGCGCCACTGCGATTCTTCAGATTCCTTCCGGGCTTCTAGCCGAGACGACGGGCGAGTTCTGGCTTCTGGTTTTCGGAAACGTCTGGGTCGGTATAGGTCTGGTTGCGATGGCCCTGTCATCTTCCTTCGCTATCTTACTAGGCCTGAGTTTCCTGGGCGGCTTGGGTGGGGGCGCCCAGCATCCGCTGGCCTCCAGCATGGTTTCGCGGGCCTACGAAGACGGAGGCCGATCCACCGCTGTGGGTACCGTGAACTTCGCTGGCGACATCGGCAAGATGATTGCGCCTCTGATAGCCGGGGCAGTGGCCATCTCGTTTGGATGGCGCGCTGCTTTGTGGGTAACCGGAGTGGCCAGCTTGGCATTCATGCTCGTAACTGCGATGGCCCGCCGGAACATCGATATCGGCAGGCCTGTTCAGGAGATATCTACCGAATCACAGAGCGGTGGTGGTTCGGTCCAGATGGGCGGATTTGTCACCCTGAGCGGCGTCGGGTTTCTGGACTCCGCTACCAGGGGAGCGGCCTTGGCATTCCTTCCCTTCGTGATGGTCGCCAAAGACATGACTCCAGCTCAGGTCACCGGGATGCTGTTCTTCCTGTTCATGGGCGGTGCGATCGGGAAGTACGTCGTCGGGTTGTTGGGGGAAAGATTTGGCGCAGTGAGCTTGATCTGGGGAACCAAGGGCATGACGGCCCTGCTATTGATATCCGCCTTGACGGTCCCGCCCCTGGGAATGATTCCGCTGATGTTAATCCTGGGCGTCGGTCTCAACGGAACATCCTCGGCGCTGTATGCCGCCGTAGCGGATTTCGTGCCGGCCCATCGACGAGCCCGATTGTTCGGGGTTTTCTATACAACTAATGAGGTCGGCACGGTGTTAGCCCCCATAATCTACGGCGTCATTGCCGACGCCTACAGCCTCAGCACCACCATGGTGGTCATGGGCCTAGCCACCTCAGCCATCCTGCCCGCCAGCCTAGCCTTGCGGCCTCACCTGTCCGAGGCCAAAGCGTCGGAGAGGGAACGGGTGGGCTGAGGGATGCGAATCGGAGCCCAGCGGCTCACTGGCCTAACCTGAGTATCCTGGTCGCCGGTTGGTTAGAGTACTTGCTTGAGGCTCAAGATGTCAGTGATTCGAGTCCACCACTATCCCCCATCCCTATCCCCCGCTATACCCCGGTCCATAAACAACCATGCCAGGCCGTGCGCCGGTGTGTTCCCCGCGGTCTATTACGGGGACGCCGTTGACTAGGACGTGTTCCACTCCTTGGCAGTACTGTTTGGGGTTCTCGAATGTGCCCCTTTCGCCCACCGTGGCCGGGTCGAAGGCGACGATGTCGGCCCAGCATCCTTCCCGCAGCAACCCCCGGTCTTGGGCGCGGAGGACTTGGGCCGGCAGGGAGGTCATCTTCCTGATGGCTTCTTCCAGAGGCAACACGCCGTGCTCCCTCACGTAGGTCCCCAGCACCCGGCTATTGCTGCCAAAGCTGCGCGGGTGGGGCAATCCGGCAACCTGGTCGTTGAGTGCGCTGCCGTCTGAAGCGATCGATATCCAAGGAAGCCGCATCACCGTGCGAACGTCTTCCTCGGACATGGTGTGATAGACGCCGCCGGGGAAGGCCCCATTCTCCGCCACCAGGTCGAAGCAGGTCTCCACCGGGTCGGCGTTGATTCGCTGGCGGGCGATGTCCGCCACCGTCTTGCCCTCGTCGGGTTTAAGCGACTCGTCCGCCACGATCGACATGACGATGCCCTCCCAGCCCCCGTGTTCCTTCACGTATTGGTCAAACTCCGGGTCTGCTTTCACCCGGTCGCGGAACTGGCGGTCACGGAATCGGGGGATGGTTTCCGAGCGGGGCGCGTCCTGGATCCACCGGGGCATAAGACGGTGCCACGGGTGCTGCATGGCGGTGTAAGGATATTGGTCGGCAGTCACCTCCAAACCCTCCGCCATCGCCGACTGAATCGTATCGATAACCCGCCCGATCTGCCCCCAATGCTCCCGGCCCCGGATCTTCAGGTGGTAGATATGGACCGGGATCCCCGAAGCGCGGGCGATCTGGAAGGTCTTGTCCAACTCGGTCCCGATGTCGAAACCCTCGCTCCCCACATGGGTGCCGTAGTAGCCTCCGTGCTGGTTGGCGACAACCGCCATCTCGATCAGTTCGTCCACGTACTCGGGGCCGCCGGAGTGCCACGCTGCGGATAGACCAACCGCCCCCTGCTCCATCGCTTGGACCACTAGGGAGTTCATCTGCTGCAACTCGTCGGGCCCGGCGGCGCGGTCGTCGAAGCCCACCACCGCTCGCCTGATTTGCTGGGGCGCGACACTGGAGGCGATGTTGATGGACGTGCCCTGCCTAATCAGTTGCTGGAAATAACCGGTGAAGTCGGTCCAGGTTACGTCCACGCCGGACCGGAGCCGTTGCTCCTCCCGGTATTCGTCGGCAGCGGGGCCAACGACTGGGCCGACGCTGTTGCTTTCGCCGATGACGTCCAAGGTGACACCCTGGCGCACCTTACTCTGCGCGTCTCCATCGGCCAGAACGGTCACGTCACTGTGGGTATGAAGGTCGATGAATCCGGGACATACCACCAACCCGCCGGCGTCGATCACGTTATCCGCGTCGGAGGCGGAGATACTGCCGATGCGGGCAATCTTCCCATGTCGAACCCCGATGTCCGAGTAAAACCAGGGGTTACCGGCGCCATCCACGACCCTTCCGCCGCGGATAGCAACGTCGTATATCGCCATAACTGTTCCCTCCCGTCCGGTGTTATGCGATAGTGTAAATCATCGAGTAGCGGCGGGATAGGCGGGCGAACGGGGCAGCTATCGACTACGAGAGTAGCCCTGATGCTATACTTGGCCTCCGCCAACCGGCAGCCACCTAGCTTTGTTGTCAAGAGACGAACTGCCTTCGCAGAAGGAGCAATCGGATTGTTAGACCCAGTCACGCTTGAAAGACGCCATGTTCGGCTCGAACCCATTTCCTTGGACCACATACCAGGCTTGGTTGAGGCGGCGAGTCAGTCTCGGGAAACGTATGGGTTCACTTATGTTCCGGCGGATGCCGACGCCATGCGTTTATATGTGGAGACGGCGTTGGTTGGGCGGGATGCCGGGACGATGATGCCATTTGCCACCATCGACCGGCGTACTGAAAAGGTTGTAGGTTCGACCAGGTTCCACCACATGGAATCCTGGGACTGGCCTGCCGGGGACCCCCGCCAACGTGGCAGGCATCTGCCGGACGTGGTATATATCGGAACGACGTGGCTTGCGGCTGATGCTCAGCGGACGGGTATAAACCCCGAGGCAAAGCTTTTGATGCTGACCCATGCCTTTGAAACTTGGCTGGTTCATCGAGTCAGAATCACAGCGGACTCGCGCAATGAACAGTCGTGCCGCGCCATCCTGCGTCTGGGCATGCACCTTGACGGCGTGGTGCGGGCAGACCGGGTTGCGCTGGACGGCGCTATCCGGGATTCAGCAACATATTCGATTCTGGATTCGGAGTGGCCGGAGGCCAAGGCTCAGTTGATAGCGCGAATGCGTTGATCCATGTGACATGCCGGAGTCCGTGTTACCTCAGCGGCACGGAAACCCTCGATATCATTGGATGCGTTAGGTAGAAGGAGAAACCATGGCAACCAGCCAATCAAGCAACTTGGTTAATACGGTGACCGGGGAAGCTTCCCGCTTGGGGGCCTTCCTGTCGGGCTTGGATACGCCGACGTGGGTGAGCGACAGCACTTGTGAGGGATGGACGATAGAGGACGTGCTGGCCCATCTTGCGGGAAGCGCCAGCGGTTGGGCCGCCACTATTGCCAGGGCGGTTGCCGGTGACGCCGGCCCTCCGGAGGGAGGGTCTTTCCTGCCGGCCGGGGAGCGCGGCTCTCACCCCACCGGCCAAGCGGCCAGGGAGTCCCGCCAGCAATCGGGGCCCGAGCTTTTGGAAATGTTTAAAACCAGGCACGCAAGTCTTAGTCAACTTCTGGAGGGCCTGACCGACGAAGATTGGGACAAACCCTGCTTCCACCGGCGCGGCGCCCTGCCGGTCAGCGGTTATCTAGGCATACAGATCCAAGAACTGGTTCTCCACGGATGGGATATCCGCTGGGGCCTGGATGACGGAGCAGAGTTGTCTGACGAGTGTCTACCGGCGATGGTCGATCTGGTGCCCCGCTGGCTTCGCAACGCCTTCGCTCCGGGGCTGGATCTGCCGACGCCGGTGCGGTATCGATTCGACGTTTCAAGCCCGGTGGCGGTCCATGAAGACCTGCTGGTTACCGGCGACAGCTACGAGGCAGTGCCGTCCGGATCAGAACCTGCTGACGTCGTCTTTAAATGTAGCACCGGAAATTACATCCTGTTGATGTTCGGGCGGTTGAAAGTTGAGTCGGCCATCGCTTCCGGACGGTTGTCCATCCAGGGTTCATCGGAACAGGCCAAGAACTTCAACGCCTGGTTCAAGGGGTTCTAAGCTTTTCGCCGTCAGTGTCCGGCGTGCAGTGCGTTGGCTATGGAAGTGTCGGTTCGGGAGATGGGCGGTTGCTGCCGGATGCCTGCCAGGGCGCTTTCCGGTCCCCGGTCGATCCGCTGGCCGCCTAGGAACACCTCGGTGACGTTCCACAGTACGTTGATATCGTCCGCTGGATTGCCGTCGACGATGATGACATCGGCTTCCTTGCCCGGTTCCAGGGACCCGGTGATTGCATCGATGCCCAGAGATTTAGCCGCATCGCTGGTGATGGAAACTATGCCTTTCATCGGCGACATCCCCGCTTCAACCAGGCATTCTGTCTCGTACACCGTATTGCCCAACTTGTAGCTACTCCAAGAAGAGTCAGACCCGGTGATTATCTTCAATCCCATCTCTATCAACCGGACGAGGTGGGTCCAGCGCAACTCCAGTTCCCACAAACTTTCATCCAAAGCGGATTGTTCTTGGGCGCTCAGTCCTCGGGCTTCTTTTCTTAGTTGCAATGCCCAGACCGTTGCCCTGGCAGTGTGCACGGTCGGGTTTACATAAGCCCCCTGAATGCCGATACGTTCCGCCACGTCTTCCCGAAAATGTGCCTTGCCGTCTGCGTCCTTGAACACGCAGTGGATTATCATGTCTACACCGGCGTCCAATGAATCGATGGTTCCCTGGGTGGATGCACAATGGGTAGCGGTCAGCTTTCCAAATTTGTGAGCCTCGCCGGTCATCGCCTTCAGCTCGTCTAAAGTGAATGCGGGTAGCAAAGGATAAGAGGTGCGCGTGCTGCCGCCAGTGGCGCTCATTTTTATGTAGTCGGCGCCCTCTTTAATCAACTGGCGAACCGTGGCAGTGGCTTCCAAGGGCCCGGTCACCTCGGCTCCGAAATAACCCATATGCCCGCCGACGATGGCGATTGGCCGGCCGCACAGCACCATGCGGGGGGCCTGGATGATGCCGAGGTTTACCGCCTCCCGCAGCCGAAACATGGTCATGTTTTTCGCACCGTTGTCCCGGAAGGAAGTTACGCCGGAGAACAGGCTGTCCCGAGCGTTGCGAGCCGCTTGCAGCGTAATAACTTCGTCGGGCAGCGCCGCCACGTCCTCGCCGGGGCGTCCGTCGCCAAAGCCATTGTGATGGGTGTGGCAGTCGATCAATCCTGGCATGACCGTCTTGCCGGGGTAGTCGTAGGTCTCCACCGTAGCGCCCTCGGGAGGAAGGACATCCTTGGCCGGACCCGCAGCGATAATCTTCGAACCCTGGACGAGAACCGCCCCTTCCTCGATTGGCTGCCCCCCTTTGCCATCGATCAACCGTCCCGCCGTGATTAGCTTGAATGCCTGGGTCGGGTCTTCCATGGATATCTCCTCTGTTGAATGATTGGCGCGTCGACAGTCTACCAAACTAGGGGACTGGGCCGGGAGCCGGTGGTAGAATAGGCTACCCTTAGCATGGGAGAACCGCCACGGAGACTTTAAGGCTACCCCAGTTCAACTGGCTGAACCCCACCAAAGTTATTTTTGGCTCCGGCCGGCTCGCCGAGCTGCCGACAGCTATAGAGCAGACTGCAGGCGCCGACTCCAGAGTTTTCCTGGTCACCGGACGTAGTAACCTGCGAGAGTCCGGCGTCTTGCGGCAGGTTCTGGAGGACATCGGCCCCATGCGGGTAACGTTGTTCGACCAGGTCACCCCCTTCCCTGGACCTCAGTTAGTCGAGGACGCGGTAGCGGCATGCCGGGAATCTTCCTCCCAGGTAGTCGTGGCTATCGGGGGCGGAAGCGCGATCGACGTGGGCAAGATTGTGAGCGTTCTCGTGGCCCACAAGGGGACTTGCCAGGAGTATCTGTCCGGAGAAAGAAAGATTTCCCATCACGGTCTCCCGTTCATCGCAGCTCCCACCACTTCCGGAAGTAGCAGCGAGGTCACTTCAGGAGCGGCGGTATGGGACTGGGAAGCCAAGCGATCTATCAACTTGATTCACCCGGGTATGTTCCCAGACGTAGCGATTGTCGACCCTGACCTGGCCATGAGCATGCCGAAAGAGCTAGCCGCCATGACGGGGATGGACGCCTTTACCAGTGCCTTCGAGTCATACTGGTCCATAGAGGCGGAGCCCGTGTCCGACGCCTTGGATCTTCAGGTCATCCGGTTGCTGTCCACCCACCTGGAGAGCTCGTGTAACAAGGGAGATTCGGAGTCGCGGTCGTGGTGTTCCCTGGCCTCAACCATGTCAGGAGTGGCCTACAGCAACAGCCACCCGAACGTTTGCCATGCGATAGGCAGTCCCTTAACGCTCTATTGGGAAGTAGCCCACGGACAGGCGGTGGGAATCACCTTGCCCACCATGCTGAGGTGGACGGCGCCGGCAATCTCTTCCAAGCTCCCCGCCTTGTGGGACGCGTTGGGAGTAAATGGGTTGGAAGAAGCCACCGGGCGCATCGCGCAAATCATGGAGAACTGTGGGCTAAAGACAGGTCTCTCTTCGCTAGGCATCACAACCGGCGGTTTGGATACGTTGGTGGAGCACACCCGTTGGGACCGGGTGGCTGCGCTGCCGACTCCGCTGGTACACGACGACCTTAGAGGATTGCTTCAGGATCTGATATAGAACGGTGACTATATGCGGAAAGAGGCCGAGAAGAGAGGCATGAATGTCATTGCACGATATCTCTCTAAAGCTTGCTGGTGACACCGTACGGTGGGTGACCGCGCCGCCCTTCGAACTGGAAGAGCGCCGCCGCATGAGCAAGGGAGACCCCAACAACAGTTCGGCGTTGAACATGAGTGTGCACTCGGGCACCCACATCGATGCTCCCTTCCACTTCGTCGCCGAAGGACTTACCATCGACGAGTTACCCCTGGACCGTTTCATAGGACCGGCGCTGGTTTTTGAAGTCGACGCCGAGAGGTACATCACTAAAGAGCATGTCGAGAGTATAAAGTTGGATGGCGCCACCCGAGTGCTGTTCAAAACCCGCAATTCCGAGTTGCTGCACCAACGGGAATACGAACCTGACTTCGCCGCATTTTCGGTTGAGGCCGCCCAGTCTCTGGTGGAACAGGGAGTTGAGCTGGTGGGATTGGACTATCTCTCTATCGCCCATGCCGATGAGCAAGTACCGGTGCACCGGGCTTTCTTGGAGCACGGAGTCGTACTGCTTGAAGGGATAGACCTGTCGCATGTTGCGCCGGGGCGATACGAGCTTATGTGCCTGCCCATCCCGATAGGCGATAGCGACGGCGCGCCTTGCCGAGCGGTTCTCCGAGACCTTTAAACCTAAGGAGCTTTCCCGAAACCAGGCTTGTATAAGTAATAACCCTCCAGATTCGCAACTGCTCCAATACGGGCACGTTACATAATGCATGGAGGTTGAGATAAAACCATCATGAGCACGAATGAAATCGGACCAAGAGAAAAGCGGTCCCGGCTGGGTCTTACCCGGCGCATCGCAGCTTCTTTTCGCCCCTACTCGCCCCAGATAATCGTTGTCGGGCTGTTGATTCTTTTCACCGCCGGCCTCGGCGTGGTTAACCCGCTGTTAATCCGGGTCATATTCGACTCGGCGCTGTTCCCAGAGAACGGCGTCCCTGACCTTGATCTGTTATGGATCATCAGCGGAGTCATGGCCGGAATAATCGTGGTCACCGGTGGCATCGGCATCGCGCAGACCTACCTGACCAACCAGGTTGGGCAAAAAGTGATGCGAGACCTGCGGGACCGGTTGTACCGCCACCTTCAAAGCCTTTCCATGGGCTTCTTTACCGGCACCCGAACGGGGGAGATTCAGTCCCGGGTAACCAACGACGTCGGTGGCGTCCAAACCGTGGTAACCAGCACCATCACCGACATCCTGTCCAACATCGTGATTCTCATCAGCACGGTAGTCGCGATGTCAATTCTTTCCTGGCAACTAACGCTGGTGGCTGTTGGCATCGTGCCGCTGTTCGCGGTGCTGACGAATATGATTGGCGCAAAGCGCCGCGCGATGTCCGCCGAGGTACAGAAAGCGGAAGCGGAAATGACCGCCATCACCCAGGAAACCCTATCTATCTCAGGTATCATGCTATCCAAGCTATTTGGCCGGCAGAGCCTGGAGATCGAGCGGTTCCAAGGGGAGAACCAGCATCTGTCCGATTTGGTATTGCGCCGCCAGATGACCGGGCAGTCCTTCTGGGCGGTTATGCAGACCTTTTTCTCGGTATCACCGGTGATTATCTACGTGCTGGCGGGCTACTTGATATCGGGAATCGGACGCGACGGTATCTCTCCCGGCACGATTATCGCCTTCACTACCTTGCAGGCCCGTCTATATTTTCCCATCGGAACGTTGCTTCAGGTATCGGTGGAGCTACAGTCATCCATGGCACTGTTCGAACGCATATTTGAATACCTGGATATCAAACCCGATATAACCGACGACCCCGATGCGGTGGACATTCCGCCGGAACGGGTGGCAGGGGCCATCGCATTTGATTCGGTGCGAGTGAACTATGTCTCGGGCGATGAGGAGTCCCAGGCAAGTATTCAGACGAATGAGCCGAAGCCGCGATGGGCTTTGGATGGGGTCGATTTTGCGATTCTACCAGGCCAACTTGCCGCCTTCGTGGGGCCCAGTGGAGCAGGCAAAACTACTATTTCATACCTGATTCCTCGCTTGTATGACGCCAACGAAGGGCGGGTACTGATTGATGGGATAGACGTGCGGAAGATTAAGTTGGAGTCTCTAGCCCGGATGATTGGCTACGTTTCTCAAGAGAACTACTTGTTCCACGCCAGTATCCGAAGCAACCTCCTTTACAGCAGACCGGATGCTACCCAAGAGGAGATGGAGGAGGCGGCAAGGGCTGCTTACATCCACGAGCGAATCTTGGAGTTTTCGGAGGGTTACGACACCATAGTTGGCGAGCGCGGCTACCGGATGTCGGGTGGCGAGAGGCAAAGATTGTCCATCGCCAGAGTGATTCTGCACCAACCCAAGCTGCTGATTCTCGACGAAGCTACATCGGCCCTTGACACCGCCAGCGAGCGGTACGTCCAAACCGCCCTGGAACCGTTGATGAAGGGGCGGACCACGGTGGCCATCGCCCACCGGCTTTCGACCATCATGGCCGCCGACGTGATATTTGCTCTAGACCATGGCCGCATCTTAGAACAGGGGACCCACTCCCAGTTGCTGTCACGAGGAGGCCTATACGCCCAACTCTACGAGGAGCAATTCCAGGGCGGAAAAATCGAGTGTCAATTCGACGATGGAGTAGTGTACAGCGACGGCACAATCGCCTTCGCCGAGGATGGAAGCCTCACGACCTCCCGCTGAACGGCGGCTTCAGCCTAAAATGTCTCTACGATATCCCGATGGCGCTCTGGGCTGCGGGAGCGATTCCCGGTCTTTCCCAATTTTTAGCGAACAGCAACCCAGGTCTCAAACGGGACATCGTATCTGTCAGTCCACAGAGCCCGTCCGTTGGCGTACAAGTCTACAGAGGATATCCGGGCGCACACTGAGCTTCTGGTCTCCACTTGGAACGTATAAACCTGTCCCGCTGAGCATAACGGCGGCCGTAGAACTCCCTGTTGTCACGAGCATGCTGCATGGCTCTGAGACTAGCTTGCTCCTGGGAGATGTACCATACGACCTCCCATTCAGGGGTGAAATCGAACTTTTTCTCTTGTATTATGCCGTCGTCTTCAGCCATAACGATGCAATTATAAACCCCGTATTTTGGCGAACTTCTGCACTCGCTGATTTGCTGTGTCCACTGCGTATATGTATCCCCGGGAGTCGGTATAGACGTTGTGGCCGTTCTCGAAAGTTCGTCCCCTCGCTAACAGTTCCCCGTCCAAGGTCAGGATGCTAAGGCGGGGAACTTGATCGGTCACATAAACTATCTGGTTGCTGTCGATGTGGATGCCCATGGGGGATTTGAAGTCGGTCCACTGATCCAAGAACCTGCCGTCGGCGCTGAACACTTGTACCCGGTTATTCTCCCGGTCGGCAACGTATACTCGCCCGTCTTTCGCCACCCTAATGCTATGCGGTACCCGGAACTGGCCCGGCCCACTGCCAGGAGAGCCGAAGGTGTCTATGGGTTCCCCATCGGCGGTGAACCGGTGGATGCAGAAATTACCATATCCGTCCGAGACATAAATCTCTCCCGAAGGAGCAACCGCTGTATCGGACGGATGGTTGAACGGGGCCTCCATCGCCGCTTTGTACCTTGTTCCTAGAGACATGAGCAACTCGCCTTCGGTGTTGCACTTCAGTATCTGGTGAGCGTCCCGGTCGGCTAAGTAGACCCCGTCATCGGGTCCGATGTAGATATGATGTGCGTCCTCAAAGCGGCCTTCTTGCCGGGGCCAGGCCGCCAGGAATTTCCCGTCCTGATCGAACACCTGAACCGGCGGTCCGGTCCTTTGAAAGACGTACACCCGGTCATTGGAATCTACAGCGACGGCACTGGGCCTCTGGAAAGTTGTTCCTTCCGGCAACTGGGCCCAATCCGCCTGATACTCGTAGGCGAAGTCCCCCATCCCGATGGTTATGGCCATGGTTATCTCCTCCCGGTTCAGGCAGATTAGTAACGTCGGGCGTTACACAATAGCGGCTAACTTCCCTGGTTCGTGATTAGCACATCCATGGGTCTCTTACCTGCAGCGTAAGTTTCCAGGGCAGTGAGTTCTCCCGTATCGCCGTTGATCTGGTAAGAGGCTAGACGTCCAGTTTCTGATCCTGCGGCGAAGAGGAATCTGCCTTCGGTGTCAAGACTGAAGGCGCTGGGTACAGATTCGGTGGGCACTCTGCCGGCGGCGGTCAACCGCCCTGAAGTTGCATCAACGGAAAAACCGGCGACGCTGTTGTGGCCCCGGTTCGGGGCGTATAAGAACTTCCCTGACGGAGTGATTTGGATCTGGGAGCAGGTATTTCTTCCTTCAAATCCCTCAGGCAGAGTGGTTGTAGTTTGGAAGGGCGACAGGGTTCCCGTTGAAGTGTCCAGGTTATAGGCGGTGACGCTGCATCCCTGCTCATCGGTAAAGTAGACGACATCCAAACTTGGATGAAAGGTGAAATGCCGGGGACCGAGGAATTCTCCTTGTTCCAATTTCAGGGGCGAGTTGGGGGTAAGGTGTCCAGTGTTTTCATCGAACTTGAACTGAAAGATAGCGTTGGGCCCTAGGATGTCCCCGGGGGGATTCATGACGCTGTCGTTCAGGCGGGCGATGTGAGGCACGAAGACGAACTTGTTGGACCGGTCGGTCTGGATACAGTGAGCGGCGGGAGCAGTCTCCAGCCATTCGATGGGCCGGTCACCCAACCCGCCGTCGTCTTTGATTTGATGTACCGCTACGTGAGCGCCCTGATAGTAGGCCGATAGTAGGAACCGCCCGTTGCGGTCGGTGGACAGGAATGTGGGGGAATCGGGCACCGGTATCCTGCCGATCAGGGTAAGCCCTCCGGTGTTCGGATCTATCTGAAAGCTGGATATCTCCTTGCCGTTGCGATGGCCTACGTAAAAAACCTTTCGGTCCGGGCTGATTGTCGAGGCCGAAGGCCCGCCGAGGGCTGGAACTTCATCTTGGTGGGTCAATTTTCCTGTCGTGGCATCCATGCCGAAGATTGATAGCTTGTCGTCGTCTTGCAGGGAAACGTACATGAAACTAGCCATTTTGAGACCTCCCTTTCATTCGGTGGCGATTACGGTCAGTTGCTATTGGCGGCTTCTGTGTTCCGTTGAGCTTGGATCGCACTAAATTAGAAGCCTGCAAATTGTATCAAGACAACGCCCCGGCTTCACCTCCCATCCGGCATGAGTGGGATATTGGACTTCCACGATTGGGCGGAAGTATGATGCACTCAGTCGTAATCGTCGAGCTTCAAGTTGAAGCCTCTCTAAAGCCGGTCTTCCGAATAATCGTCGACAGCCGGCCTTGAAACCTAGAATCGCAAATAAGAGGTAACCATGAGCGAATATATACCTAGCACAAGAGAATGG
Source organism: uncultured bacterium (assembly GCA_963997925.1). Taxonomy (GTDB): domain Bacteria; phylum Chloroflexota; class Dehalococcoidia; order Lucifugimonadales; family UBA3495; genus UBA11650. The sequence continues at coordinate 30,546 of CAXEOX010000003.1, forward strand.
GTGCGAGACCAGGTCGAACTATATGAAGGAAGCGGTGGCACCGAAGGCCTAACCTTGAGGGAAACGGGCCTGCCGGTGATAATCGTGACCAACAAAGGACGGAGAACCGGAGGCATCCGTAAGACCCCGCTGATGAAGGTCGTGGATGGCAAAAGCTATATCCTGGTGGGATCCCAAGGCGGAGCGCCCAAACATCCACGTTGGTATCACAACCTTAAAGCCGATCCCAACGTTGAGATCCGCGACGAGACCGAAGTCTACTCGATGCACGCGCGCGAGATCGTAGACCCGGCCGAGAGGCAGCGGCTCTGGGATATCGCCGTAAAAGCATTTCCTCCCTACCAGGAGTACCAAGGCAAGACCGACCGGGTCATCCCGGTTTTCTTGGCGGAACCCTTCTAACAATTGGGTCGCCGTCACCGGATGAATCTAACCGGGCAGGCAACCAATCTACGCGTAAAGTTGGTTCACGTTATTGTAGCGGGCCGGATCTAATTCCTTACCTTGCAGACCGGGATGGTCCGGCCCGTAACGATGCGCTCGGAATACTCCATTAACCGAACCTGCCTGCCCTCTGTCCCCAAAATAAGGATTGATGTACTCCCAGACGATTACTTTGTCGGGGGTCACTTCAAAGATACGTCCAGGCGCCCCTTCGCAGATCAGCGTGTTCCCGTTGGGTTGCCGTTCGGCGCTGCTGATGTTGTAGCTGTAGAAAGAGATGTCAGGGGTGCCCTGATATTCCCAGGCTATCTCGTTGGTGGCCGGATCCACCTCCAAGATACGAGAACGGCTAGCCCCTCGCCGATGGCACCCGTTGTCGAACATCAATATCCGGCCGTTATCCAAGTAGGTTGGGTGATGCTGATGGTTCACCTCGCCGGGGCCCCACTTCCAGGTGAAATCTCCGCTGGCCTTATCAACGATTCCAACAGTGCTGGTCTGCCTAAAGCTCACCAGCAGGTTACCGTCGGGCGTTAGGTTTAAGGCGTTCTGATGGGTCCGCTCCCGTCGGCGTTCCAGAAAGCAGATAACGTCTTCCTCTTCGTTCAGGTGCTCCCAGGACTTCCATTCATAGACCACCGCGCCATCCGGAGTTATCTCTTGAACCAAGTCACCCAGCATGGGTAGCGAATCTCCGTCGCTCTCGTATCCGCCTACCACTTGGTTTTTCAACTCATCGGGTATCGGTACCCACAACAGAACCAGTGTGTTCCCATTGGGTAAGCGCTGGAAATCGTGGTGCAGCATGGAGTCTCGGAAGGACCAAACCGCATTGCCGTCCCAGTCCAACTCTAGTATCGACGCCGAGGACCCGCCGAATCTTTCCTCGCCTTCCACTTGGGGTGGACTGGTCCGGAGCAGAAGGTTCCCATTGGGTAGTAGATACGGATAGCAGATACCCTCCTCCGAATACCACCGGTGGCAGATTCGGCCTTCCATATCTATCAGGTTAGCGTGGTAGCCGCCCCGATTGGTGGCGACCAGGGTGTAGCCCCGGTACGTTTGTTGGGGCGAACTGTGAATCAATCCAGTTTTGTGATGGAGAGACCAGCCCATGTTTACTCCTTTCTATAGTGCGGCGCTTTAGGTATGCAGGTACTTATCCTGCCACTGAACGAACTCGTCGGTCCGGTTAACCGACCGCAGCAATTCCGAGGTGGCCTGGCGTTCCGCAAGTTCCTCCAACGGTCCTCCGTCCTTCAGGTGCTTCAAGCTGTCGAATATCGCCTTGACCGTCACGGCGAAGGTGGGGTTGCCCAACATCAGAATCTTGACTCCGTTAGCGGCGAGGAACGCCGAGTCGTTACGGATATCTGCCGGGGGGCTCAAGACGCAGATGGGCAAAGAAGTCACCCGGTGCACCGCTTCAAACTGCTCTCGACTTTGGGTACCGGTCAACATCAGCGCCTCGGCGCCGGTTTGGGAATAAGCTTGGATCCGGTCCAGTGCCTCCTCCAATGACGTTAGACCAAAGGCGGCGCTGCGGGCCACGATAACCGTGGTGGGGTCAATGCGGGCCGCCACCGCCGCTTCAAGCTTCCCGACCTGCTCCTCTTTGGACACCAGACCCGGATCTGCCACATTGAATCGTTTGGCGACGAAATTGTCTTCGATCTCTATGGCCGAAACACCGGCGCCTTCCATCTCTCGAACGGTGCGGGCCACGTTAACCGCGTTTCCGAAGCCGTCTTCGGCATCCACCATCAAACTCACATCCACCATTCGGGTGATGCGTCGGCAATGGTCCACGACATCGGACATGTTGGTAAGGACCCCATCGGGCACTCCCAGATTCGACACTTTGCCCACCGAGCCGGATAAGACGCAGACATCGTAGTCCAGCATGTGGGCGATGCGAGCGGACAGCGGGTCGAATATGTTGGCTGCCAGAGTGCAATGCGGCCTGGCAATTACGCTACGGAACTGTTCACGGGCGCGTGACATGAAGGACACCCCCTTTCAGGTTTTGTTTTTCCATCGATCTTGGTAGATAGCCGTATCTATCGGCGTTCAGGTTAACCTTCGGCCAATTGGAAGGGCAAACCCAAGGAGCTTTCCGGGAGGATGTTAGCGGTGAGATACCCGTCGGCGCTTCGGCTGACTCCGCTCTCGCCACTGAGCTTGTTGCCTTTGGCGGACAATTCCTGCGCCACCTTCGCAACGTCGTCTACACCCCAAGCCAGGTGATATACGCCGGGCCCCTGTTGGGCCAGGTATTTGCCCATGGCCGAATCCGGGTCCAAGGGTTCGGTTATCTCAAAGGTGGTTTGGCCCACTTTGTAGATGGCGTTGCTCATCCCCCGGCTCTCATAAACCTGTAGCCGGTCCGGCTTCATCCCGAAATTCTTCTCGATGTATTCGACCATGGCGTCGCGGTCATGAACGAGAATCCGTACATGATGCACAAAATTAAACATTGCTTCGTCCTCACTTCACTACCGAATCAGTGGGCGCATTCTAGCCTCGGATATGTGCCTAGTCAATCTGCACGAAGCGGTAACACCGAACTGGGAGACAGTCATTCCGATACCGATCCGATCTTGTCCATACTTAGCCCATCCCCACACGACATAACGCGTCACCTGATCTAGCCGCAAGACAAGCAAAACATCGGAATCAACGATACAATACTCCAGCCTGGAAACGGGGCCAGGCCGGCGGATATACCGTCGTTACCCATTACTCGTCCCGCAGGATTCACCACTACCATGTCAACTGAACAGTCCATACATTGGCTAGATTGGGGCGACGAGGCTTTCCAGCGATCGCTTTCCGAGGAAAAACCCGTTCTTCTGGCCCTGACCGCCACTTGGTGTCACTGGTGCCACGTGATGGACCAGACATCCTACAGCCATCCCGAAGTGATAAGTCTCGTCGATTCCAGGTTCGTTCCGGTGCGCGTTGACGTGGACCAGCGCCCGGACTTGTCCCACCGATATAACCAGGGCGGCTTTCCATCGGTCGCCGTCCTGGATCATCAAGGCGAACTGATAACCGGAAGGATATACACTCCTCCGGAAGAGATGGTCCAATTCCTTGAGCAAGTAAGCTCCCGGTATCCGGAGACCGGCGAAGCCGACGGTCATCCCGGTGACGAAGCAACGCCAGTACCGGCTGCCGCGCCATCGGCAGGTGAACCGGGTTCCGAAGTCACCTCGGTACTGCAACGCATGGAGGAGATGTACGACGCCACCTATGGGGGATTCGGATACGAACCCAAACAACCTCCATGGGACGGAGTGGGACTGCTTCTGGCCCGTTACGGCCACACCCGGGACAGAAATCTTCTGAGGATGGCGACGACCACGCTGGACGGGATCCAAGCCGGGCTATACGACCAGAACGACGAGGGATTCTTTCGCTACTCAGTGTCCAGAGACTGGAAGGTGCCCCATTACGAGAAGATGCTTTGCACCAACGCCAGCCTTGCCGTAACCTACCTGGACGCCTACCAACTCACCGGGCGCAAGGCTTACCGGCAAGCAGGGCTGGGTGCTCTCAAGTACATGCAGGACATCCTCTTTGACCAACCAACGGGGCTTTTCTACGCCAGCCAGGACGCTGGCGAAGCCTATTACGCCCTGCCTTGGGGTCACCGGAAAACGGCGGAGAAACCGCGGATAGATCGAACTTTTTATGCCGGTTGGAACGCCCTGGCCGCATCTTCGCTGATAAAAGGATTTGGAACGTCCGGAGATTCGTCATATCTCCAGGTAGTCAAGGGAGTGCTGGACCATCTGTGGCAACAGGGATGGAGTAAAGAGGGTGGGTTTTCCCATGTCTTGGAAGCGCCCGGCCAGCAGTTCAGATACCTATCGGACCAAGTCCATGCGCTTGGAGCATTTCTCTGTCTTTATGAATCGACCGGTAACCCCGGCGCATTGGAAACGTCGCTCCAAGTGGTGGATTGCATACAAAGGCTATTCGGTGCTTCCGATGGCGGATACCTGGATGTCTGTGACGTTTCCCCAAATCCGGACGCCATGCTGAGACCGGTTAAACCCGTACTGGAAAATTCTCTGATGGCGGAGGCGTTGATCCGGCTGTCCCATCTGACTGGCCAAGAAGACTTGGAGCAACAGGCGCGGGATACCCTGATGCTGTTTCGAGACGTTGCTCCGGGCAGCAGCTACAAGGGCCCACCTGGTTTCCGGCGCATGGAGGAGGACGAGGAAAGGTTGTACCTGCCAGCAGCGCCGGTTTGGGCCATGGCGTGGGACATGTTGGAGCACGGGCCGGTGGATCTGGTCTTGGTCGGAGCGGCGGCGGATCGCCGGACTCAACGCCTGCTGAGATCGGCTTTGCGAGTTTTCGCACCCCACAGAATCATCCAAGTGCTGGACCCCCAAGAGGACGAAGTCCGAGTATCGGCCTTGGGATTCCCTGTGAATACCCCGCCGTCTTTATACGCCTGCATGTCCGGCATGTGTCTGTCGCCGATCCACACACCGGCGCAGGTCAGGAGTTTGGCGTCGGAGCAACCCTGGTCCCAGTCAGGACGGTTCACGATACGCCTTGGCTAGATGACAGGTCCGTCTGATCCCAGCAGACATATACGGAGGAAAATATGGACATCGGGATCGCGTTCCCTTCATATATCGATGCGTGGCGAGAGGTCCAGGCGGCCGAGGAAGCCGGCTTTACCCACGCCTGGTTCTTCGACTCCCAACTCATATATAGCGACGTCTACGCAACGATGGCCCTGGCTGCACAGCACACCAGCCGGATCCGGCTAGGAACCCTGGTAGCGATTCCCACCAATCGCATCGCTCCGGTGACGGCCTCGGCCATCGCGACCATCAACAAACTGGCCCCGGGCCGGGTGACCTTGGCTATGGGAACCGGGTACACCGGCCGCAACACCATGGGATTGAACTCGGTTCCCGTGAGCATGTTCAAAGAGTACACGCAACAGGTGGGCGGATTGTTGCGGGGAGAAGACGTCCTGTTCCGTGAAGGAGACCAAGAGCGCTGGATAAGGTTGGTCCACGCTGACCGGGGCGGCTTCATCAACATCAAAGACCCCATACCGATTTACCTGGCGGCCAACGGGCCAAGGACTCTCAGGGTTGTGGGAGAGCTTGCCGACGGCTGGGTAACCACTGGGGCGGGACGAAACCTGGACAACGACTACGCTTCGATACGCGAAGCGTCGGAAAAGGCTGGGCGCGGAACCGCCAAACCCTACACGGTGGGGTTGATACCGGGCTGCATGTTACGGGATGGGGAGTCGCTGACATCCGAAAGGGTTATGGCGCAAGTGGCCCCGAACATCGTCATGAGATCTCATGCCCAGTGGGAGGCCAGCTTCGGTCCGGGGGCGAATCTGGGAGTGCAGGCCAACGCCGACGCCGCTGAAGAATACGACCGGTACATCCAGGAGTACGCACGGACCAGCGGAACGCCATCCGACCGGCTTTATCTGGACGTGCACCGGGGGCACATGGTTTTCCTCAAGCCAGGCGAGGAGCGCTTTGCCCCGCCGGAATACATCGCCCGCACGTTGACCGGAACCAGTCAGCAGATACTGGAAAGACTGGAGGCCATCGAAGCCACCGGCGTCGACAACGTGGTCATCCCGGTTGTCGATGCCCAAGGGGCAAAAGACCTGATTGAAGGATTCGGCAAAGAGGTGATACCCAAGCGAAGGTAGGGTATCTATAACTAGAAAATTAGGCTAAGGAGTACCCATGGACCAATCCCTAGGCCCCCCGCCCGTCACTATGAATCCGGAAAGCCTGAACGCCATGAGCCGGAACTTCTGGAATTCGGCCATATTGCGGGCTGGCTTAAAGTTGGACGTGTTCGGTCTGTTAGAGAACAATGGTTCGAAGGCGGCTGGTATCAGCGGGAGTGAACTGTCTGAGATAATCGGTGCCGACGACCGGTTCCTCCACGCATTCCTTGAGGCCTGCGTCGCCCTGGGGTTACTGGAGCAACAAGACGGATCCTACCGAAATTCGCCAGCGGCTTCCAGCTTTTTGATCAAGGGCAAGGACCAGTACGTTGGAGACTTGATACTTCACATAACCAATCACTGGGAAGGGTGGGGCCGGTTGGACCAGTTAGTCAAAGAAGGCAAGACACTGCTTCCCTTTGAGGCCGGGTTCGTGGACGTGCCGACGTATTGGACCGACTATATGTTGGGCCAACACAATCGAGCCACATCAGGTCAGGGCAATGAGTTAGTCCGAAGTGTCGACCTTACGCACAAGAAGAATATGCTCGACCTGGGCGGAGGCGCTGCCAGCTACAGCATAGCCCTCTGCCGTGCCAACCCGGGCCTCAAAGCGGTAGTTCTGGACCAGAAAGAACCCTTAGTCTTGGCCAGGGGTTTGGTCGACGAACAGGGCCTGCAAGCACAAATAACATTGCAGGAAGGCGATTTCAACGATGTAGACCCCGGCCAGGGTTACGACGTCGTCCTGATTTCCGGAGTGGTGTTAATCAAGTCCGAAGAGGAGTGCCGGGCTCTGTTCAGATTGGCCTACAACGTCCTGCAGCCCGGCGGGTTGGTTATCATCCAAGACTTCATGCGCATCGATCACAGCCCACAGCGGAGTTTCATGGACTCTTTGATGGACATCTACGTCCTGATTGCCTTCGACCCCGGCGCGGGCGATCGTTTCGGCGATGAAGTTGCCGGATGGCTGGGAGACGCCGGCTTCCAGAACTTGGAACTGAAACCCTTACCAACCCACTTGGCTTTGGTGTTGGGGGGGAAACCAGAATAGAGGCCAGGTACGGTCCGGGCGCGAATCTGGGAGTGAGTACCAACGCCGACGCGGACGGAGAGTACGACAACTACATCCAGGAGTACCCCCAGACCAAGCGAAGATAGACGGTCCTGTCCTACACCCGCTTGCCGCTACGGTGGCGCCAAGGTATGATTCGGAATCGAATCGCAACGCGCCTCTCAAAATATCCCTACCGAGATCAACGGAGGTTACATGAGTACTTCAAACAGCGGAAGAGAGTTGCATATCGTTCATGGCACTGTGTCCCCCGATACGACCACCCAAACGCCAGGCATGATTCGGAAACCTGGAATAGACAGCAATACCGCCGGAGCCGAGAAGATTTGGCTGGGCCACGTGGAATGCCTGCCCAACACCATGGGGCCGCCCCACCATCACGGCGAGGCCGAAACTGCAGCCTATATCCTCAAAGGCCACATACGGGTCTACTATGGCGAGGATTACAAGGAATACGTCGAGGGCGGTCCCGGTGATTTTCTCTTCGTACCCGCCAACTTCAACCACATCGAAGGGAACCCATACGACGAACCGGCGGAAGCAGTCCTGTCGAGGGGTCCCGACAACATCGTAATCAATCTATAAACCGGGTTGATTGATATGGAACAACGTTACCAAGTAATCATCGTAGGCGGGGGGCCCGTCGGAGTTGCCTTGGCAGTGGACCTTGGCCTTCACGGCATCTCCTGCGGCCTGGTTGAGCGTTATCTAACGCCCCAGCAGATACCCAAAGGACAGAACCTTACCCAGCGGTCCATGGAGCATTTCTACTTCTGGGGCATCGCCGACGAATTGCGAGCCGCGCGCTTGCTGCCGAAGGGATACCCCATCGGTGGCATCACCGCCTATGGCGACCTGATGAGCGACCATTGGTACTCACCGGTGGGACGGGAATCCGTAAGATCATATTATCTGCAAGATAACGAACGGCTTCCCCAATATCGTACGGAAGAGGTGCTTCGCGCCCGGCTAACCGGCATCTCCAACGTAACGACTAATTTTGGATGGTCTGCGGAGACTATCGAACAGGACGACAACGGAGTTCGGGTGACCATCGCTGAGGAAGGCGGGTCTGGTAGTCAGGTCCTGAACGCCGAATATGTAGTGGGCTGCGACGGCGCACGCTCCACCGTGCGGGAATCTCTGGGAATCGACCGCGGCGGCTCGGATTTCGACCAGCGAATGGTTCTGGCCGTGTTCAAGTCGAAGGAACTGCACGAGGGTCTAAAGCGCTTTCCGGAGCGGACTACCTATCGCGCCCTGCATCCAGACCTGAAAGGGTACTGGCGTTTCTTCGGACGGATCGACGTGGGGGAAGGCTTTTTCTTCCACGCCCCGGTGCCGAAGGACACTACTCCCGAGAACTATGATTTCCAAGCCTTGCTACAGATTGCCGCCGGGTTCCCTTTCTCCTGCGAGTTCGACCACGTCGGGTTCTGGGACCTAAGAGTGGCCGTCGCCAGCACGTACCGGCAAGGACGCGCTTTCATCGCCGGGGACGCCGCCCACAGCCACCCTCCCTACGGAGCCTTCGGCCTTAACTCGGGTCTGGAGGACATACGAAACTTGGGATGGAAGCTGGCGGCCGCACTGGAAGGATGGGGAGGCGATCCTCTACTGGACTCTTATAGCGAGGAGCGGCGTCCCATTTTCGTGCAGACCGGCGAAGATGTCATCGCGGCGCGGATCGAAGCCGACGGCGACTTCTTGGAGCGTTACAGTCCGGAACGAGACCGGGATAAGTTCGTAGAAGCCTGGAAACAACTTGAGGTAACCGACGGTTCCCGCTCAGGGTCCTATGAACCGCACTATGAGGGGTCGTCCGTCGTCTTGGGGGCGCCGGATGCCACATGCGGAATCCATGGACGTCATTCATTAGAAGCTCAGCCAGGCCACCATCTGACTCCCGTACCCCTGTCCAACGGCCACAACGTCTTCGATGAATTGAGTAAGGGATATGCGTTGTTGGCCTTCGGCGCCGAAGACCGGGCCACTGCTCCCTTCGAAGAAGCCGCACGGTCCCTCGGAGTTCCTCTTAAAGTGGTGAAGGACTCCTATGAAGGAGGGCGGAAAGCCTACGAGTCGAGGCTGGTTCTGGTACGCCCCGACCAGTATGTAGTCTGGACGGGAGACGGTCCTCCGCAAGACGCATCGGCGGTGCTGCGTAAAGCCACAGGCATCTCATAGTCATACATTTAACTGGCGATCCGATCTGATGCTAACTTAAGGAGAGCAACATGGTTGTCGTAGATTCTCAAGTCCACATCTGGTCCCAGAACCTCCCCACCAACCCGTCCCACCGGCAGATAACCGCATTTTCATCTGCCGACCTGCTGAAGGCGATGGACGAGGCAGGAGTCGACGCTGCGGTGATTCATCCGCCGGGTTGGGACCCTACGTCCGGAGCATTGGCTGTCGAGGCGGCCGGCCAGCACCCCAACCGTCTAGCCATACTGGGGAATTTCCCCTTGGACCAGGAATCCAGCCACGGACTGGTTGGAAATTGGAAGCAGCAGGCGGGGATGTTGGGCCTGCGGTTCACCTTCCAGCAGCCCCACATGCAGACTTGGCTGACCGATGGAACCATGGATTGGCTGTGGTCTGCTGCCCGTGAGGCGGGTCTTCCCGTTGCTTTGGCCGCCTCCGGCATAATCCCTTCCGTAGGTGAAGTTGCTGAGAAGCATCCCGACGTGAAGCTAATCATCGACCACTTGGGCCGGGCCGGGGGCAAAACCGACGCCGAATGCTTCGCCAACCTTTCCGACATGCTGGCCTTGGCCAAGTATCCCAACGTGGCGATCAAGGCCTCAGGGGCACCCAGCTATTCCAGCGGACCCTATCCCTACACCAGTATCCACGACTATATCCACCAGATCTACGACGCCTTCGGCCCGGAGCGGATGTTCTGGGGCACCGACATCACCCGCATGCCCTGCACTTGGCGCCAGTGCATAACCATGTTTACCGAAGAACTCCCCTTCCTTTCGGAAAGCGACAAGGACCTGATAATGGGGCGAGCGCTATGCAATTGGCTGGGCTGGAATCTGCCGTAGGAGGCAGAGCACTGGGCAATTTGATTGTCGAGGAATGCCTGGTCGTAACCGCATGTCATTCCTCGCCGCTACGCTCCTCGGAATGACATGATGGACTTCTGTGGGTCTCCGGAGGGATACCGGTTACCCGCCGGGACGGAAAACCCATGGAAACCCGAAACAGGGTGACCCTGTGCCGGTGCGGAGCATCAGCGATGAAACCCCTGTGCGACGGCACCCGCAAGGAGCTAGGCTTCACCGATTCCTGATCGGCAAGGACTAAGGCTTATTGACCAGATATGGAGCCATCGTTACAATTGTCCCAAGCAAGGTGTCCGGGTGTTACGGTACATGTGATTGACTGCATAATCGTTGGAATGTAGGAGGACAACCATGTCTACGCAAACAGAGAACGCATCATCGTCCAAGGTTCAACCACTGGTCAAGATAACGGAGATGGACCACATCGTCCTTCGGGTTAAGGACGTGGAAACGTCTCTAAAGTTCTACACGGAGACGCTGGGTCTGAAGCCGGAACGCATCGAAGAGTGGAGGGCCGGAAAGATTCGCTTCCCATCGGCACGAATCAACGCCGACACCATCATCGATCTCTTCGCCAGTGACCAAGAACCCATCGACAAGGACGGAGTCAAGAACCAGGACCACTACTGCATGGTCATCGAGAAGACGGACATGGAGGAGTTAAAGTCCAAGTTCGAAGCGATGGGCGTGGGCATCCAAGCCGGTCCCGGTCAGCGCTGGGGCTCCCACGGTGACGGCACTTCCTTATATGTATACGACCCCGACGATAACGTGGTCGAACTTCGCCATTATTAAAGAGTCCTGGGCAGGCTTCGTGGTAACGGCGGGTCTCAGTTCCCTTATGGCAGCTAAAATCCCCCCATCGCCCCCCTTTAATAGAGGGGGATTGGGGGATTTCGATGCCTCATCTACGGTAACTTTCAAATCCAGAAATAATATTCCAACGGGGATATAGGTTCACAACGCATTCATATATAGATGGAGGAAGATATACATGGCAACCAAGATACCCGGTGAAACCTATCGAGGCGAGGCGTTGCACTTGCCCCTGTCTCAGGACGGACAAGTCGCTGTTTACGTGTGGCCTTTGCGAATATTGAACATCCAGGGGAAAGGATGCGGTGGGCCCACCATGGGCATCGACGTGGGCAACGTGGAAGTCCTGCGATGGGACTGCCACGACTCCATGGGTCATTGGCACGGCGGCGGATACGACAAGCTGGAGCGGCCGGGAAACTCGCACCGTGAGTTCCCAGACGGCCTGAAAACCGTGTCGGTCCAAGTGGAATGGGCTTTCCAACAAATCCAGAACAACGCCAAGGAATTGCTTGAGGAAGCGGACTACGGCCCGGCGGCCGGGTTGCTTGAGCCAGCGTTGGTAGCTACGGCTATAGATTCGATCAAGGCCCATCTCTCGAAGCATAGCGGACTACGGCCCAAAGCCATCGAAGAGAACCTGATAGCCTCGTAAACCCGGAACAGACCCCACTAAAAAAGATACCCAGGCCCCGGCGTTGATCGCCGGGGCCTTTTGTTTACCGGAGTTCATCCAACTCCGCCGGGAACCTCTGTCCTTCACGCGCGACCTAAGACCGTTGCCCAATCTACCCCAGTTCAAGCCGTCACCCCCATCACCATATGGACTGAAGCTGGATAAAGGCATAAAATGCCTCAGTGAAAGGCAATTAATCGCAAGCCATGCGAGAGGAGTTAACGATGGCCACCTATACCAAAGATGAAGCGCAAGAGTGGGCGCTGGAAACCTTGAAAGGCCAGTGGACCACTTTGGTCACGCCATTCACCCCGGACGATACTTTCGACGAGACCGGCATGCGGCACAATATCCGCCACGTCCAGAAGTTGGGCACCCGCGGCGCCGGCTGCACTTGGGGAATGGGTGAGTTCTGGAGCTTGACCCACCAAGAGCGTTTGCGAGTCATGGAAGTGGTCGCCGAAGAATCCCAGGGCAAGTGGCTGATAGGCGCTCACATCACCCACACTTCGGCAGCGGCCATGCTGGACCTGGCCCATAACGCCGAGACGATGGGATACGATGTCCTGGTAGTCGCTCCTCCTTACATGGTAACCAAGACCGAAGAGCAGGTGGTCGACTGGGTGCGGAATCTGGCATCCAAGACCTCCATGGCCATCATGTTCTACAACTCCCCTCAATTCGGCATCGTCTTGAGTCCCGCCAGTCTTAAGCTATTGTGTGACATCCCCAACGTGGTAGGTGTTAAAGAAGCCAGTTTCAACCAACAACTGTCCATCGAGACCCATCTGTCGCTGGGCAAGGACCACGTCATCAGCACCCCCGACGAATGGATATTCTGGAAAGCCAAAGAGCTTGGCTTCCAGCAGCAGGTCATGTTCTCCAACACCTCAGACTGGCGTTTCGACGTACCCGACGCCAATTACTACGTGCAGTTCATCGACAAGGCTACTACCGGGAACCTGGACGAACCATTCTACGAGAAGCACCTGCGCCGCATCAAAGAGTTATCGGACACGTGGTGGACCCGGACCGTCGACCAGTTGAACGGTGCCCTTCCCATACCCATGGTGAAATACTGGGGCGAACTGATGGGACTGTCCACCGGGCACGCCCGAGCGCCCCTGGGAGACATGTCCACCCAGCAGAAGGACGAACTGCGCCTGGAATTGGAACCGCTAAAACCCAAGCCGTTGGTCCATGCAGTGCCCGCCCAGCCAGTGCCCGATCGGGTCTCCTGGCTCACCGGCAACAATGCCTTTTTCTCCGGCATGTTGTTGATGGTCAGCGTCCAAGACGTTGCCGAAGCCCTTGAGGCCGAACGGGGCGGGGCCGACGTTGTCGACGTTAAGAACCTACAGGAGGCGATGGTCGGTTCGGGCCATCCTTCGATAGTGCACCAGGTCCGGTCCCAGATCCAGCCGGAGAACCACGTCAGCGTCACCCTTGGCGTCGTTCCCAACCAGGCTGGCACGGTGGCCATGGCCGCCTATGCCGCTGCCAGCTTGAACGCAACATCGGTCAAGGTGGGGTTCCGAAGCACGGATTACGAAACCGCAGTGGACATCCTCCAACAGTCCAGGCGGGCGATGGAAGGTTTCAACTGCAAGTTGGTCGGGTCGGTCTTCGCCGACAACGTGCTGTACGACGGCGGCTTGGACCCCATGTGCATGGTCCAACTGGCAAAAGACGGCCAGTGCGACGGATGGCTCATAGATACTCTGACGAAAGACGGTAGAAATCTATTTGATTTCATCACGGAAGCCAAGTTGAAGGAGATGGTTCTCCAGGGTAAAGAAATGGGGATGAGTACCGCATTGTCGGGTCACCTGAAAATTTCCGACCTGGACGAGTTAGCTCGAGTCAACCCGGACATCGTTGGGGTGCGCGGTGCAGTTTGTGGCGACGGTGACCGGGGACGGTCCGTTGCCTGGGAGTCGGTAGCTGAATTCAAGCGCCAGTTAGACATGCGTAAGACCGGCGAAGTTGACGTGTTTGGCAACGGGAACGGCTTCGGCGGCAACGGCTTCAATGAAACCGCGACCATGCCCAGCAACGGAGCCGGGGGCGGTTGGGTGGTCATCGACGGCCGAGGTAAGAGTTGCGCCGGTGTAATCGCGGCCCTGGCCAGGCAATTTGAGTACGACGATAAATCCCTGGTCGAAGCAGTTCTGGCCGACGCCTTGAACATATACGATGTGATTCTCTGGGCCGAACAAGGGAAGCACAACGTGCTCAACCATCGCAAGGACACTGACGGCTCCGTTCGAGTGCTGATCCAGCCCTAGGGCCATTGGCCGAACGACGCAAGCCTGGTGTACAGGTTCCAACACGGAAAAGCAATTCCGTTACTCCCGCGCAGGCAGGAGCTCAGCCGCCGTTGCGGAAACGGGGTATAGTCAACGCCGGGACATTCCCTGGATTCCGGTCTGCGCCGGAATGACGGGAAGGGTTAGATCACAGATGGGTCCGGTTGAGGAGATTGAACATGGCGGAGTCGCTCAAAGCACTGTCTTGGAACGTTAACGGGATCCGGGCGGCGCATAAGAAAGGTTTCGTTGATTGGCTGACCCAAACAGACCCGGACATCATGTGTCTACAGGAGACTAAAGCCCACCTGGACCAACTCCCGGCGGCGCTCAAAGAGGTAGAAGGTTACCACTCCTACTTCTCGACGCCAGAGAGGAAAGGCTACAGCGGTGTGGCGATATACACCAAGACCGAGCCGGAATCGGTTAGCGTTGGATTGGGTGTTGAGGAGTACGACAAGGAAGGCCGGGTGTTGGTTGCCGACTACGGACAGTTCGTTGTAATCAACATCTATTTCCCCAACGGCCAGTCTTCCGGCGAACGTTTGCAATACAAGATGGAGTTTTACGACCACTTCTTGGAGTTCGTGGAGAAGATTAAGGCGTCGGGTAAGGGCATCGTGCTTTGCGGTGACCTGAACACGGCCCATACCGAGCTTGACCTGGCCCGGCCCAAGCCCAACGAGGGAACGTCGGGCTTCCTGCCCATCGAAAGAGAATGGATGGACAAGTTCATCAGCCATGGCTACAAAGACACCTTCCGCATGTTCAACCAAGAGCCCGAGAACTACACCTACTGGGACCAGATAACCCGCGCCCGGGACCGGAACGTTGGATGGAGGATCGACTACTTCTTCGTGGACGACGCTTTTTCGTCCCAGGTGAAAAACGCTTACATCCTCGCCGACGTGATGGGGTCAGACCATTGCCCCATAGGTATAGACATCGGCTGATCTAACCCATTATTGTTGTCCGTATGCAGGGGCACGGCTAGCCGTGCCTTTACATGATAATCGGTAGCCCAAAATACAATCCGTCGGCTGGAACGCCGGTGGGGTTCATAGGAGAGTGACCCATGGCAGGATCTAAGGACGCTTACGAGATACAGTTGAGCCACGAGCAGATCGAGTTTATCAGGTCAGCGAAAGACCAGTATGGCATTCCTGATGAGAGCAAGGTTGTCCGAATCATGGTGGACTACTTGCTGTCCAACCCGGATATTCATTCCGCTGTATTCGAAGAGAGCCGCTGCCTCTGGTGCGGATAGGTCTTTCGACAGTTATCTAGGCGGTGGGACTGCCCCCAACCTAGCCTTCCCCCCTTGTGGGGGGAAGGGACAGATTTCCCCATCGGGTAGCTGGATTAAAGAGAGAGCCGCAGTGGCTTTAGGTTTGCACTTGGAGTGGTATTAGCCCTCGCTCATGTGCTTGACCGCTTCCAGTCCCAGGTAGTATCCGTAAACGCCGAAACCGTATACCGAACCTTTGCAAACCGGAAGCACGGTGGAGACGGTTCCCCTGGCCGTGGGGTTGGAAGCGTGGACTTCGATGAACGGAAATCCCACCTGGGTGATGGCTGCACGCAGCGTCCCGGCTGTGGTGGTGTAACCGGCGGGGTTAATCAACGCCGCATCAAACTTCCGTTCGTAAGCATCGTATATGGCATTGACCACTTCGCCTTCGATGTTTGAGTGGAAAAGCTCAACGTCGATTCCCAGACCCTCAGCGTAGCCGAGGATCTGTTCGTTCATCTGCTCCAGCGTGGTAGGGCCGAATATCTCCAACTGGGACTTGCCCCTCATGTTCATCCCGGATCCCTGAATCACCAGCACTTTAGTCATGGTTATTTCTCCAATTCAATCAATGATTGTTTCGCTTCAATCGCCCTTGGAAAACCGCGAGAATAATCTCTTTAAGCTGGCTCCGTGGATTTCTATCCTTCCCCAGCAGCCGGCTCGGTGGGCGTCTCGGTTAGGTAGCCTGCCAGCAATATATCCAACTGCAACATCATCAGCTTATTCCACGCCGCCGAAGCCCGGGCTGCCAAGCCGTGATCCTTGATCTCCCGGTGCAGCAGGTCCGCCAGCGCCGTTTGGGTGAAGGACATGGTGCCAATCATGAACCGACTGGGGATGGACCCCAGATGCGCCCGGTGGACCGGCGGATGGGAGTGCACGATGCCGGTGGCCAAGACCCTTATTGGGTAGTCTTCGTCGATCTTGAAATCGACCGACCCTCGCAGCCAGCGGGCCAGGCTATGTTTCCGGCGGTCCAAACGAACGTCGTCGACCTCACCATTCTCGTTCAAGAAGAACTTGCGAGACTCCGGGAATTTGAGGAAGTTGTCGTATACGGCAGCGGTCAAGTCGTCGGCATTGTCCAAAACGACAGAGGACGTTTCCTTGATTACTGCCAGGTCTTCATCACCCAGACCCACAAAGTCGGCCATCTCTTTCAACCGGCCCGGCCAATCCACTATATGAGGCATACACCACCGTTCATTCTACTGGTCTACGAGCGCTCCACAGAATATAACCTTTCCGATAAATAGGGGCAAGCAGTGGATAAGCTTGCTGCCTTGGCTGATTGTGAGGTTTTGCACGCGAAGTGACGACCCCCCTGTGGCCCCCCTTCAGAAGGGGGGACGAGGACCAAGTTGGGTCAAAAGCTGGCTAAGGAGTTTCCGCCAAGATTCTCCTCCTTACGAAGGAGGGGTTAGGGGAGGTTAGGCTTCGGCCGTAGCTCTTGGCGGTTGGACCAGGGGGTGCCAGAGCAATGGCGTCAGAATCAGTGCCGGAAGCATCACCAGCAGTCCGGCGGCTACATTCGCTGAGATTGCTCCTTGGATGCTAAACATTGCTGCGATGGCACCCATCTCCAAGCCGCCGATCGGTGTACCAACGCCGATGCAGAAGCTGAGCAACCCCATCATGCGACCCCTCAACTCCGGGGGAGAGGCCAGCAATGTCACTGCGCTTTGCATAGTGCCGAATCCAGATTGTCCGATACCCCCGATGGCCAGCAGGGCAAAGGTCACTGCGTACCAGGGAGACCAAACCCATATGAAAGTAATGACACAGATGGATACCGACCCAAGAGCAAATATCCGCCCGTGGTAACGCACGTTCCGTTTCAACGCAATCAGTCCGGCTCCCGACAATTGACCGATCCCCTCAGCTGCGACCAAAAGGCCCACTAGGGCGACTCCCACATCAAGGTGGTCTCGACCGATAGCTGGGATGAATTGTTGGACTGGGAACGCTAGGGTGTTCATCACTATGGTGATATACAGGAGCCCCAGCAGTGTCCGGCTATGCAGGGCAAACCCGATGGCCGTCCACAATCCTCGCAGCACCGATTCACTTGACTCTTCGGACAAGCTTCGCGGTATCCGGAGCCGAGTCACCACTCCGAGATTTATCACGTGAAGCGCAACGACGAAGATGTATGCCCCGGTGAATTCCCCCGAGATTCCCACGTTTGCCAAAAGCCAGCCACCCAAGATTGGACCGACCATCTTCCCAGTGGTATTGCTAATGGTATCCAGGGATAGCGCGGGGACCAACCTTCCTTCCCCAACGATATCCAATATGGCTGTCCTTCTTGACGGGTCTTCGATCGCCTTAGTTGCTCCCTGCATGAATATGGCGGCGAAGACCATCCACTCGCTCAGCGACTCCATATGGAAGGCCACCATGAACAGCATGGCTCCGGAGGTCAGGGCATTGACCACCTGAGATATAAAAATGATTCGGTGACGGCTGAAGCGGTCAGCAATCACGCCGGAGAACAAGGAGATTAACGGCCTGGGCAGGTTGTTGAACACTAGGACAAGGCCAAGCAAGAAGTAGGAGTCCGTCGCTTGCAGGATGAGCCAGCTTAATATCAGCAGCTCCATCCGCCGGGCAAACTCGTGCAGAGTCCCAACGCACCATATCGTGCGGAAGGGGCCGTCTTTAAGAACTGAAAATACCGGGGCAGAGTCCCGGAGAGGCGGTTGCAACGCTAGGGTTCTCCAATTTCGCTGCGGCGTGGCCACCGCATTGCGCTCCCAATTGTACTCTCTATAGGGTCACATCTAGCAAGCGTCAGAATCCGATATTTAACAGCTTGTTCGCCAGACGTGGGATGGCTCGTCTTGACACTGGGATAGCCTCCGGTTAACTTGAACCGGCCCGGAACCTGGGCAGAATCATCCGGCACGGCACAGACTCGGTCACTAAAGGGGGCATCCATGGGGCCAACGGACCTGTCCCGATTCTGGGAAGGCACCATTGAACAACTGAAAAAAACGGAGATGAGAGCTTCGGTAGACGAGTCTCCGGAGCAGTGCGGGCGGGAATTTAAAACCTACCAGGTAGCCATGGACAGTTTCCAGGGCCGGCGGATCAGGGCCTGGTACTCGGTGCCGAATGATCCACCGCCCAACGGACAGTTTCCGGCGGTATTGGCGGTTCCGGGCTACGGCGGCACTAAGCCCATACCGACTCACCTTGTTTTGAATGGGTTCATCGTGTTGACCCTTTATCCAAGGGGACAAGGCGAAAGCATCAAAGAATGGCAACTGGAGTCCGGTACGAAACTGACCTACCACTTGGAAGATAAGGACGAGTTTTACTACCGGGGCGCCTACATGGACTGTATCCGGGGACTGGACTTCCTTGGCTCCCATCCGGAGGTAGACCCCCAGCGGCTGGGAATGTGGAGCCGTAGCCAAGGCGGCGGTTTCACTCTGGCTACAGCGTCATTGGACTCAAGGCTGAAAGTCGCCGTGGCTGAAGAACCGTTCCTGTGCAATTACCCGGTGTCGGTAGACATAACCAGTTCACCTTACTGCGAACTGCGCGACTATCTGGCTCAGCATCCGGAGCAACGTTCCCAAGCCCTGGAAACCCTTTCATATTTCGACTGTCTAAACCTGGTGGACCGGATAGAGTGCCCAACTTTGGTAGACATCGGCATGAAGGACGAAACCTGTCCATACGAAACGATAATACCCGCCTTCGATCGCATCCCGGGCCCCAAAGCACTCCACGTTTATCCCGAACTGACCCACTCGCCGTCCACCGACTTCAACGCCCACGCTATGAGTTGGTTGCGCCGCTATCTGGGAGCCTAGGCCAGGAACAACGGAAACACCGGCAGTCCCTTTTGCCGGTTGTAGTAACATGATGCCAATCTTGGCCGTATACCGGCCGTTCAGGAGCAAAACGAATGCCAGTGCGCACCGGAGAACAGTATCTGGCGGGCCTGCGAGACAGGCCTAGAGAAGTACACCACCGAGGCCAAAAAGTGGATGACGTCACAACCTTTCCCGGCCTCGCCAACGGAGCCCGGTCCATCGCCTCACTTTACGACATGCAACATGACCCTAAACTGCGCGGCGATATGACCTACACGTCGCCCACCACCGGCGATCCCGTCGGGCTATCTTTCATCGCTCCCAGGAATCTGGAGGACTTGCAGAGACGCCGGATCATGATGTCCCACTGGGCGCATACCAGCTACGGCATGATGGGGCGCACTCCGGATTTTCTGAATGTCAGCATCATGGCCATGGCCGAAGCGGGAGATTACTTCGCCCAGTCACGCCCCGAGTTCAAGCAAAACATCATCAACTATTACGAGTACATCCGTGAGAACGACCTGACCTTGACCCATACCCTGGTGAACCTGCAACGCAACCGGCGTCAGGCCGCCAGCACCAAGAATTACGACACCGACGTGGCGTTGGCGGTGGTCAAGGAAACCGACTCCGGGATAGTTGTACGCGGACCCCGAGTTCTAGCCACTCTAGGTCCTCTGTCCGATGAAATAGCGGTTTACCCTGTGAGAAATGCTCAATTGGAGGGCACTGAAGACGCCTGGCGCTATGCCTTCGCTTTCTCCATTCCCTGCGATACTCCTGGGCTAAAGTTCCTCTGCAGGGAGAGCTTCGACCTGGACCGGTCTAGCTTCGATCATCCGCTGGGGTCCAGGTTCGAAGAGATGGACGCCATCATTTTCATGGACGACGTGCTTGTCCCATGGGAAAAGGTGTTCCTATTCCGGGACGTTGACCTTGCCAACAGCCTTAGCGCAAGCACGCATCAGTACAACCATTCCGGACACCAGGTTGTCACCAAAAACGTGGCCAAGTGCGAATTCGTGCTGGGAATCGCCAGCATGATGGTCGAGATATTGGGCTCGGAGAGCATCGGGCAGGTACACGGCTTGTTGGCCGAGGTGATAGAGAACTTGGAGGTGATGAAAGCCCTCCTGTGCACCGCCGAAGTGAACGCTACGTTGGACGAGTGGGGAGTGATGTGCCCGGCTACGATACCCATCACCGTGGCCAGGAACATGTTCATCCGCATGTATCCAAGGATGATTGAAATCATCCAACTTTTAGGTTCAAGTAGTCTGATGGCCTTACCTTCGGAAGTAGACTTCGATGGGCCTTTGGGTGGTGACATCAGACAATACATGGATACTGACACCGCAACTGCCTGGGAGCGGGTGCAACTGTTCCGGCTCGCCTGGGATCTGTCCGGCAGTTCTTTCGGATCCCGGCAGGTGCTTTACGAACGGTACTTCCAGGGAGACTGGATGCGCAACGCCAGCATATTGTGGGGACGGTTCGACCCGGAACCGTTGAAAGAGCAGGTAAGGGATTTTCTCCGGAGCACGTAACCGGCGGAATCGGCTTACCGATTTGATTTAATTACGATAATAGTGGTAGACTATATCTTGGCCCCCTCTGTGCCCATTTTATTCTGATGCGTCGGTAAAATGTGCGATATTTATCAGTTGTTGGGCTCGAAATACGTTAAGTCGTGAGGGGTGGCGGGGAACTGATTGCCGCATTCAGAATATTGCCCTTCTCGATATTCACCGCTTTCGTTATTTTGATTATTGGAACCGTGGCTCTCTCTGGGATTGCTCTTTCTTAATATGACCGTTGTAGATGACATAAAAGGCCGCTTGGACATTCTGGAAGTAGTGTCCCGTTACGTGCCCCTGCAACGCTCCGGCCGCAGCCACAAGGCGCCTTGCCCGTTCCATCAAGAGAAAACCCCATCGTTCTTCGTTTTTCCGGAGCGCCAGTCGTGGCGATGCTTCGGTGCCTGCGCTACCGGCGGAGACGTTTTCTCCTTCGTGATGCGGTCCGAGAATATGGAGTTCGGCGACGCCTTGAAGCACTTGGCCCAGCAGACAGGTGTGGAGCTACCCAACCTTGAAAAACGGAACCAGAATCAAGGCAACTTCGACATCAACGAATCGGCCCGGATCTACTTTCAGGAGTTGCTGGCATCCGCCAAGGGGACCGAAGCCAGGGCTTACCTGGATAGGCGGGGCGTGTCCGCCCAGGCCATAGAGAAGTTTGAACTGGGCCTCAGCCCTTCCGATGGCGAATCACTGAAGAACCATCTGGTCAAACAGGGTTTTTCGCTTCAGCAACTGAACCAAGCCGGAATCGTCCGCACGTCCCAGAACGGTTGGAACCACGACCTGTTCCGCAGCCGCTTGATGTTCCCAATCCGCAACGGGCAAGGCGGGCTGGGCGGGTTCGGGGCCCGTGCTCTGGACGATTCCCAACCCAAGTACCTTAACTCGCCGAGAACGCCGGTTTTCGATAAAGGCCACATCCTTTATGGCCTTCATCTGGCCAAGGAATCAGCCCGCCAAGAGGGCATAGTTATCGTAGAAGGGTACATGGACGCCGTCGCCGCCCACCAAGAGGGCTTCAACAACGTGGTGGCGTCCATGGGCACTGCTTTGACCGAAAACCAGGTGGCGGAGATACGCCGTTTAACGAAAGACGTCACCATGGCGCTGGACGCCGACGTGGCAGGACAACAAGCGACGCTGCGCAGCCTTGAGTCATCCTGGAGAGTGCTCCAAACCCAGGTAGCCGGGCGGTCGCAGGGCACCACTCTGTTCCAGCGCCCTGAGATGTTGAACCTGAAGATTGCCGTGATGCCGGAGGGAATGGACCCGGACGACTTGATCCACCGGTCTCCGGACGAGTGGACTCAGTTGATCCAGGAAGGCCCGTCTTATATAGAATATCTGCTCAAGGTGTTGCCGGTTCAGTTGGACGCTTCAACACCCCAAGGCAAAGCCCAGATCGTGAGCGTGGTCCTACCATCGATCCAAGCGGTTCCGGAGCCTTTCCAACAGGACCACTATTTCCAGATGTTGGCGGACCAACTGGGAGTTACCAGGGAAACATTGCAGGCGACCATCGACCGGCCCGGCGCAGCCCGCCAAACCCGGAGAGCGCAACCTCGCACTCGCCCAGCCTCCGGCCTGACTTTTACCGGTCCGGATGGGGACCCCTTGGAGGAGTACTGCCTAACACTGTTGCTCCATGAACCCGATTTGGAAGAAAGCGCCGAAGGCCTGCAGCCAGAGTATTTCCGTCAGATGGAGAATCGGGAAATCTTCAATCAATGGGTCCGGGTGTGCCAGGGACGGCAGGGCGAGTCTTCGGCAGCATCCCTTTCGGGGTTGGTGGAAGAGGAATTAACATCCCGGCTGGACGCTTTGTTGAACAAAGAAATGCCCCCGCTGGATCCATTAAGCCGTCAGGCCGCATTTCGGGATGTCGTGATTCGATTGGAGTCCCGCTATCTAGTTGAATTAAAAGCGGAAGAGGAAATCAGATTCTCGGAGTCATCGACAGATATAATGGAGGACTCTCACCTAGATGTCCTTGAGATCAACCAACGGATAAAAATGAATCAAAACCTGCGCAATTCCGTATTTCAAGAAAGTACAGCCAGAGGTAAATAATGCCAAGACGTAAGAACGAAAGCAATCTCAACCCTGAAGAGTTTCTAGAAGGCAGCGAGGAGCCTCGCGACGGTGACGGCGATGCGATCGTGGAGATTTTCCGCGGCGTGCAAGCCCGTCAAGACGACGACTCGATGGTCGAATCCAACGGTATAACCAATCTATCCTCGACCATGGTCGCCCAGAACCCGGACGAGCAATGGGATGGGACCGCAACCGACGAGAAGAACAAGGACTCGGCTGACGACTCTTCCGACGACTCTCCCACCGCGTCCAAAGAATCCGATAAAGAGGACTCGGACTGGGAACCGGAAACTGAAACCGTAGAGGTATTGGACGATCCGGTAAGGATGTACCTGCGGGAGATTGGCCGAGTACGATTGCTTACCTCCAAAGACGAACGCTCTCTGGCTCGTAAGATTGAAGGTGGAAAGCACCTAACAGCCCTGCAGAACGAACTGACCGGTCTTGAAAGCCGCCAACCCAGGCCTTGGGAAATCACCTGCGGCCTGCTCCGCCGTTTGATTGCGGCGTCGCATCTCTTGGCGGCCCTTGGCGAACAATTGGGATTGCCGGCCAACCTTACATTGTCCCAGGTGACAGATCACCCGAAACTGCGGGCGGCCATCGACGCCGAAGTATCCCCGGAGATGCTAGCCGCTGCGGCCGAATCCATGGGAGAGGACGTGGAAGGTCTTTACCTTCAAGTCGTCCATCTATCCTTGAACAGTTGGCTGCTGCCCCCGGACGCCATCGACGTGCTGGAAGATTGCCAACTAAGCGATCTGGACGCCACCTTGAGGCAGCCGGGCTGCTATGCCGAACTACAGCGGTTGGACCCCCTATTCAGGGCCTATTTCAACCGCATCCATGCGGAGACGTCGCGGGCTCAGGCCCACCTGACCGAAGCAAACCTGCGTTTGGTAGTCAGCGTCGCCAAAAAGTACATCGGCCGGGGTATGGCCCTGCTGGACATGATTCAGGAAGGCAACATCGGCTTAATCAGAGCGGTTGAGAAGTTCGATTACCGCAAGGGTTACAAGTTCAGCACCTACGCTACTTGGTGGATCCGCCAGGCCATCACCCGGGCGATAGCCGACCAAGCTCGAACGATACGGATTCCGGTGCATATGGTGGAAACCATCAACAAACTCATGCGCCAACACCGTCGGCTGCTACAGGAATATGGCCGGGAGCCGACGCCCGAGGAAATCGGCGAGGCCATGGAGCTTGGCCCGGAGAAGGTAGAGGAGATACTGAAGATATCCCAGGAGCCCGTCTCCTTGGAAACCCCCATCGGTGAGGAAGAAGACTCCCATTTGGGAGACTTCATAGAAGACCGCAACGCTCCCGCGCCTGCGGACGCAGCGTCTTTCCAACTGCTTAAAGAGCAGGTGGATGAGGTCCTCCACACCCTAACCGAGCGGGAAGCCAGGGTGTTGCAGCTCCGGTTCGGATTACAGGACGGACGCAGCCGTACATTGGAGGAAGTCGGACGCGAGTTCGGCGTGACCCGTGAACGGATCCGTCAGATCGAAGCGAAGGCATTGAGGAAACTGCGCCATCCCACCCGGTCTCGTAAACTAAAGGACTTCCTCGAGTAAACATAACGTTGTCGATTGCCTCGATACTGGGGCGATTAAGGCCGATATACGCATTACATTTAAGCAAAATAGTGAATCACCGTTAAAATTTTGCTAGTTGTCATTCAAAAAACGATGATATACTCGGCCTTAATCCAACCTGGGAGGTGGTATAAGTGGAAGAGGGATTGATACCCAAGTGCCTAAAGTGTAATGTGGGCCAACTGGTACCGTTATCCGACTATGGTGGTCAAGGAGCGGCGGTACACTACAAAGCCTGGGTTTGCACAAACCCGGACTGTGGCTTCAACGTTAAGATTCGCAACGGCGACATCTACCTGAACGAGCCGATCACCCCCGGCGCTAATCACGTTCCCCGAGCCCGGTAGAAGCTCCCCGCGATTCCCGTCTGCCCTTAACTCCCACTCGTCTTTGTGACTTTATTTTCCCTTTGTCTGTCACGAAGGCTATCGATAGAGTAAATGTGTAGATGGATACGATTTCAGCAAAAGGAGGTGATATGGAAGCAGGATACGACTATTTACTACTCCGCAGACGGCTGCAGCGCCGGTTCTTCAACGTATCAGGAATATTTATTTTTGTCTTTGGCGCAATGCTGCTGGCGACCAGCGGAGCCTACTACGGTTACGCGGCCAAGGCACATGCCGACCTGGATAGCCTAAATGTCACGCTCCCAGAGACGGCTGCCAAGATAGGCACCGGTCCCGGTAGCCAAGGCTCGGCAGCCGAAGCTTTAGTAGATCCTGGACAGGAAGGCGTGTACTCGCTTTCAACGTCAGGAGCATCAGAGGGGCAATCTTCTAACCAGACGGTTGCACCGGCAGTCCAGGCTACCGGAGTTGCACCCGGAGGCGCGTCGGCAGGTTCATCAGGACCTAAGGTGATCGTAGGAGTGGCCTCCGCCGAACCAGGAGAAGATTCTGTATCGGCGAGCGGGCCGTCTAACCCGAGGCTGGTTATGCCGGCCTCGGTTATAAGCGGTCAGCAGCTTTTCCCGGGAGAATCGCTGCAAGCTTCCTTCTGGAGCAACCCCCTCTCCTACGAGTCCGCCTCGTACCGGGAGCGGATACTGCTTCAGGGGTTCAACGCAGTTGACCTAGACCAAGGGTTGGCCTTAAACAGCGGGTCTGTGGCTACCCGGCTCATCATCCCGTCCATCGACGTGGATTCCGGAATCGACGAGCTGGCAATCTTGGATCTGGGAGGAAGCCGGGCCTACGAGACGCCCGCCAATACAGTGGGCCATATTCCGGAAACCGCCAACGCAGGCGAAGCCGGAAGCGGTTGGTTCTTCGGGCATACGGAGAGCCCCATCCAGGGAGAAGGCTCAGTGTTCCTGAACCTGAGCAAGATTCCCGGCATGCTACAGAACGGCGAGGACGTGTTCGTAGTCACGTCGAACGGAGAGCGTCAGTACCTGTACCGCATAACGTCGTCACGGGTAGTGCCTCAAGAAGAAATGACGCTTCACGACACCGGACAGGCCACTCTACATCTGGTCTCTTGCGTGCCGCGGCTGGTCTATGACCATCGTCTGATTGTCAGCGGGGAGCTGATCGGCGTAAAGTAAGCCAAGGCTTCACTAGGAACAAACGCAATGAGGGCGGGTCTTTGACCCGCCCTCATCCTATTCTACGGAGACATCCTAGCAGGCCCGGATCCGGACCAGGCACTCTGGACCAGCTAATCGGCCGGGGTGGAAGCGTCCACGCCTATGCGGTTGATCCTAAGTTTGCGTAGCCTGCGCCCCAATATGGAAACCACTTCGATCCGTAGATGGTCCGTGTTCACCACATCGCCAGTAGAAGGTATCTTGCCAAGCATCTGATATACGTAGCCGCCCACCGTATCCACAACCTCGCTATCGATGGTGGTTGAGAACAGCTCCTCTATATCTTCAGTCGGCACTCCCGCGTCGACTAGGACTCCACCGTCTGATAGATGAACCAGTTCGGATTCCCGTGTCCGGGAGAACTCGTCTTCGATCTCCCCAACGATTTCCTCTAACAGGTCCTCCATGGTGAGAACGCCTTCGGTGCCACCGTACTCGTCGACCACGATGGCCATCTGGATGCCTTTATCCTTCAACTCCTCAAGCAAGTCATCCAACCGCTTCGTTTCCGGGATAAAAAATGCCGGGTTAAGGAGGTCTCGAAGGTTTTGATTCGAATCGGGCGAGGCCATGGCGGCCAGCACTTCCCTGGAGTGCACGATTCCCAATATGTGGTCGATGGACTCTTCGAAAACAGGTATGCGGCTATGTCCGCCTTGAACCATTTGTTCCGCGACGAATATCAGTGATGAATCGATTCCCACCGCCACCATGTCCAGACGGGGGACCATAATTTCCCTGGCTGTCGTAACGTCCAGTTTTAGTATGGACCGGAGCATCTCACGGTCCCGATGGTCTAGGCTAACCAACTCCTCTTCCGTTATCACCGGTTCTTGGTTCTCGGAAAACTCCTCGCTTTGAACGTCTCCGGCACCGTCCCCACCGTTGGAACTATGGCCGTTTCCTACAGGCGCCAACGGCCGGCGGCCAAACAATATACTAGTCAAGGGGCGGCAGAGAGCTTCTGCCTGGGAGGGGTTTTTGAGTACGACGAAGGAAGCGGCCCAATCAACAGCCAGCAGAACAAACAGGATAGCAAGTGCGAAAACCGAACCTGGCAACCAGCCACCGGCTTGAATGTTGGCCAGCACCAATACCGACAAGGCGACGGCAATCACGCAGGCATATCTACACCAACGGAGGACAAACCCTGCCTTTTGGAGAGACGCACGGTTTCTGAAAGTGCCGCCCGGCGTGTCAATCGAATGCTGAGCCAGGCTGAAGAAAGAGAAAAGGGGAAGAGATACGGCCAGTATTATTGCTAATGGTACGTTGTCTGTGTCCAAAACCCTCACCCTCCTGGGTGCCTGCGAGCCGCCATCGGGATTCGCCTATTTTGCCTACCAGGAGGTCAGTTGGTCTCAGGTTAGCTAACTCTTATTCTAGCAGGTACTCCCACCGCGAGTCTACCCGCCGGAACGTCTTTGGTCACAACGGACCCTGCGCCGGTAGTCGCGCCAGTGCCAACGGTCACCGGAGCCACCAACATGGTGTCGCAGCCGATGAACGCCTTTTCGCCTATGTTTGTCCGATGCTTGTCCTTGCCGTCATAGTTGCAAGTGACCATACCGGCTCCCAAGTTAGCTTCCGCGCCAATCGAGGCGTCCCCAACGTAGCCGAAGTGTCCCATGACAGACCCGGCGGCAAAGCGGCTCTCCTTCACCTCAACAAAGTTACCGAGGTGAACTCCGGATTCCAGGTAAGCTCCGGGACGGAGGTGGCTGAACGGCCCGATGTTCGCCCCGTCTTCCATCGTCGCTTCTTCCAATACCGACGCGGTGGCCCGGCAACCGCGGCCTATCGTAGAATCGCGGATCACCGAGTTGGGGCCAATCTCACAGTCTTCTCCGATAACCGAAGACCCTACTATAGATGTATTGGGTAGAATGACGGTGTCTTGACCGATGGACGCTCCAGCATCGATGTACACCGACGCAGGGTGCGGCATCGTCACCCCGGAGAGCATCCACTGTTCCCGTATCCGCTGGCGAAGAATCTCCTCTACTTGAGAGAGTTGAAGGCGATCGTTCACTCCCATGAGTTCTGCGGGGTCCTCGGTCAGGTTCGCTTCAACGGCTCCATCGCGGGAAGAACCTATCTCAACCAGGGACGTGATGTATTTCTCCCCGTTGGCCGCCGTTGGAATATCACCTAAATTTTCCCAGAGCCATCCGTCCCGGAAGCAGTACACGCTCCCGTTAACTTCGGTAATCTCGTCGGTGAAGCCGGTCTGGTCGGCAGCTTCGACAATCTTTACTACCTGTCCCTTCTCGTTCCGCGCCACCCGGCCAAAATCTTTAGCCGACGCGGTTCTGCAGGTTAGGAAGGTCATATCCCGAGACGAATCGGCGTGAGCAGCCATCAGTGGCTTAACCGACTCCAGCCTGACTAGCGGGGCATCTCCGGTCAACACCAGAACGTTCTCCGCCTGTCCTTGCAAAAGTACTTTGGCTTTGCTGAGCGCATCGCCGGTACCCTTCACTTCCGTTTGGGTGACGTACTCTACCTGGTTCCCCAGTAGTTCCTGGACGGCCTGGCGATTGCCGGGGGACACTACCACCACCACACGGGTGACCCCGGATTCCTTCATGAGATCAACTGGATAGCGAACAAGCTCTTTGCCGCACACCCGGTGTAACACCTTGGTAAGGCGCGATTTCATCCTTTTACCGTGGCCCGCCGCCAGTACGACTCCCGCCCATTGATCCATATTGTCACCTCTTCCGGTACGCTAAGGCTCTACTAGGACAGATATTCCCACGAATATCGTTGCTTATTTCTCCAACGTATCAACGCCAATTATAGCAGTAACCTCTATTTGACAAGCCTCACTCGCATGGGCACAATAGGCGTGATTCGACCACCCAACGAGCCTTCTCAGACATCGTTTTTGCCCCAGGCCATCAAAGGAGTTTTACCAGAATGGACTCTAACGAGATTCCTTTTCTACCTGCCACCGAATTATCGGTCCTGATTAAGTCCCGCGAGGTTTCGCCGGTTCAGGCCACCCAGGCCTATCTGGACCGCATTGGACAGGTAGATGAAAAACTGAACTCTTACATCACCGTCTGCCGAGACGAAGCCTTGGCCGAAGCCAGGCAAGCCGAGCAGGAAATCAGCGCAGGTAACTACCGGGGCCCGATGCACGGATTGCCGGTGGCGGTTAAGGACCAGTTCTACACCAAAGGCATTCGTACCACCGGTGGATCGAACATCCTCAAGGACTTGGTTCCCGACGAGGACGCCACCGTGGTAGCCAATCTCAAGGCTGCCGGCTCGGTGATGCTTGGGAAACTGAACATGAGCGAATTCGCCTCTGGAGATGCCTTCCATCATCCTTACGGCACTCCTCATAATCCCTGGGATATGTCAAGAAACCCGGGGACATCCAGCAGCGGATCCGGGGCCGCCACTGCTGCTTTCCTATGCGCTACTTCTTTAGGAGAGGATACCGGAGGGTCCATCCGCGGCCCGGCCTCCTTTTGCGGTCTAGTTGGCATCCGGCCAAGCTGGGGGCGGGTCAGCCGCTATGGCGTGCTGGGCGCTTCCTGGTCCATGGATATCGTAGGCCCTATCTCCCGAACCACCGCCGATTGCGCAATAACTCTCGGGGCCATCGCCGGATACGACCCCAAAGACCCGTCAACCTGGGACGTGCCGGTGCCAGATTATCTGTCCATGCTGACCGGCGACATTCGCGGTCTCAAGGTTGGAGTGATTCAGGAAAGGGTGGATACCGACGCCGTGGACCCTGAGGTTCGGGACAGAGTGGTTCAGGGAATATCGGTCTTGGGAGAGCTTGGAGCGGTGATTCAAGAAGTATCGATACCCCTCATCGTTCACTCCGCTGCCATATCCAACACCATCATTTTGACCGATGCAGCCGGCGTGCACCGGCAAGGCATCGACGAACACCTGGGCGAGTACGACCATAACAACCAGATACGCTTGCTGACCGGAAGCATCATCCCCGCCCAAGCTCACCAAAAAGCCATTAAGCTACGGCAAGTTTTGCGGCAGCAGATCTTGGAAGCCCTGGAAAAAGTAGATGTGCTGGTCATGCCGACCTCGTCCATACCCGCGTCCCTCATACCAACAAAGGCAGGCATAGACAGCAAACAGCAGGTATTGGACGGATTGGCGGGCCGCCGCAGCTTTACCGCCCCATTCAACCTGGCCAACACTCCGGCCCTGTCCATCAACTGCGGTTTTACCAGCCAGCAACTGCCGGTGGGCCTCCAGATAGCGGGCAAGCCTTTCGACGAAGGGACCCTGTTTCGGGTGGCCCACGCCTACGAGCAAGCAACCGAATGGCACACCCGCCGTCCGCCGATCTAAACTAGGAAATCCGTATCGACCCTCACGCCTTAGAACGCGCGGAAGAGCGGTAAGCCGGTATCCCCGTCATTCCCAGGAGCCAGTTTCCTTGTCATTCCGATGAGCGCAGCGAAGAGGAATCTCTGGACCGGCGGATAACACGTGAGGCACCAGTACTACGTTTATATCATGGCCAGCCGCGGCAAAACCCTATACGTAGGGGTTACAAACAATCTTGAACGTAGAGTATATGAGCACAAGTCTGGGCTCATCGCCGGGTTCACAAAAAAGTATAAAGTCACAAAGCTGGTGTACCATGAGGAAACTTCGGATGTCGGAGCCGCAATCTCCCGTGAAAAGCAGCTGAAAGCTTGGCGCAGAAGCAAGAAAGTTGCCCTGATAGAGTCGGTTAATCCGCTCTGGGAGGACATGGCCCTGCGATGGTACGCCCGTTTACCCTAGATCTGAGACCCCTCGCTCCGCTCGGGGTGACAAAAGGAGCGCGGCCATCATGAGCCGCGACTTCGGAGACGCGGTATCCGGTGACTTGTAACCCGATCAATCTGGAACATAGGGAGAATCGCCATGCCACAACATTTCAATCTTACCGCCGTAGAAGCGGCTAAACAAATCAAAAGCCGGGACCTGTCGCCAGTGGAACTGGTAGAGTCTCTGCTCAGCCAATATGACTCCCTGGAGCCCAGCCTAAACGCATGGGTATACCTGGACCGGGAGGCCTTGCTGGCCGACGCTCAGCAGAAGCAGGAGGAACTGGAGAAGGGCGTGAACGTTGGCCCCCTCCACGGCGTACCCATAGGCCTGAAGGACATCTACTATACGGCGGGCATCCCCACAACCGCCTGTTCCAAGGTATATGAAGGATTCGTTCCGGAATACGACGCCACCACGGTGACTCTGCTGAAAAACGCCGGGGCAATCATGATGGGCAAAACGGTGACCACCGAATTCGCCTGCATGGACCCGTCGCCCACCAAGAATCCTTGGAATCCGGCCCACACTCCCGGCGGCTCCAGCAGCGGATCGGCGGTGGCGGTGGCCACGCGGATGTGCCCCGCTGCCCTGGGATCCCAAACAGTCGGATCGGTTCTGCGACCGGCTTCTTATAACGGAGTGGTGGGCTTCAAGCCGACCTTCGGTCGAGTCAGCCGCTACGGTGTCATCCCGGTTAGCTGGTCGTTGGACCATGTTGGTTGGATGGCCCGGTCGGTGGAAGACGCCGCCCTGCTGATGCAAGTGATGGCGGTGGCCGACCCCAACGAGCCGATAACCGTTGGCCTGCCCGCAGACGACTTCATGGCTGGCTTGGCTTCCCATTCAGCGCCCCGCATCGGCCTCATCCGCCGCTTCTTCTATGACAACTCCGACGAAGAAACCCGGAAACACACCGATGGCATCGTGGATCAACTCAGCCGGGCCGGAGCAACGATTGAAGAGATTCCTTTGCCTGACAGCATCGACACCGCTATGGAGGATCAGAGAACCATCATGGCGGTGGAGGGGGCCGCGTTCCATCAGCCCATGTACGAGCGCCAGTCCCAGGACTACCAGCCCAAGTTGCGAGAGATGTTACGCCAGGGTCTGGCAACCGACGGTCAGACCTATTCCCGGGCCTTGGAGCGCCGCCAGCAATTCACCGCCGAGATGCAGGCGCTCGCCGGGAAAGCCGACGTGCTGCTGACACCATCAACGCCGACACCCGCCCTACCCGACATCACGAACACCGGCAATACCATGTTCCAGGGTCCGTGGACGTCTTGTGGGCTCCCCGTGATAACAATCCCTTCGGGTTTGGCGGCTTCAGGCCTGCCCTTTGGCATCCAACTCGCCTCGGCTCCGTTCTCCGAGCCCAAGTTGCTGGCGGCGGCCCGGTGGTGCGAAAACGTGCTTGGAGTGGAGCTATCTCCGCCGATGAGCCGTAGTTAGCAAAAGCCATCAGCATTCAGATTTCAGCTATCGGCATTCCAAAGAACCAAGGAGACACATCAACATGCAGGCCAATATACCTACGGAAGACGAAGTACTGGGTTATTTCAAATCATTGTCAAATTGGGGCCGTTGGGGGGCCGACGACCAGCTAGGCGCTCTGAACCTGATAACCACCGAGCAAGTTAAACGAGCCATATCCTTGGTTCAGGAGGGGGAGCGCATCTCGCTTTCCCGGACGGTCAATTTCGAGGCCAGCATCGACGCACCCAATCCGCCGATCCACTTCATGGTGGAAAGCGGAGAAGGATGGGCCAGTGGCGATAAAGTCAGTGCTCGGACGAACCAAGCGGCGACCGACTTCTTCGGCATGATATTTCATGGCTATACCATCACCCACGTGGATAGCCTCGCCCACTTTTTCTGGGAAGGCAAAACCTTTAATGGCAAACCGGCCCACATGGTTTCCACCAGCATGGGCGCCACGGTAGGCTCGGTCGAAGAAGCTAAAAAGGGCATCCTAACCCGGGCGATATTGGTGGATGTTCCGATGATTAGGGGCATAGACTGGATGGAAAGGGGGGAGGGCGTCATGCCCGAGGACATCCTGGCTGCGGAAGAACGATGCGGTTTTAAGGTGGAGCCAGGGGACGTACTGCTCATACGGACCGGGCAGTTACACCGCCGCAACGTTGAAGGCCCGGTGGACCGGTCGCTGGGTTCCACCGCTTGCCAAGCGGCATGCTTGCCCCTGTTCCACGAACGGGACATCGCCATGCTAGGCTCGGACACCGGCAACGACGTAGGCCCGGCCCAATACGTCAAATGCGCGATGCCCATACACCAGGTCAGCATCACCGCCATGGGCATCTGGATATTGGACAACGCCGACCTGGAAGAAGTTGCTCAGGCCTGCCGCGACCGGAACAGGTGGGAGTTCATGATATCGATCGGACCATTGGTCCTGCACAACACCACCGGCTCCCCGGTTAACCCCATGGCAGTCTTTTAGAGAGGCATAGACGCAGTTCCAAAGTTGATTTAACCGGCCAGTCCGGTGCCAAAGAATCGAAAGTAGGGCCTACCATCTTGGTGAGGCCCTACTCTTTTGCGCTCCTCAATCTCCCGGAGATCCGCCAGATCGGCTAGATGATATGTTAGAAAACTCGCTTATGTGCCGAATATGTATCAGTAGCTCCATCCGCCACACGGTGGAACGCTGCGGCATTTCGGCGTGAATCGATGGGGGAAGTTGCGCCTCGGGGCTGGGCGGCCCAAGGCGGATCTAGACTCCTAGAAACAACACGCCTGGATAGTCGATAAAGGGGAAAGATAAGAAGCGGTGAAGCCATTCTTTGGAATCAAGGTGTTAATGGGTGGCGTAATGCTCTCACCGTTCATTGTTGTACTTATATATTTCCTGATAAAACCCCTGCCCACGGAGATTCCGCCCGACGACCTTCTTTTTGAATCCGGAGTCGAACTTCATGAAGGCGGCCTCCTGGATCTGGCCATATCGGAGTACGACAAGGCTATAGAAATCAACAGATATAACCTTCAGGCCCACCAAAAGCGCGGAGATGCCTACTTTGCGAAGGGCGACCTGGGCCACGCCGTGGTGGATTACAACGAAGCCATCAGCCTGAGGTCTCAGCTAATCAGCGGACTCGGTTCACGGAAAAGGGCCGCTATGCTTAGCAGCGTCGCGGAAGCCTACATGGGAAAAGCCCTGGTCTATGCCTGGCAAGGAAGGGACTTGGAGGCCCAGAAGATTACGACCTATGCCGTGGATTTCGGCTACGACCCAGTCTCAGCCAAAGCCGCGATTGAAGGAATGATAAAGAGGCGTGAAAACAACAAGAGCCTGAGCACGATCGGGAATAATCGCCCTCCCCCTTAATTCTCATCCAATCAGCGCGCCAACCGTGCCATTCCCCGCATAACCCGTCCCATCGTTCCGGAGAGGATCTGTTCCACCCGTATGTCCGCTGCCACCTGCATGCTAGCCGTAGCGTAGGTAGGGTAGACATGGATGGAGTTAGCCAGCGCTCCGGTCTTCAAACCTTGATCGATGGCCAGGCTCCATTCCTGAATCATCTCCCCGGCCCGGGGAGCGGCCATGGTAACGCCCAGAATGGTCCCGTTGCCTTATGAATCAGCTTCACAAATCCGGTGGCGTCTCCGTCAGTCAGCGCGCGGTCTACCTTCTCCAATGGCCAGTTACACACCAAAACTCCCTGCCCGAACTTGGACCGAGCTTGGGCTTCGGTCAATCCGGTATGAGCCACCTCCGGATCGGTGAAGGTAGACCACGGCACCAGGTCCAAGACGCCTTTTTCATTCAGGGGCAGGTACGCGTTACGCACTGCCATGAAGCCTTGCCAAGCGGCGTAGTGGGTGAACTGGTATCCGCCGGCGCAGTCTCCGGCGGCGTAGATGTGCCGCCGATTGGTGCGCATCCGGCTATTTACTTGGATGCCGCTGGGGCTATACACCACTCCGGCCTTGTCCAGTTCCAGGTCGTCCAACATGGGGCGGCGGCCCACTGCGACAAGTAGGGCATCTCCCTCTAGTTCTTGTCCATCCATCCCAACGTGAATCGTATCGCCGTTCTGCCACAATCTATCGACCATGGCATTGAGACGAAGGTCAACTCCGTCATCCATCAAACGCGAGGGGATAAGGTCACCGGCTTCCGGTTCGTCCTGGGGCAATATGCGAGGCCCAGCTTCCAACAGAGTTACGTTAGACCCCAACCGGCAGAAAGCCCGAGCCATCTCGCAACCTATCGGACCTCCCCCGATAACGATGAAACGCCGGGGCAGTTCCTCAAGGTCCCAGAGAGTCTCATAGGTCAAGAAATCTACGTCATCGATGCCGGAGATAGGAGGGATAGCGGGCCGTGCACCAGTGGCGATAAGGAAGCGGCGTCCGGTAAGGGTTTCGCCGCCGGTTTCGATGTTGTGATCGTCGAGGAAGCGAGTGGGACCCAGGAACACGTCGATCCCCGAAGCCCGCAGCTTTTCGGGAGATTCCGCTCGATAAACCTCCTCAACAGCACTCTTTACCCGCGCATCACCGCTTTGAGGTCGACTTGCGGCTCCGTCGCATCGATCCCGAAGCGGTGAGCGTTCCGCATATCGTGGGCTATCTTGGCTGCTTTGAGGAGGGACTTGCTGGGGACGCAACCGGTCCAGGTGCAGTCACCGCCGACCCGATTCTTCTCGGCCAGGGCCACCTTTAGACCCAGCTGGGCCGCGAATCCGGCGCCAATTATGATTAGATCGTATTCTCCGTTGGCCATTCATCCCTGCCTGGTTTACCGATTGGAGGGCAACACAAGCCCAAACAGGCCACCAAACGATAGGCACAGTAAATAAGATGCTGGTCGACGGAAAATGGTTCCTGATGTCTGGATGGTTAGGAGCGGTGATTCGGCCGCCCTGCTACGAATAATCCGGAGGAGACAAGTTGACGCCAAGAACGGATTCGCACCAACCAGCGGCGGCCAGCAGCTTCCCTTCATCCCAGGGTAACCCGGCCAACTGTATAGCGAGGGGAAGACCGTCTTCGGCCAGCCCCGACGGTACAACGATGCTGGGCAAGCCCGAAGACGTCCAAGGCTGCTGGAACATGGCATTGCCAGTGGTGTTTAGATCGCGAGGAGCCGGGGCCTGGATGCCCGGCATGAGCACAACGTCTACTTGCTGAACCATCGCCATCATATCGGCCCGGAACTGGCGTCGCGCACGCTGGGCTTGCACGTAGCGGACGCTGGGAATCAGCATCCCCACTTCGATGCTGGACCGGATCCTTGGTCCGAACTCATCAGCCCGGTCCCGATAGGACTCTTCATGGAAAGCAGCGCATTCCACGTTGCTGACCACCCGTTGGCAGCTATGGGCCGATGAAAAGCTCTCGGGCAAGCTTATCTCTTGGATGATTGCGCCGGCCTCTGCCAGTTTTTCCACCGCCGCATCGGTATGGCTGCGGACTTCCACTGTGGACTGGTCATAGAAGAACTCTCTTATCAAGCCGATGCGGGGCGGGCCGTTCAAGCGGCCCATCTCCTCCAGATAATCCGGGACCGGTTGGTCGGGACAACCTGGGTCTTGAGGGTCGTGACCCGCTAACACTTGGAGCATCACTGCGGCGTCCGCCACGGTCCGCACCAAGATTCCCACTGTGTCCAGCGACCAACTTACCGGCACCACGCCGTAGCGGCTGATTCGCCCGTAGGTGGGCTTAAGACCAACGATGCCGTTGTAAGCCGCCGGGCGGCAGGTAGAGCCACCGGTTTGAGAACCCAGGGCAGCGGCGCACATCCGAGCCGCCACGGCCACCGACGACCCACTGCTGGAACCGCCGGGAGTATGGGCTGCATTCCATGGATTGACGGCAGGAGACGGGTCCGACATGGCGAACTCGGTGGTTACCGCCTTCCCCAGGATAATTCCACCGGCGCCCTTGATCCGGGACACCGTCGTGGCGTCATAGTCAGGCACAAAATCAGCGTTGATGCGGGATCCGCAGGCCGTCAACATACCAGCGGTGTAATAGATGTCTTTTAGTCCCACGGGAACTCCGTGGATGGGACCTTTCGGGCCGCCTTGCCCGAGTTCATCCTCCCGCCTTTTTGCCTCGCTCAGCACCTCTTCCCGGTCGATGGTCACCCAGGCTTTCAACGAAGGGTCCAAGGCATCTATCCTGGCCAATAGAGATTGGGCCAACTCGACGGGAGACAGGTTTCCTTGGCGAATCTCCCCGGCGGCTTCGGCAACGGAAAGCTGAAATGGCTCCGGCATCTTATTACCTCTTACCTCTTAAACTAGAGTAGTTGTCAGCGTTCTAAACCCGATCTGAACGTTCTACTGATAAAATCCCGGCTCCACATCGACTCTGGGCATAACCCGGTCTATATCCACCATCTGGCGCGCCGTCGACTCCAACGCCGCCGTCATCTCTGCAGCCTTGCCCTCACCCCACAGCGCTTTGGCCCGGTCGGTGATGTCCTTAAGCAAGTCGTCATAGGTTGGCTTGGTGCTCATTGCGGCTCCTCATTCCGAGTCACTTGGATAACCTGGCGTCCCTGAGAGCCGAATTGTAGTGGAGGCGCACGGCCCGGTCAATCAACGTAGGACCCTCGCCAAATCCCCGATGTACACCAGCCTGGGGCGGCTGGTATAATCCGCCCATTCCGTCACCTTTGGAGGCACCCATGCCTGACGACCTTTCCAGCATCCTAGAAACGGGTGAGCACACTCTCATCGCCAGCGACATGGGGAGAACCGAGGGTCCACTGTGGCACAAAGAGGGCTACCTGACCTTCGTAGACTTGGAAGGGCGTCTGTTGCGATGGGACCCCAGCGGCGGAGTATCCGTGCTGCGGGATGGCACCGGCGAGGGCAACGGTTGCACCCTGGACCGCCAAGGGCGGCTGCTGATGTGCGAAGGAGCCGACCATCGGCGCCTCACCCGGATGGACGACGACGGTACCGTTACCACCGTCGTGGATCGGTATGAGGGGAAACGGTTCCACAAGCCCAATGACGTGGTTTGCCGGTCCGATGGAACTATCTACTTCACCGACCCTGGCCTACGGCTGGAACCTGCGTTACGGGAGATGGATTTCTACGGAGTATTCAGCATCTTTCCCGACGGCACATTGCGCGTGGCCACCGAGGAATGCGAGTATCCCAACGGGCTGGCTTTCTCTCCCGACGAGTCGATACTCTACGTGGCAATCAGTCGACTGGACGAGCGGTGCTTCGAAGAGGCCGAGACCGGGGCGGTCTGTACCCACCGCAAAATCAGGGCCTTCGATGTTGCGGCAGACGGCTCCCTTAGCAACAACCGGGTATTCTGCGACATGTCTTCGGCGGAAGAGGGTGTGCCCGACGGGATGAAAGTAGACACTCTGGGCCGCGTCTTTTGCGTCGGCTCCGGCGGCATCTGGGTCGTCGAGCCATCGGGCGAAGTTGTTGGCATAATCCGAGGCCCGGAAGTCCCGAGAAACGTCGCCTTCGGAGATTCGGACCTTCGCACCCTATACACAACTCCCGGCAGTTCTGTGTACAGTGTCCGAGTGAAGACACCGGGCATCGGCGCTTTCTGAAGATAGATATTAATAGATAGATTAAAAGATTGAGGTGTAACCAATGACCACGGCAAATACGGTAGGCAGCGGCAAATATACCTACGAGATGGACGTGAACTGGGCCAAAGTGCCGGACGGGTGGAAGATGCCCGCCTGCGCCGTGTACGGCGACTCCCAAGACAGGGTCTTCTGTTTCAACCGGGACCCGGACCATCCGGTAATTATTTTCGACCGTGAAGGCAACTACCTGTCCTCTTGGGGAGCCGGGCTATTTCTCTTCCCCCACGCCATAATCTTGGACAAAGAAGACAACGTCTGGCTCGTTGAGAGAAACGGTGGCCAGATTATGAAATTCACCTCAGACGGCAAGTTGTTGATGACCATCGGCACTGCGGGTTTCCGGTCGGACACCGGCGCCGACAACTCGGTGTTCAGTTCCAACGGCTACACCGAAGTCACCCACGGCGGAGACCCATTCAACCTACCCGCAGGCATCGCCATCAACGACGCCGGTGAGGTATTCATCGCCGACGGTTACGCCAACGCCCGGGTCCACAAGTTCACCGCCGATGGGAAGCTCATCAAGTCCTGGGGTGGTCCGGGATCCGGACCGGGCGAGTTTAACCTTCCCCACGGCGCCTGGATCGACAGCAAGGGACGCCTGCTCATCGCTGACCGAGAGAACGATCGCATCCAGGTCTTCAGCCAAGACGGAGCCCACATCACCACCTGGCCCAGCAAGCTTATCGGCGCTGCGGTGATGTTCGTAGACGACGAGGACATCTGTTACGTAGCTGAGCACAACGGCGGTCTGGTTAGCATCCTGAACATGGACGGCGAAATACTGGCCCAATGGGGCGACCTGACGCACCGGTCCTGCCACGGTATCTGGGTAGACTCCCACAAAGATATCTATGTGGTTGAACCTTACGAGGGGAGCGAGGGCCGAACGGTGGTCAAGTTCACGAAAAAGGGCTAAAGAGCCGCCTTGGGCGGTTGCGGGCATAATGCCCGTTTGCTATATTGGAAGAGCGCACCCGCACGGGTGCGCTCTTTGGGGCTAAAGCTCACCCGGGAGAGCGCCCCAACGACCACCGCACCCATGATGGGGCTGTAGCTCACCCGGGAGAGCGCTTCAATGGCATTGAAGAGGTAGAGAGTTCGAGTCTCTCCAGCTCCACCAACTTTTTCTTCC
>CAXEOX010000004.1:0-68979 GCA_963997925.1 uncultured bacterium
GGCCCTCCAATCTCCTTGTACTGGATGAACCCACCAACGACCTTGATATCGAGACCCTTGACCTTCTTGAAGGCCTCTTGATTAACTACACAGGAACGATTCTCCTCGTCAGCCATGATAGGACGTTCATCAACAACATCGTGACGAGCACCGTCGTTTTTGAAGGCGGCTCCGTCGTGAAGGAGTACGTGGGTGGCTATGATGACTGGCTGCGTCAGCGCCCCGAGGAAGCAAAACCGAGTAGGGCGCCTGCCAACAAACAACGCACCCCACCGGCTCAGGTACCCAGGCCAAAACTAAAATTAGGGTTCAACGAGCAAAAGGAATTGGATGCACTGCCCCAGACTATTGAGTGCCTCGAAATGGAACAGCAGGAGTTGTTCCAGACATTGGGAGATCCAGAACTCTACAAAAAGGACAGGGCCGACATTGTTGCCATGAACGATAGGCTAGAAGATCTGAAAAGGCT
Organism: uncultured bacterium; assembly: GCA_963997925.1. Taxonomy (GTDB): domain Bacteria; phylum Chloroflexota; class Dehalococcoidia; order Lucifugimonadales; family UBA3495; genus UBA11650. The sequence continues at coordinate 470 of CAXEOX010000004.1, forward strand.
TTTGGCTGAGGACTACGCACGTTGGGAAGAACTGGAACAACTCCAGCTAGATGTCGAAAACAACAGGCTTTCAAAATAGAGAAAGCCAACCAGCGTAAAGACGCTGATCGGGAAATAAGTGGCATGGATCTACGCCGTCGGCAACACAACAAGCCCGTGTTTCCGGCCGAGTTCGACTCTCCCCCCGGCCGAATCAAGCAGTTATGCCGCGGTTAGTAACTTCCACAAGGATCCACTCACCGGCCTGATTTACGGTGGGCGGTGTAATTTGAATCACATGTTGATCTATCTGCTGTTATGGTCCCAAGGCAACAATGCACCCGTCATTCCCGCGCAGGCGGGGATCTAATGGGCTTGTCTGAGCAATCGTACTGTCTGAAATATAGAGGTTCTCTGGATCCCGGCCTTCGCCGGAATGACGACCCCGAACAAGCACCTCATTTTCAACCGGCACGTTGACCCCGGCAGTCTCCCATGATAGTGTTTAGGTATTAACGAGACTAGGTATCATTATGGTTCGAACGAGAGCGATTCCCCTAGCTGAACAACTGCTGGACACCCTGGGTGAACAGGGCTACCGGTCAACGTCGCCGCGGAAAGCGGTTGCCCAAGCTATCGCTGGGAAGCAGGGGCACTTCACCGCCGAACAACTTCGCCAGGAATTGCCGGAGGTGGGAAGGGCGACCATTTACCGATCCCTCAAACTCCTAGTTGACTCCGGAGCCCTGTGCCGGGTCCTTTTGGAGGACGGCAACCTGCACTACCAGTTAAGCCATCAGGGGCACCACCACCATCTGCTGTGCGTCGAATGCGGAGCGTCTCAAGACCTGCTGGGGTGTGACATCGAAGACCTGCTCCACCAAGTCTCGGCGGCTCATAATTTCCAGCTTAGCGGCCACTGGCTGGAGGTCTATGGCCGGTGCTATGATTGCCAACCCCAGGCGGCCACGGTCTAGTCTCTTTTTTACCCCTAATTGATACTATATCTCAATAGGATTTCTAATTGATACCAGGCATCGATAACAACTTAAGACTGGCCGGTCGTCAGCGCATGATTGACTGGTTCAAAGAATTGCCGTCCAGCGGTGGCGCGCTGTTGGCTATGGCAATCTTGGCGGCAGTCACGGTGGCGGGATGCGGCGGCGTGACAGCCGACACCCATAAGCCGTTGCGGGTCGTAACCACCACCGCCTTGCTGGCTGACCTTGCACAGAATGTAGCTGGAGACAGCACCAAAGTCGTTGCGCTGATACCCGCAGGCGCCGATGTCCACTCCTTCCAAACAACTCCCAACGACAGCATCGAGGTCAGCAAGGCCGGACTCATAGTTTCCAATGGCGGCAGCTTGGACGATTTTCTAAACCCGATGATAGAGAATGCCATGAGCGACGGCACGGTCCACATTGTCGCCTCTCAAGGCTTAGCCGCCCTCTCCGGCAGCCCGGACCCCCACTATTGGCAGAATCCAGCCAACGCGGTCCATTACGTTCGCCGCATCCAGGACGGCTTGTCCGCCGCCGATCCGGGCAATGCGGAAGTATATCGAGACCGCGCCGACAAATATGCCCAGCGGTTGTTGGACTTGGACATTGAAATCAGCCGAATACTTGGTGAAGTGCCCCAGTCCCGAAGACATCTGGTGACCTATCACGACGCCTTCGGCCACTTTGGCGGCCGCTACGGATGGCGCACTTCGGCCCTAGTGAGCAACGACGCAGGCGGAGTCACTCCCAATGCCATCACCCAGTTGCAGCAACAGGTACGTCAAGAGGGAATCACCGCAGTGTTTACCGAACCCCAATTCAGATCGAAAGTCATCGATCTAGCCGCCGAAGACACCGGCGTGGAGGTTGGGACCATTTACTCTGGCGTCTTGGACGGCAGAGCCGCCACCTACATCGGCATGATGCGCCTTAACGCAGAAAACCTAGCAGCATTGCTTCGCTGACTGAAGCTTTCGCCACCAACTCCGCACCCCTCCCTCTTCAGAGGATATGGGCAGGCGTTGAAGGCGATGAGGATATAGATGCAACCGGTAAAACCGTCCGAGATCCCCGGCCCCGATGACTCACATGATAGGACGAACGGGCACAGCCACGCTCAAAACGTTGTGAACGAACCCGGCACGGCTGCAACGCCGGCCTTAACCATCGAAGGTCTATCGGTTAGATACAACGGCCATCCGGCGTTGGAAGACGTTACTCTCCGGGTATCGAAGGGCGACATCCTGGGCATAATCGGTCCCAACGGCGCTGGCAAGTCGACTCTTTTAAAGACCGTGCTCGGCCTTGTCCCAGCCTGGCAGGGCCGGATCCGGGTATTGGGAGAACCGGTTGCCAACAACCGCCGCCAGGTGGGCTACATGCCCCAGGTGGAACAGGTTGATTGGGACTTCCCGGTTACCGTCGGGGATGTCGCACTCATGGGCCGATACGCTCGGCGCGGACTCCTGCGGCGCACCACCAAAGAGGACCGGGAGGCGGCGGAAGACTCCCTGGTACGGGTTGGGATTTTGGACCTGCGCAACCGGCTCATCGGCGAGTTGTCTGGCGGCCAGCGACGCCGAGTACTTCTAGCCAGGGCGTTGGCAAACCAACCGGACCTGTTGCTTCTGGACGAGCCGATGGCCGGCCTGGATGCCACGGCCCAGCACCAATTTCTGGACATCATCGACCGGCTACGCGAAGGTGGCGCCACTGTTGTCCTAAGCACTCATGACCTATCCTGCGTCTCGCAACGTTGCGACAAAGCCGCCTGCTTGAACCGGCGTTTGGTGGCCTACGGCACGCCCGAAGAAGTCTTGAACGAAGATGTCCTTGGTGAGACCTTCGGAACCCACCTCTTGCTGGTGCACGTTGACGGCCAGGCTTACGCCTATCAGCATCATTCCCACGCTCCCCCTTCCGATATCGGCGACTCCGGGGGCAAGTGATGCGGTCCGCTCTATATGCCTCCAACCTGATTCACCTCGCCGGGTCGTTTGACAGGCTCAGGACGAACGGGGAGGGGTTCCGATTCTCGCTGGCTCTTGGCATGCTTCGCGTTAGTAAGGGAATCAACCCGCTTTGATCGACGTCTTGATTGAGCCCCTGGAATTCCCTTTCATGCAGCGGGCATTTCTTGCCGCCGGGTTCGCTGCGGTGGTCTGTGCGTTGGTGGGGAGCTTCGTCGTCCTGAAGGGTCTGGCGTTCATGGGAGATGCCGTCGCTCATTCGTCGTTGGCCGGTATGTCGGTGGCGTATTTTCTTGGCGGCAACATCTTCTGGGGAGCCTTGGGTTGGGCCATCCCGGCGTCCTTACTCATCACCTTCATCAGCCGCCGGGCCAACCTTCGCCTTGACGCATCCATCGGGATTATTTTTGCCAGCGGTTTTGCCCTGGGAATCATCCTGATGAGCCGGGTCACCGGCTATGCGGCCGACCTCTTCGGTCTCCTCTTCGGCAACGTACTTGGGATATCCTGGGCCGAGGTCGCGCTGATCGGGGGCATCGCCGCCGCTGTGTCCCTTGTGATAGCCGCCTTTTACAAAGAGCTGTTGTTCACGTCCTACGACGCCACCATGTCAGCTGCGTCAGGAATCCCTGTGCGGTTCATGCAATACTTGCTGCCGGTGTTGGTGGGAGTCACAACCGTGGCATCGCTAAAAGCGGTTGGCATCGTCCTGGTGCTGGCGCTGCTGGTCACACCCTCGGCTACCGCCATGCTCCTGGCCCGCCGGATGCCCTCAATCATGGCCTACAGCGTCGCCGTGGGCCTCATAGCCACCGTCTTGGGCCTGTACCTGTCTTTCTACGCCGATCTACCGTCAGGCCCCAGCATCGTCCTGGTCGCCACCGGGTTGTTCCTGCTGGCATTACTATTCTCCCCCATTAAGGGTATCCTTTGGCGGCGGAACAACTTATCGTCTCCGTCTCAAGAAGCAACCGGCTAAGCCCAACGCCAGGCTGCTTCGGTGGTAGAATCTAGGCACCGGCCCGATACTGAACCTAGGACTGAATAGAATATGTACGACCTGAGCGGAAAAGTAGCTATCGTCACGGGAGCTGGTGGACGTCACGGCATCGGCCGGGCCATCGCTCTGCGCCTGGCCGAAGAGGGCGCGGACGTAGTTGTAACCGACATCCAGCGCAGCACCGACGCCATGCGGCCCGAGGACCGCCAGGCAGGGTGGCAGGGGCTGGACAGCGTGGTCAGCGAGATTGAAGCCTTGGGACGTCAGTCGATGGGTTTGTTTTCCGACGTTTCGGACCGCGCTCAAGTCGCCGACATGGTCTCCCAGACCTTGGACCGGTTCGGTCACATCGACATTCTGGTGAACAACGCGGGATCCCAGCCGGGCCGGGATCGAGTACTGCTGGTGGACTTGGAAGAAGACGCTTTCGACGAAGTCATGCGGGTCAACGTCAAAGGCACTTATCTGTGCTCCCGTGCCGTAGCGACTCACATGATAGAGCGAGGTGGCGGCGGCAAGATTGTCATCATATCCTCTGGAGCGGGGAAGCGGGGCCGGGCGCGGTTCGCCGCCTACTGCTCGTCCAAATTCGCCCTCATCGGCTTCACCCAGTCCATCGCCCAGGAATTGGCCGAGTACAAGATAAACGTCAATGCCATCTGCCCCGGCCTGGTCGACACCGAGCGGGCGGACTTTATCGCCGCCGCCTTGGCGCCTGAAGGCCAGTCTGCCGAAGAACACCGGGTCTTGATGCTTCGGGAGCGGTCCGAGTCCGTGCCGCTGGGCAGAGTGGCCGACGGCGACGATATCGCCCGCACAGCAGCTTTCCTTGCCTCTGCCGAGTCCGATTACCTCACCGGTCTTTCCATCAGCGTTTCCGGTGGGTCCGAGATGAACTAGCCCTGCCTTATCAACGATTTCATCATCCCTAGAGGATTTTTGCATGTCCCTTGAACACGCCCAGGTTGAACAGATAGCGCTCCTGGCCAGGATCAGCTTGACCCCTGAAGAAGTCGAATTGTTCCAGGGCCAGCTTTCCCAACTACTGGAACAATTCCAGGTGCTCAGCGAACTGGACACCACCGATGTCCCGCCCACAGGTCACGCCGTAGACCTACAAGCCGTCATGCGTGACGACGATGACGAAGACTCTTTGGATCCGGAAGATGTGCTGCGCAACGCGCCTAACCCTGAAGGCGAGTATTTCCGGGTCAAGGCGGTTCTGGAGGAATAGACTCTATGGCCGCAGAAGAAATGACAACGATACATGAAGCCGCGGAAAAGCTGGCTCAACGGGAGATTTCCTCCGTTGAGCTTACCCGCGCGCACTTGGAACGCATCGACAAATTGGAGGAGCGGGTTAAGTCGTTCATCACCGTGACGTCCGAGTTGGCGCTCAAGCAGGCCGAACAAGCCGATCAACGTATCGCTGCAGGTGAAGCCGGGCCGTTGACGGGGATACCCATGCAGATGAAAGACGTCATCTCCACCAAGGGTGTCACAACGACCTGTGCGTCTCGAATGCTCGAGAATTATGTGCCGGTCTACGACGCCACGGTGGCCGAGAGATTGCTGTTCCAGGGCGCCGTTCTGCTGGGCAAGGGCAACATGGACGAGTACGCCATGGGTTCTTCCTGCGAAAACTCGGCCTTCTTCCCTACTCGGAATCCCTGGGATCTGGAACGGGTTCCCGGCGGCAGTAGCGGAGGAGGAGCGGCAGCGGTTGCCGCTGGCGAGGCAGTCTACGCCCTGGGTTCGGACACCGGCGGAAGCGTTCGCCAGCCGGCGTCCCTCTGTGGAGTGGTGGGTCTGAAGCCCACCTATGGCATGGTTAGCCGCTATGGTCTGGTGGCTTACGCCTCGTCGCTGGACCAGATCGGTCCCATCACCCGGGACGTCACCGACTGCGCCCTGGTTTTGAACGCCATCGTGGGGCACGACCCCAAGGACTCCACATCCCTACGCCAACCAGCCGTGGACTACAGGTTAAGTCTCGAAGAGTATGCCGTCTCGTCCCCCCTTGCGAAGGGGGGAGCACAGGGGGGTCCGTTCCGCCTGGGAGTGCCCGAAGAGTATTTCGTCGACGGCATGCAGGACGGCGTCCGTGAGTCGGTGCAGGCAGCCATCAAGACCTTGGAGGGTCTGGGAGCATGGGTGGAGCCGGTCTCTTTGCCCACCACCCGGTATGCATTGGCTTGCTACTACATCATCGCCCCGTCCGAATGCTCGGCCAACCTGGCCCGCTACGACGGGGTCAAGTACGGCTTCTCGTATCAGGATACCGATAACATGTGGGAGGCGATGGAGCGGACCCGCGCCGGCGGATTTGGCCCCGAGGTGAAACGCCGGGTGATCCTGGGAGCTTATGCGTTGTCCGCCGGGTACTACGATGCCTATTATCTTAAGGCCCAGCAGGCCAGGACCCTGATCCGCCGGGACTTCGACCGGGTATTCGAGCAGGTTGACGCTCTGGTCACTCCCACTTCGCCTGTCGTAGCCTTCCGATTGGGAGAGAAGATCGACGACCCGGTGGAGATGTACCTGATAGATGTTTGCACCGTGCCCGCCAACATCGCCGGGCTGCCTGGAATCTCAGTGCCCTGCGGCTTCTCTGAGGGACTTCCCGTGGGCATGCAAATCGTCGGGCCACATCTCTCCGAACAAAGGCTGCTGAACATCGCCTACGCCTACGAACAGGCCACCCAATGGCACACGGAGAGGCCGACGCTCTAATCCCTTCCAACACACCTTCCCCAATGCTAGAATTGGTCCCAGGAGATAGGGCCGATGCAGCGCAGTAAAATCCGTGAACTTCTAGGCCGCGAAAGCGCCGGAGACGACGTCTTGGTGCAAGGCTGGGTTAAGACTCGGCGTTCGTCAAAGGCCGTTTCCTTCGTCCAGATCAGCGACGGCTCAACATTAACGGACATCCAGGTAGTCGCTGATGAGTCACTACCCAACTTCCAGGCCGTCGAAGCCCTGACCACCGGTTGTAGCGTCAGCGTCGTCGGGACGCTTGTCGATTCTCCCGGCAAAGGCCAGAAGTACGAAATTCACGCCAAGTCGATAGAAATCGTCGGCGAGTCCGACCCGGATACCTATCCCCTTCAGAAAAAACGCCACACCGTAGAGTTCTTGCGAGATATCGCCCACCTGAGACCACGGACCAACACCTTTGGCGCTATGGCCCGGGTCCGAAACGCCCTTGCTTATGCGATACACGGCTTTTTCCAAGAGAAGGGGTTCCTGTTCCTCCAAGCGCCCATGATAACGACCAGCGACGCCGAAGGCGCTGGAGCCATGTTCCGGGTAACAACCCTGGACCTGGAAAAAGTGCCGATGAAAGACGGATCGGTCGATGTCGAAGAGGACTTCTTCGGCAAGCCCACCTTCCTGACCGTCAGCGGCCAGTTGGAGGCGGAGAGCTTCGCCTTGGCCCTTTCGGATGTCTACACATTCGGACCCACTTTTAGGGCCGAGAATTCCAACACATCGCGGCATCTGGCCGAGTTTTGGATGGTGGAGCCTGAAGTTGCGTTCTGCGACCTGGACGGGCTGGCTGATTTGTCCGAGGAGTTCCTGAAGCACGTCTTCACGTACGTGCTGAATCATTGCCAGGAGGACTTGGGGTTCTTCAATCAGTGGTACGACAAGACCGCCATCTCCACCCTGGAGGGAATCGTTAACTCCAACTTCGAACGGCTGACGTACACCGAAGCCGTGGATATCTTGCAAGCATCCGGGGAATCCTTCGAATTCCCGGTGGTGTGGGGTTCCGACCTGCAGTCGGAGCACGAGCGGTATCTGGCGGAGACCAAGGTGGGGAAGCCGGTCATCGTGACTGACTACCCCAAGGAAATCAAAGCTTTCTACATGCGCATGAACGAGGACGAGAAAACCGTCCGCGCGCTGGACGTCTTGGTGCCCCGCATCGGCGAGATTATCGGCGGCAGCCAACGGGAAGAACGCCGGGACGTTTTGTTGGAACGCATGCGCCAGTCCGGTTTGGACGAAAAGCATTACTGGTGGTACCTGGACCTTCGCAGCTACGGAACAGTCCCTCACGCAGGATTCGGCCTGGGATTCGAGCGCACGGTGCAATTCGTTACCGGGGTGGCAAATATCAGGGACGTGATGCCCTTCCCTCGAACCCCCAACAACGCCGAATTCTAGGCCCGGTCCAGGCTGACAGAGAACGCATTGCCCGACCGCCCGTCGTCCCAATCCCGTCCCGGTAAGGAAACGCCCGACGCCCAAACTATGGCGTCGGCATTCGGCCCGGACAGTCCAGTGTTTCTCCAGACATATCCCGAGTTGCTGTCCCTATTTCAGTACGTGAAGGACGTTCCGGAAGTCTCGCTTCGGTTCCGTCTGTGGGGTACATACCGGCCCAGCGGTAGCGGCGCCCCGGAAGACGATGAAGCCAATTTCATCAGAGAAACCTACTTGGCTCTGTTGGCCCGCTTGGTGGCTCGTCTCTTTCTGGACGGTAGTCCCCTTCCCAGCGACGCGGAAGAATTAACGAAGATACTGGATGGCGAGTTCTTCCAAGAGCGGTACATCACCAACTTCATCGAGGAAGACTTCTTCACCTGGCTGCTCTGCCCCCCAGTTCTCGACCAAGGCCTCGCCTTGATGGTAACCCTCGCCGACTCCTTGTCCATCTACAACCTTGGTGGCTGCGAATCTAATGTGCTCTTGGACCTGTATAAGCGATTCATGGCAGCACCTTCGGAGGACGATTCCGGCATAATTCCCGTTCCCGGGTGGCTGGCCGGATATGTGTTAAGCGAAGAGACGGAATCGCCCGTCGACCCTAACCACAGCGTCTTAGATCCCTGCTGTGGGTCGGGAGAGTTTCTGGCAAGAGCTGTCCGCACCATAAAGCATGGTCTGCTCGAGCGGGGTGAGGACGCATTCGACACATTGCTTCTCATCCTGGACCAAGTGCAAGGGATGGACACCCAACCGCTGGCGGTGACTATCGCCCGCACGAGTTATCTGCTGGCCCTGGGAGATCTGGTCCAAGACTTCCATCCGCCGGTGCTTTTGCCGGTGTACCTGTCCGGTACGTCTACTCCTCCGATGCGCGAACCGAACCCGGAACTCGGCAATGCCGAACCTGTGTACGAGTTCAGCGGCAGCGAATCCGGCGAGGTTTTCCACATCCCGGAAAACGTCGCCCTTAGCCCGGTGATGCTTGACTGGCTGTTCGACCGGTACCCCAACTACCTGAAGGGGGCCCATCTCCGCACCCGTGGCGAGGATCCGGAGGACGCAATCCAAGCGGTCCTGGTGGCCCTTTTCAACTACCTGGCCGCTCCCAAGCCCAGAACCCCGATACCCGAGCCTCTCAGCTCCTTCGCCACCGGCGTGATGATAGAAACCGCCGAATCCTTGATCCGCCTCTACCTAAATCAGCCAACCACCATCTGGCTGCACATCTTGAAGAACGCGCCTGCTCCGGTGCACCTGGCCCAGCGGAGGTTCGATCTGGTGGTAAGTAGATTTCTCCGGAATGCCTAGACTGCCCCAGACGTTGTTGACGCTCAATCTCCGCTCCGAATATAATGAGGCCGATTCCCCAGACCCATACCCCCGGAACACGACTGCCTGAAAAGGAGACTAGATGACCACCCAAGAAACCGTGCTGCATCCTGCGGCAATCATCGAAGAATTGAAGAAGAACAACTTCACCCACGTGGTGTGGCTGCCCGACAGCGAGACCAATTTCATGTATCAACTGCTGACCAACGAACCGACATTGGACCTTGTCCCGGTATGCCGGGAAGGCGAAACCATGGCGATCGCCGCCGGTCTCTGGGTGGGCGGGATGAAGCCGGTGGTTCTGATCCAAAACACCGGTATCTTCGAATCCGGTGACTCCATCCGCGGCCTGGGGTTGGATATCAATCAGCCCTTGGTCATGCTGGTAGGCTATCGTGGTTGGAGCCGCCACGGCATCACCACCGATTCAGCGGCTCGATTCATCGAGCACATCCTCCATGCCTGGGGCATCAGTTACTACTTGATAGAGACCGACGATGACGCCGGACGCATCACTTCCGCCTTGGAAGAAGCGGAGCGTACGAACAAGCCCGTGGCCGTCCTGGTAGGCACCGAGTTCGGGGCATAGTCAACGTCGAAGGAGAATAACTAACAATGATAGGCAATACCGATGCGGTAAAAGTTCTGGATAGCAAGCGCGGGAACTCGGTTTTCGTAGCGACCATGAACGCCAACAACGTAGGCTTCGGCCTGCCCAGCATAAGCTCCAATGATGCTTTAGATTTCCCCATATCCGGGGCGATGAGCAAAGCTTCGTCAGTGGGTTTGGGTTTAGCCCTTGCCCAACCAGACCGCAAGATCATGGTTCTGGATGGCGATGGCAGCCTGCTGATGAACCTGGGGACTCTGGTCACTCTATCCAACAAAGCCCCCAAGAACATGTACCATTTCCTGTTCAATAACGGGGTGTATGCGGTCACCGGTGGTCAGCCGATCCCGGGAGCCGGCAAGGTTGACTGGGAGGACATGGCCAAGGGCGCAGGGTACGCCGCCGTCTTCTCCTTCGATAATTTGGAAGACCTTACCACGGGCATCGATGCGGTTCTGGCCTCGGAGGGCCCCGTGTTTATCCACCTCGAAATCACGCCTGAGGTAGAAGAAACTCCGGTGGCATTCCGGCCTCGTCCTCGACGGTCGGTTCAGACTGCGTTCCGGGAGTTACCGGAAGCCTTGGCCAAAGGATAGGTCGATTCCCTACGACCGGCGCAACCCGTCATTCATTTCCCGGTGGCCGGTCGGCATTAGAACGAAACGAGGTGATGGCTTGGTCGTCGCCTCGTTTGTTGTTATGGAAACTCCATCGTTGCCGGTGATTTCGATTTCCCAACTTAAGGCCCGTAGATGCTAAAATCGTTGATGAAGGGGCTGTTCGGTAGGCTGCTAGGCTACGGGGGACTGGTCCTAGGGTTCTGGTGGCTGCGCGAAGCCTTCTTAGAAATCAACTATCCCGTAGGCGTAATGGGCGGCCTGACTATCCTCACTGCTATGTACATGGTAGTTGGGGGCAGGCGCCACACCAACAACTCGGATAATACCGAACGACCTGATTCCGAACTTTCTAATACCGAGGAGGACGACCCTAGTGATTCCCTCGATGGACGCGACGAAAGCAATCAACTTCCACCGTAAGGAAGCCTTGGTGGTGGCAACTTCCTCGGCGCTTCGGGAATGGAACGATGTTTCCGAACGCCGCAACCTGGACATCGATCTGACTGATTGCATGGACCGGGCCCCGGCGGTGGGTCTGGGGTTGGCCATAGCTCAGCCCAATCGCAAAGTGCTGGTCTTGGACTGCGATGCGACATTGCGGACCGACTTGGGATCTCTGGCCACAGTGGGACAATCCGAAACTGAAAACCTGGTCCACTTCGTCTTCGACGACGCCAACAAATCCTCCACCGACGGTCTAGCCATCCGTGGGGCGGACAACGTGAACTTGCTGGCGATGGCGGAGGGAGCGGGATACGCCAAATCTTACGAGTTCAACGCTCTGGAAGAATTGCTCATCGGCTTGGAAGAAGTGATGGAGCAGCCCGGCCCGGTGTTCGTGCTGGTAAAAGTCTTTCGGGACGGTGATTTCCTACCTTTTCCGGAGCGCCCGATGGCTGAAGGCTGGGGCGCGGTGCGGCAAACGCTCATGGCTACGCAGAATCAGAGAGAAGGGTAAGCTACCTGCTGCTCGCGGCTGAAAGGTTTGAAGAGCGGACACCGGAAACCCAGTCAAAGAGATTCCCGCTGCCTGGGGCAGTTAGCTAGGCGTCGGCCTGCCGCACCAATATTTGGCCTGCCACGTTGTATCCGATGGGGACCCTATTCCCGCCCGACGCCACCATAATCACGCCCAGATAAGGGGCAGCTTCGTCCACGCTAATCTCATGGCCGGGTAGAATCGACGAGTCAGCCAAGAATTTCAGAAGCATCACGTCCTCTTCCGGAACCCGATCGACCAGATAAGTAACGTTAGCGGACGCCTCTTCCAATGTCAGGGAGTTGGGGAGGATAGCCGGAGCTCCGGTACCGGGAATCGGCCGTCCGAAGGGCGACCGGTCGGGATACCCCAACCGTTCCATCAGCTTCTCTTGAAACTCCTGAGACATGCCGTGCTCCAAGCGGTGGGCTTCCACGTGGGCTTTGTACAAGTCCATGCCCAGCAGGCTAACCACCAGCCATTCGGCCAACCGGTGCCTTCGAGCGATGTCGGCCCCGCCTTCCGCGCCCCGCTCAGTGAGCCGGATCCGCTTGTCCTTACCCATCTCCACCAGACCCTGACGTTGCATACGCCGGACCATTCCCGCTACCGACGGAACCGAAGTTCCCAAACCCTCAGTGACCGGGACCTGTTTCAGGGTTTCGGTAAGCTGGGTCGTGGTGGGATAGGCTGAATCTTCCCAAAGCTTGTAGAGGCAAAGGAGATAGTTCTCCGTCCCTGGCGATAAACGTTCGTCGGGGCCGTCGTCTACGGTACCGTCAACTCCGTTGCCATTTTTTTTCGTTCGCGCCATCAAGTATCCCCAGATCCCGCACTAATCGCTGTTTACCGCCTTACCTTCCGCGAATGGCTTGAGTGAATGCCCCTGTCTCAGGTCCACCGACACGGTAGCGCCGATCGGTAAATCATTGATATGCGATAAGAGACACCGTACTGAGTGTCCCGACGGAAGGGCCACTTTATAAAGATAGAATGGACCCCTAAATTCCCTAGAAGTAATCGTGCCCTGCCCTTGGCCGGAAGGAACGCAGTTCAGACAGTCCGGACGGACCATCACTTCCAAGTTGTCACCGTTGTCCCCATCAATCTCGGCCGGTGGGCCAAGGGGGCCGGTACCGTCAGGCCAGGAAACAGACCCAACTTCAGTTACCAGCCTGCTGCCCTGTCGCCAAGCGGGGATGAAATCCACCATCCCAAAGAATTCGGCCACGAAACGGGTGGCGGGACTGTGGAAGATTTCTTCCGGAGAACCCGTCTGCTCAACCCGGCCCTCATTCATCACGGCGACGATATCGCCTACGAATAAGGCTTCTTCTTGATCGTGGGTAACAAATATGGCCGTGATGTTACCGCTTTTAAGAATCTCCAGAACGTCCTTTCGTACCTGCTCCCGCAATCGGGGGTCCAGGTTGGAAAAAGGCTCGTCCAGCAACAATACCTCGGGACGTGGCGCCAAGGCGCGGGCTAAGGCCACCCTTTGCTGTTGCCCTCCGGAAAGTTCGTGGGGCATCCGGCGGCCCAATCCGTCCAGGCCGACCAGTTCCAGAACTTCTTCGACTCGTTTGTCACGGCCGTTTCCTCGGGACAGACCGTAGGCAACATTCTGCGCCACGGTCAGATGGGGGAATAGAGCGCCTTCCTGAAATACCATCCCCACGTTTCGTTGTTCCGGGGGCATGGCATATCCCGGCTGGCAAACCTGGCGGCCACCCACCGATATAGAGCCTCCATCAGGTTGTTCAAAGCCAGCGATAAGCCGCAACGCCGTGGTTTTGCCGCACCCGCTCGGGCCCAGCAACGCTACAACCTGACCCGGCATCACAGTGAGATCCAAGCCCACTATAGCCTGGACCTGGCCGAACTGCTTGGCCAGCCCATCGCACTCCAATGCAGCCTGTTGGGAGCCGAAATCTTCCGGCTGTGGATGCCCGTGGACGGAGTCACCAGCCGTCAGAAGCTGATTGTCCGAATGTTCGAATCCGCTGCTCACGCCTGTTTACATCCGTAAAGATGGCAAACCGTTTCAACGTCCCAAGCAAAACTTCGACGTTCAACACGATTGGCTATGGGATGGGCAATCATCACTTTAGGTTGGTACCCGCCCTTCGTAATGTCAGATGCACCGTTGACGCAGTATTAATCATCTCTATCCAGTCAGATCCATCGTCTTGGTCAAAAACAACGTCTACCGATAGCGTACACCAAATCAAACTATACATCCACCCTACCAGAAAATCAGTGTAGACACTTATCCAATCAATGTCAATGTATATTCTAGGCGCTAGACTGGCATTAAACCGGTCTTAATTAAAGGGCAAATACGTCTCAGTAAGAGGGCAATACATAACGAGTTACATCGTCCCAACCTCGGCGACGGACGATGCGATACCCATTCATAATAGGGGTAGTTTCAGGCAGCTATGAGGATTTATTTTATGTTGACATATCGCATTGATAAGGATATAGTCCGACATTAAATAATGGTGTACATCACTTGGCAATAAGCTCGTACATCAAATCAATCTTTGATCGGTCGTGTCGTAACTCTGACAGGTCCCTCCAAAGTGATTATATGCGGTGGACCGCACCGAAAATGCTCATTTCAGGAGGACGACCTCATGGACCGGATCTCTGCCTTTCTCACCCTCTTCTCATCGACTAAATCACCGCTCTCCGCTCGGCCCAAGAGTCACCCATGGCCACTGTTCACGTTTCTGATACTGGCGGTTCTTTTGGCGGGCTGCTCCGTCGCAGTAGAGAACGAAATCGTCCCAGCGTCAATATCTTCGGAAAAGCTCACCATATATTCAGGCCGTAGCTCCTCTCTTGTTGATCCAATCATCCAGCAGTTCGGCCAAGCCACCGGGATCGAGATCGCGGTGAAGTACGCCAATACCGCCCAGTTAGCGGCCACCCTATTAGAAGAAGGGGACCGGACACCAGCTGACATCTTCTTCGCCCAGGATCCGGGTGGATTGGCAGCGGTAGAGCACATGCTGGCTCCTCTCGACACAGCCGTGCTGGAGAAGGTACCGGACTGGGCCCGCTCCTCGGAAGGTAAGTGGGTCGGCCTTTCCGGACGGGCGCGAACGGTGGTATTCAATACTGAAACTCTGACCGAAGCGGACCTACCCGACGACATGTTCGGGTTCACCGACCCCAAATGGAAAGGCCGCATCGGCTGGGCACCCACCAATGCATCCTTCCAAACCATGGTATCGGCGATGAACTCCATGTGGGGCGAAGAAAAGACCCTCCGGTGGCTGGAAGGCATCCAGGCCAACGACCCCAAGGTTTACCCCAAGAACACACCCCAGGTGGCTGCGGTATCCACCGGCGAGATCGACGTGGGCTTCGTCAATCACTACTACCTTTTCCGCTTCCTAGCGGAAGAGGGCGAATCCTTCCCGGCCCGCAATTACCATCCCAGGGCCGGTGGTCCCGGGGCGACAGTCATGGTCGCCGGAGCTGGCGTCTTGGCCGCATCCGAGAACAAAGAGGTAGCACACCGGTTCTTGGAGTTCATGCTTTCCAAAGTGGGACAGCAATACTTCGCGGGGCAGACTTTTGAATACCCGCTGGTGGAAGGGGTCAACACTCCCAAGGTTTTGACGCCGCTTTCCGGATTCACCCATCCAGATATCACGATAAAGGAACTGGGAGACCTAAAGGGCACTCAAGACCTCCTCCGCCAGGCCGGCGTGACCCCCTAGAGATGCAGGGAAGCGGCACCGGTGGATTCAGGTCTCTGAGTCAGGCGATATCGATGCGATACCGGGTCTTGCTGGCAAAACCGGGCCGCCCTCCGGTTTTGCTATTGTTGGCCGCCTGGGTCGTCGCAGCGGTTTTATTGTTGTCGCCCTCATACCTGCTTCTACGTACTTTGGGGGCGGGCCCAGACGCCTGGGATCTTCTGATCCGCGCCAGAGTTCTGGAGATTCTGGTCCGCACTTTGCTATTGGTAGTGGTCGTCACCGGGGGTTCCATCCTACTGGCCATCCCCTTGGCATGGTTGACCGTTCGCACCGACCTGCCTTTCAAGACTGTATGGTCGGTGGCGACTGCGCTGCCCCTAGTTATTCCCAGCTATGTGGCCGGATTTATCGTGGTGGTGACGCTGGGACCCAAGGGTATGCTCCAAGGGTTGCTGGAGAACCTCTTTGGCCTGGAACGGCTACCGGATATCTCCGGCTTTCCCGGCGCCGCCTTGACCCTCACCCTCCTCAGTTACCCTTACGTTCTGCTGACCGTTCGAGCTGCTTTTTTGCGACTGGACCCATCGCTGGAGGAGATTTCCCGGGGGTTGGGCCGAAACCCGTGGGCTACATTCTTCGGTGTAATCTTGCCCTCGTTGCGACCCGCCATCGCCGCCGGCGGACTGCTGGTGGCCCTTTACACCCTGGCCGACTTCGGTGCGGTTTCGCTATTGCGATTCGAGACATTTACCTGGGCGATTTTCCTGCAGTATGAATCGGCATTGGACCGGGGTTTAGCGGCAGCGTTATCTCTGGCCTTGATTGCCATCGCCCTAACATTGGTGGCCGGCGAAGCTTTCACTAGGGGCCGATGGCGTTACTACCGGAGCGGGTCCGGCGCCATCCGGCCCTTTGCATCGGTCAAGCTGGGTCACTGGAGATGGCCGGCGCTGGCTCTATGCACGGTCGTGGTCACAATCTCCCTGGTCCTTCCCATGTCGATTCTTGCCTATTGGGTGATACGAGGCGTCTCTGCTGGAGAGCCGCTGCTTCTATTGTGGGAAGCGGCCCGCAACTCGGTCTACGTCTCAGCCCTTGCCGCCGGGGTTTCGGTGGCTGCGGCCTTGCCTATTGCTGCGTTGTCGGTGCGCTTTCCCGGCATGCTCAGCGGTATCTTGGAGCGAATCTCCTATATCGGGTTCGCCCTCCCCGGCATAGCCATCGCACTGTCCCTGGTTTTTTTCGGGGCAAACTACGCCCCGTTGCTCTACCAGACCACCGGTCTGCTGGTATTAGGCTACGTCGTTCTGTTCGTATCGGCGGCGGTTGGAGCTGCCCGCAGTTCCTTCTTGCAGGTAAGTCCCAACGTGGAGGAGGCTGCCCGGGGATTGGGCCGGACGCCTCTGCGAGTTTTCTCGACGGTCACACTCCCTCTGGTGCGTCCCGGCATCATATCCGGCGCGGCCTTGGTCTTCTTGCTGACGATGAAGGAACTGCCCGCCACATTGATTTTGAGTCCCATCGGTTTTCAGACCTTGGCAACCTCCATCTGGTCGGCGGCATCCGAAGCTTTCTTCGCCCAAGCGGCGGCCCCGGCCCTTCTACTGATTCTGACCTCCTCGGTCCCTCTGGCGTTTCTACTGTTGCGCAGCCGCCAATAGGCTATAATTCGGCAGAATCGGAAGATCGCGATTCCCATTTCCGGGAGGATTGAAGAGTATGCACCACTGGGAAGTGGGGGGGCCTATAAACATCGGTTGGCCGGATTTTTCCGTACCAGAGCGGGAATACACCCTGGTTGAAGTAGACCTGCAAGGACAGGTATTCCGAGGCAGGGTAACCGACGGCCAGAAAGAGGGCGGTTTCCTGGTGGTTCTGGACTGCCCGGAAGTTGTTCTGGAGATGCTTGCCGAGCAGGCCAACCAGGTCTTGGATTTCAAAACCGTCGTTTCCAGCTTGCGTTGCAGTATCGATGGCATGTTACTCCGAAGCTTCGATTACGAGTGGCATCCCACCCCGGAATACGAAACGCGGCCGTCGTTGCTTACCAAGACCATCGCCGATTCACTAACGGCCATGCGCCAGGGCGGGAGAGATTGATTCCGATATCACCCTAGTCACAACACCAGGATAATATTCTGGTTGCAAAGAGGTAGAAGATGACCCAGAACAATAAACTTTCCTCGGCTTCGGCCGTGATTCCAGATACAAAAGTTACGGTATACGAGGCCCTGTTTCGGCGGCGCATGTCCTGGGATTTTCAAGATAGCCCCGTCGCCAAAGGGGTCGTGGAGCGATTGCTGTCGACTGCGGTTTGGGCACCCAACCATCGGCTAACTGAGCCATGGCGCTTCTTTGTCGTGGATAAGTCCAGCGCCATCCGGAAGACGCTTGGCGACATGGCTTTCGAGGCGTCGATGGAGCGCAACAACAACCCGGACCGGGCCGAAGGAACCCGAAAGGCCCAGTTAGACCCGCCCATCCTCATCTACGTTTACACAGTGCCCGGAGCCAACGACAGCGCCACCAAGGAGAATTACGCTTCAGTGTGCTGCGCCGTTCAGAACATATCCCTGGCCGGAGTCGCTGAAGGCTTGGCGGTCACTTGGGAAACCGGTGGCATCACCCGTCACCCACGCCTTAGCGAGACCCTGGGCGCCGACGCCGAGTGGAGCCTTGCGGGGTTGCTATCCATCGGCATTCCCGCCGGCCCTCTGGAATCCCGCCGTACGTCCGCCGAAAACTTCACTACCTGGGTATAGCTGGCCGGAATTCTAGACTTGCTCTCGGCTCCAAGGTATCATTATCCGCGTTAAACTGAACAAACACTTTGAAAGGAGACAGAAATGAAAAAGATTACAGTGAGCTCTGGTGCCAAAACCGAAGTGGAATTGGGCGGACTCTTTACTGGGACCAAGGTTTGGCGGCAGTCGTCTTTTAACCCCGAGGATTTTACCAACCTAAACTTCGGAATAGTTGCTTTCGACGCCGGCTCACGCAACAAGTTCCACAAGCATTCCAGTGACCAGATCCTGATAATCACCGAGGGCACCGGCACCGTCGCATCTGACACCGAGAGCCTTACGGTCACCGAGGGCGACGTCGTAGTGATTCCAGCTCAGGAGAACCACTGGCACGGCGCTCCCGACTCGACTGCGATGACCCACATCACCGTTACGGCAAAGGGCAGCCAGACCGAGCAGACCGAAGCCTAGCCTGTAATCGGCCTCCCCCCCCCCGGCAAGAAAAAGTCCCAGTCACGCGCGATCGTGGCCGGGATTTTTTTGCGCACCCTCCGTTGCTGAAGGAATGCCGGGCCAGACATTCGCCGCCTGGTATCATCCGCTCCCCGGAGACGGCGTCCATCCATCCAGGATGCACACGACATTGACTTAGCACTTGTCTGGAATCATCATCGCAAAAGACCCCGGGGATTCTTGCGTGAGGAATCTTGGGCGGTACTCTATGAGTCGTTCTGGGTACGATGATAAATAGGACCAGCTAACCAGACGGCAAAGGCGGCAAGGGATGGGAGCGAATCGTTTATTTTCTCTTTTGGTTTTTGGCATTATCAGCGCGATGGCCTTCACGGCGTGTGGCGAAGATGCACCAGAACTAACTGAGAGCCAGAGGGTCGCTGAAGCCGCTTGGGCGGACGCGGCGGCTATCTCGGAAGCCAAGGGATACATCGCATCTTCCAGAGCTTCCAAGCACCTAGGGGATGAGGGAACGGTCAGGGGCACCATAACGGACTACCAGTACGACAGCGATATGACTGGCAAGCCATATACATTACTATTCAATAAACCTGACGTTGCGGAAAGCGAACCGCCAACGTCTGAACTAAAGGCTTCCGAAGCCTTCAAGTTGGTTATCTGGGAAGATGCCCGCGAGAAATTTCCGGCCCAATTTGCCGCCGAGTATACCGGAAACATGGTTTGCGCCACGGGGATGATTATTGATTTTGAGGGAAGTCCGGCAATCGCGATCAACGAACCGAATCAAGTCGAGATCGGCTGTTAAACCCAGCCGATCTGGGCTTAGTCATATTTCCAGATGAGGTGATTCATATCACCTGGGTTCGGTCCAAAAAGGATATGGGAGAATTTCTCAGCCCATATTATCAACGGTGATGAGTCGCAGTTTGCGCTATTTCGGATGAGCCTGAACCCACTCTGCCATCAAGCGGATGGTTTCCTCCAGGCTGCGGTCACCGTCCCGGGTCTGCGGGGTTTCGTCACCCATTGAAGTGCTGCCAATCATCCGGTACATGTCGGCTACGCCCTGGAAGAGGTGTGGAGTTAGTCCCAGGTGTTCGAAGGTATCCTTGATCTCTTCCATCTCGCTGACCCACCGGCGGGCTTTGGCCGGAACGCCGGGCAAGCCTCGCTCCATCCGCTGCAACACTGCCGGTTGGCTGCTCTGGAACTCCGCTTTCACGAAATCCGAAAGACCCATCATTTCCGCAGCCATCAGAAGCTCGGAATATAAAGCCGACGAACCCTTGGTCATGGCGGCGTAGCACATCTTGATACCCGAGGCCTGACCCACTTCTGTGCCGGCGGTCCTCACGTCCAACCCAAAGTTGGCCAATCCTTCAAACTCGGCGGTGTTATCTCCCGAAGCATAGAACCGGGGGCTTGATCCATTCAGAGGCGGACCGCCCACGATGGAGGCGTCGATGTACCGGCCTCCTGCCTCGGTGATGATTGGCCCCATCTGCCGGGATAGTTGGGGAGAGATGGCGTTACATTCGGCGAACAGTACGTTCGCATTGGTGGCCTTGATGGCATCGGCTACTTGCTGGCAGATGCTGGGCACCATCTCGGACACGGAGATGGAGAGGATAATCTGGGACTGAGCCACCATGTCGTTCAGGTCCGGAACATCGGCGATACCTGCCAACTCCGCAAGATCTTTGGTCCTCTGGCTCCTGCCAGTCAAACAGGTAACCACTTTTAACTCATGTTCCCGCAGCAACTGGCCCACAGCGTGGCCCATATCTCCGGGGCTTAGAATCGCTACTGTCTCTATCGCCATTTAGGTGACACCTCTAATTATGGTTTTCTGAATCTATCCTGGCCTTGGGTGGCCTGTCCGTCGAAGAAAATCCCCTAGCCACCCTTTTGAAAAAGGGAAGAGGGGATTCATTCTTTGCAATTCAACCTTAACAGCATCTTAACCACATTCTTAGATTATGTATAACTCCTAGGATTTTGTATAGGCCGTCCAATCAGTCTTAGTGGAATCCGCTCCTAGAACAGTCCATCCACGAAACCGATCTGATACATCAAGAACCCGCCAAACAGGATGCTTAACGACCCCACGGCGAACTGAATCGTGCGG
This sequence comes from uncultured bacterium, assembly GCA_963997925.1. Lineage (GTDB taxonomy): Bacteria > Chloroflexota > Dehalococcoidia > Lucifugimonadales > UBA3495 > UBA11650. The sequence continues at coordinate 21,241 of CAXEOX010000004.1, forward strand.
TTAAGGTTGGGCAAGCGGCCTGCGGACATCACGAAGGGAAGGCCGATAATCACAGTCATGATTCCCATGCTGAGCACGGAACCCAAGCCGAACAGCAGGATGTATGCCAGACCCGCGATCGGCGACTCGATGGAAGCTAACACCAGCAACGTTAAAGCTGCGCTCCCAGCCACCCCATGAACCAAGCCAATCACGTAGGATTTTCTCCTCAGGAAGGGCTTTCCTATCCCGTGGGTGTTGTGGTGCTCCGGCACATGTTCGGGGCTCTTCGAATGGGAATGGAAGTGGTGATGGGCTTCTTCTTCATGCCCATGAGCGTGCTGGTGCACTTTCTTCTTCCGGAAGCTGTATATCACCTGGATCCCCAAGCCTACCAGCATGACCCCAACGGCGAACTCAAACAACAGCGCCATCCGCTCCGGTATCGTCAACCGCAGGGCGATTATGACTATACCGATAATCAATAGCGTGGTGGTGTGTCCCAAACCCCAGGAGATACCCACCCAGAATGACCGTAGCGGGTTCTTATATTCGCTGACGATGGTCGACACCGCAACCACGTGGTCTGGGTCCAGTGAGTGCTTGGACCCTAAGAGTATTCCCAGCACCAAAGCAGCTAGCAAACCCAGTTCTGCTAGTTGTTCCTCCATGATTTCTCCTCGTTATTGGGGGCTGATCGACATCAGTGCTGGTGGACTCCGGGATTCTCGGACCGGCACTCGGAGCAAGTGCCCGTTATGGCAAAATGCTCCAGATCAGGCTCAAAATCGAACTCTTCCAACAGAGTATCCCTGAATTCATCCAGGTAGGTTGGGCTGAGATTGTAGGCACCGTTGCAGACGCGGCAAACCATATGATGATGGGGTCCGCTGGGGTCGACCAACTCGTAGTGCAACCGGTCGCCGATGGCCACCTCGGTTACCACTCCCAAGTCTTTGAACAAGTGAAGCGTGCGGTAGACCGTGGCGATGTCCATATATGGATAGGCTTCTTTGGCTCGACGAAAGACCTCGTCCACGCCCATGTGGCCGCCCCCATCAGCTACGATGGAGAGGACCAATATCCGCTGTGGAGTGAGGCGGTGGCCCTTCTCCCGAAGAGCATCAATCGCTTGTTGACGCTGCACCATATCACTTCAGCCAATAAAGGTTATTGCAAACGTTTGCGTTTACGTATTCTATCAAACTGCGACAGGTTGTCAACACAAATATTGACCAATCTCACGACTGGGAGAGGGTAGTTCCGGGGTTTAGATGGAGGGAGTTAGACTTTAACGGCGGAAATCATGGCGGCGGCCAGAACACGGGCTCCCGCCATGGTCAGGAAGACGATGGGCCATGGGCTGCCGGTCATGTCCAACACCACGCTGAAAACGATGGCTTGAAGCCCAGCGTAGGCGTAGCCGTGGGCGTCCAGAAGGCCGGAAGAGGTACCCGACATACGCCTTCCAGCGATATCGATCGCTATCGTGGACATGGGAGAGATTCCCATGGCGATACCGCCGATCAATAACAGCACCGCTCCCAAAGCGATGTTGGTCGGCGGGACCAAGGCGATGGCGACAAGAACCACGGCACTGATTCCGCACGATATCAGCACCATCGGCCTTCGTGAGCTATGAAGCAGTCGATCGGAGATGAATCCAGACAAAGGCGGAGCGACCAAGTAGCCGACCGGCAGCAAGACAGTGACAAGGATGGTGGACTCGATGGAAAGTCCGCCCTTAGTGAAGTAATAGATGGGCACCCAGGTGGTGAGACCGTACCGCACCACGTTCTCCAAGCCTTTCACGTGGCTGGCCAGTTGGAACCTAGGATTACCCAGGAGTTCTTTGTAGGGACCTAGCCCTTTGAGGCGCTCCGGCGCGATCGCTTCCGGCGCGGCCGATACCTCGTCATCTTCCACGTATTCGGGAAGGCCGACATCGGTGGGCCGGTCCCTGGCCAGCAGGAAAAAGGCAACACCCATCAGGGTGATTATCAAAGGCGGGTAGCGAAAGGCGGCTCGCCAACCGAACTCCGCGCCGACAAACCCGGAAACCCACCACATCAGCAACATCGCGCCACCGGTGAACGTGCCGAGAATCCCCATCGCGACCCCGCGATCGCGCCGTGGCCACCACTGGGATAGCATGCTGATGCCGGGACTCCAGCAAGCGGCGTTGACGAAGCCGGCTATCCCCCAAGGTATAGCGATGCTCATCGCTGAGCCGCCGTAGCTGGTCACCCAGTTGAACACGGTGGTCAGGACCGCACCGCCCAAGACCCACAACCGCAAGCCATAGGCTTCCGCCAGCCGTCCGTGCACCAAGTCACCCAAGCCAAAGCCCCACAGGAGAAGGGCGTTGATCAGGCCAATCTCCAAGTGGGTCAGCACTAAATCTTCCTGAACCAGAGGCGCTATCGGCCAGAAATTGAATCGCCCTAGATAAAGAAACAGGTAGAAACCACAGAAGGAGAGCAGGACCCGCCATTTCCAACGATGGTACCTGGGAGGAAGCTCTGAATAGGGCAACGCCCGCACGTCACTCATCCGTCCCAGCCCCGCGCTATCTCACAAGTAGTGTCGTGCCAAATCATCGTGGGTCGTTCACACATCCTGGGGAGTACAACTGCTATGGATGCCTACAATCAGATGGAACAAGGAGATGTTTCCACCAATTCACGCCAGGGTAGCACGATTATCACCCTTGACCAACCGGACCACTTCGTCCAGGGACTGGGATATATCGCTTGACGAATCCACATTCAGATGACTGCGGGCGAAGACCTCTTCGTGGGGGTGCATCCTGCTGTAGATCAGCCAACCGGCGTCGGAATAGTCGCTGGGATGCATCCCGGCCCCCCGGTCCGATAAACGTTGCCGGACGACCTCTTGTGGCGCAGTGAGACGCACTAGGACCAATGGGACCGATACCCGCTGGGCAATATCGTAGAGAGGTTGTCTAAAATCCTCGGTGAGATTAGTGGCGTCTAGCAGCACCAGCCGGTCTTGAATCAAGTACTCTTCGATCAGTAGATGGCAGGCGGCGAAGAGACGATGGCTTTCTCCCCGGGTGTATCTGGGATTGGGCGCAAGCACCTTCCGCAGACGGTCGCTCTCCAGAACCAGCAACGGCAACCGCTTCCTTAGCTCGTTGGCGAAGTGAGACTTCCCAGTTCCCGGCAGGCCGGACAATACGATGAGACATGGTTGGTCCGACGGCCCGGGCTGAGTTTGGTCGAAGTCTCGCGACAGGGCGTTCCTTAAAGGTACGGCAGTTTCCAGAGCAAGTGTGCTGGGGATGCCCCCGAATGGTTGGGACCGGCTAGAACTATCACTGCTCAAAGCTCAGATACCTGATCCGCTTCCATAGTTGAAAGCTGATCATCGCACGTATAGAAGGCGGCTCCCAACAGGCCGGGGCCGGTGTGGGCGCCCATGACTGGGGTGAACTGGCTGATGAACAACTCCCGGCAGTCCATCGCATCTCGAATCAGGCGCTCCAGCACCAGAGCATCCTCTGCTGCGCCAGCTTCCATTATGTTAACCACCACCGGCATCCCACTGGTCCGCTCCTGCGTAATAGCAACCAACCGGTCGATCGCCCGGCGGCGGCTCCTTGGCCGCTCCAGCAACCGAGCTTGGCCGCCTTGCAACTCGGTCAAGGGCCTTACGCCCAGGAGAGATCCGGTCCAAGCCTTGATCTTGCTCACTCGGCCACTGCGGTTCAGATAGTCAAAACTTTCCAGGAAGGCCAGCATATTCACTCTGGGAATCAACCGGTCGACCCGACCGGACACTTGGTCCAAATCACAGCCTTCAGCCGCCCAACGGGCCGCCGCCAGCGCAATGAGTCCCAACGCCCCCGCCGCAGCCTGACTATCCACAACCTTGACCCGGCAATGAGCCAGATCGTCGCCAGCCGTCTCCATCGCAGCCTGGGCTGAGCGATTCGCCACGCTGAAGTTCGACGCCACCGTGATGCATAAGATGTTCCCGGCAAACTCGCTGGCGGCCTGCAGTCCGTCGAGAAACTCCTGAGGTTGGGGGGCGGTGGTTGTGGGCACGACCCTGTCTTCACGCAGAATCTTGTAGAAGTCACTAGTAGTTATATCGACCCCGTCACGATACGACCTGTCACCGATAACGAGTTCGTGAGGAACTTGGGTGATGTGCCAACGCCGTAACAAGTCAGTAGACAAACAACAGGCACTGTCCACAACGATCGCTACGTCTGGATAACCGGCCAATGAGTCACCTTGTTGAGGTTGAGGTACACGTTCGGTGGACAAAGAATCTCTATCACTGACGGATGATTCCCAGGGTAAAATCAGGCTCCTTAAACAGGAAGCCAAAGGGGAGCGCGGCCGCTTATAGAGTGTCGCGAATCAACCTGAGCCGTATTGGCTAGACTCCCAGTTTGCCTCGAATCACAGCCAGCACCAAGATGACCACGAAAGGACTAAAGTCCAGTCTATTGAAGGTTGTGTAACGACGGATGGGGGCGAAAACCGGCTCGGTGATTTGGTTGATTATTAGGTTAAATTGGAGCAACAGCGGATGGGGATTTCGGCCCGCTAGCGGCACTATAAATGAGAGAACCACCTTGGCAATCACTACCATATATATCAGATTGAAGATCCAATGTAGTAGTTCAAGCATTATTCGTCCTATCTACCCCTGGCCTAGCTTTATCGATTTCTGGAACGCAGCGTTCACGGCATCGACGATAGCCGCCGGAAGGCCCGCCCGTTCCAGAACTTGCAGACCCTCGGCGGTCGTGCCGCCAGGAGAAACTACCATATCCTTCAGATCGGACGGATGGCGTCCCGTGTCCATCACCAATTGGGTGCTGCCGTACACGGTCTGTAGCGCCATGGTCCGGGCCATGTCCCGGGGCAGCCCAACGTAAACCCCAGCATCTATCAGCGCTTCGATAATCAGGAACACATAGGCGGGACCGCTGCCGCTTAAGGCCGTGGCCATGTCCATGTATTTCTCGTCGTCAACATATATTTCTTTGCCTACGGTTGACATGATTGACCGGGTAAATTCCCGCTGCTGGTCGCTCACTTGGCGAGAGCAGGTCCACATGCTCATGCCCTGGCCGATCTGGGCCGGGGTGTTGGGCATCACCCGAATGATGGACTCATGGCTGAATCCCTTGGCGAGGGTCTCCATCTTGGCTCCAGCGATAATCGATAGGACTGCCTGATCCGGCTTGAGACGCTCACCCAGTTCTTGGAAGAGCACCGGCAAGTCCTGGGGTTTGATGGCCAGAATCATCAGGTCGGCGTCTTTCGCCGCCTCCAGGTTACCCTGGTGAGTCTGTATGCCAAATTCGCTGGAGAGGAACTCCCGCCGTTCCGGCCGGGGTTCGCCGATGGCTACATCGGCTGGAGCGGCAACATTGGCGTCCAACACACCGCGAAGGATGGCCTCCGCCATGGTGCCTCCGCCGATAAACGCTAGCTTCATCGCTTGCACATCTCTATCAAAGGATAATCAGAGCCTGGGACTTGGGCCATTATAGCACCGTGGCTACGAACGGCATCCTCAACCGCCGCAAGATTCTGGAAAAGCGGCTCAGAAATCAGCCAGACCGTTGCCCTTGGCCAAGCCGACCGCCAGCCGGATGGACTCCAGCATGCTGAATGCATCGGCGATGCCCTTGCCGGCGATATCGAAAGCGGTACCGTGGTCCACTGAAGTACGAACGAAGGGCAAACCCAGATTGGCGGTGATGCTTTCCTCGAATCCGTAAACCTTAACCGGTATGTGCCCCTGGTCGTGGAACATGCACAACACCGCGTCATACCTACCCTGGATAGCTTGATGGAAGATAATATCGGCAGGCACCGGGCCGGTAACGTCGATACCTCGTTGGCGGGCGGCTTCCACCGCCGGAGCAATCTCCTCGGCTTCCTCGCTGCCCAACAAACCGCCGTCACTGTTGTGGGGATTAAGGGCCGCCGCACCGATCCTAGGGTTCTTGAACCCCCATGTGACGAAGTTGTCGTGGGTCAGTTGCAGAAATTCCAGGATACGGTCTTTCTTAACGTAGTCGCATGCCAGCCGCAAAGACCGGTGGGTTGTGAGGTGGACAACGCGAAGGTTCTTCGCTAGAAGCATGGTTGCCACTGTTTTAACGCCGGCCAGCTCCTGCAGAAGCTCTGAGTGTCCGATGGACTCGTATCCGGCCAAGCTGGCAGCTTCTTTATTCAACGGCGCCGTTGCCATACCGTCCACGACACCCGCCAACGCCAACTCCCCGGCCTTGGTCACCCACTCCATGGCTGCTTTACCGCAAGTGGGGCTAATCTCACCCACCGTGATGTCTTCGGGGTTGAGGTTGTTGATGTCCAGAACGTCGACCATCCCGGGATCCTGCCCCGCAGCCGCCGGGTCATCGGGTGCATTGATACGGAGGGGTATTCCGGTCAGCTCCACCGCCCGCTGCATGGCATATATATTACCCACGACCAGAGGCCGACAGGTAGCGTATACCGATGGGTCGGCCAAGGCTTTGACCACCACCTCAGGGCCGATACCGCAAGGGTCTCCCATGGTGATGGCAATTGCGGGTTTTTCACTGACAGGCATAATTACGTCTCCTGAACACTGGACATTTACGACGGTAATCTGTTTGAATGGATTATCGGAAATGGAGAACCGATGGCCTGTCGAGATTATAGCACCAGCGATGAGCTCCTCAGACCACCCGAACCGGGGTCCAAGGAGCGAAGCTCCGAAGCCCAGACGTCTATAATTTGAATACAGCCGGTCCGGAAGCGGCGATTTTCGACCGGGAAAAAGAAGCCCCCGGGGCCAACCGGGGGCTTCAGGGAGGAGGGCAGGCAGGTGCATCACATTGTCACCTACGAGGCTTAGCCACCTGTACCGTTGGGCGACCCCAACACTTCACCACCCGCACCTGCCTGTTGCCTCCAAACATACTGAATCAGGCGTCCGGCCTCCGGGCCGGTCGGCTAGGTTCTCCAGATCCCGATATTTCCTTAGTCCGAGTTTCACTTTATCGGTGTCCTCACTCGGCTTTCTTATTCACACTTGTTCCAACCGCAGGAAACGCACATCAAGCACCCTTCCTGATAGATGACCGGCGTGTTGCAGTCGGGGCATTTCCGGGCTGGCTGATAGGAATGTCCGTTGGAACCGTTTCCATTCCCGTAGGCTCCTTCCCCTAGCAACTTTATCTGCACGCCATTTGAACCAGACTGGATGGGCAAGGCCGCCGCCTCTCCCGTCTGCCGTTCCATCGCCAAGGCGACGGCGTCGGGACCTGATCGCACCAGGGTGCCTTCGTCCCAGGCCGGACAGCAGGTGATGCCCCGCAATTGCTCTATCACTATCTTGGGGTCGAGACCCGAGCGTAATGCCAGGGAAACCAACCGGGAGATGGCCTCAAGTTGAGCCGAATCACAGCCCCCAGCTTTGCCCAGGTTGCCGAACACTTCGAAGGGAGTCCCCTCTTCATCGAAGTTTATGGTCACGTACATGTTGCCGTGGCCGGTGCGCACCCGCTCGGTTACGCCCCGGATGGACTGGGGCCGGCGTCGCGGCGTCTGGAAGCCGGATTGGCCCGCTCCCAACAATTCGGCCAACTCAGTACCGGAATCCGAAGCTTCCTGTTTGCCGGTTCCACCGGTGCTGAGCACCTGTCCGGACTTGCTGCCATCCCGATAGACCGTGATTCCCTTGCATCCCAACTCATAAGCCATGGTGTAGGCGTTGGCAACGTCACCCAAAGTGGCGTCATGCGGGAAGTTGATGGTCTTGGAAACGGAATTATCCGTGTGTCTTTGGAATGCAGCCTGCATCCGGACATGCCATTCCGGGTTGATGTCGTGGGAGGTCCGGAAAACCTCTTTGACCCACTCGGGCACATCCAAAGTCTCCAGGCTGCCCGTCTCAGCCAACTGCTCCATCAACTCTTCGGTATAGAACCCCTCACGCCGGGCCACTGCCTCGAAGTAGGGATTCACTTCCACCAGCCGGGTATTGTCCATCACGTTGCGGACGTAGCTGAGTGCAAAGAGTGGCTCGATGCCGCTGGATGCCCCGGCTATGATGCTGATGGTACCGGTAGGAGCAATAGTAGTAGGGGCCGAGTTGCGCATAGGCCGCGCTTCTCCGAAGGGCCCCTCAGTGCTATAGGCGCTGCCTTCCCAAGCCGGGAAGGTGCCCCGGATCTGGGACAACTCGCTGGACGCCAAGGCAGTTTCGTGGTTGACGCGGCCCATCACCTGTTCCGCCAGTTCCAGTCCTTCTTCCGAGTCGTACCGGATGCCCATCTCTATCAGTAGATCGGAGAACCCCATCACTCCCAGGCCGATGCGCCGGGTGGTCTTGCTCATGTCCTCAATCTCTTTGATGGGGTAGTTGTTCATGTCTATGACGTTGTCTAGTAGATGGACCGTGGTCCGTACTACCTCGGCCAGCCGGTCCCAATCCATCGTCACTTCGCCGTCCCGGTGCCGGACCATGCGGGCCAGATTCACCGAGGCCAGGTTGCAGGACTCGAAGGGCAACAAGGGTTGCTCACCGCAAGGATTGGTGCTCTCGATCCGGCCCAACTGGGGATTGGGATTGTACTTGTTTATCTCGTCCAGGAAGATAAGTCCGGGGTCTCCGGTTTTCCAGGCCATATCAACGGCCAAGTCGAAGATTTCCCTGGCGTTCTCTCGGCCCACCACGACTCCGGTACGAGGGTTAACGAGGTCGTAGTCATGACCGGCTTTCACCCGTTCCATGAAGTCCCCGGTGATTCCTATGGATATGTTGAAGTTTGTTAGGTTTTTACCGTCTTCTTTAGACCGGATGAAGGCCTTTATATCAGGGTGATCAACGTTGAGGATGCCCATATTGGCGCCCCGGCGAGTACCGCCCTGCTTGACCACGTCGGTTGCGGTATCGAAGGCCCTGATGAAGCTGACCGGTCCGCTGGCGATGCCTCCGGTGGAACCAACCATGTCACCCGACGGACGCAGGCGGGTAAAGGAAAAGCCGGTCCCGCCGCCGCTCTTATGGATAAGGGCCGTTTGCTTGACCTTGTCGAAAATCGAATCCAAGGCGTCGTCTATCGGCAGCACGAAGCAAGCGGAGAGTTGCTGTAGTTCCCGGCCGGCATTCATCAACGTGGGTGAATTGGGCAGGGATTCCAAGCGCCACATCATCTCGTAGAACTCGTCTTCGGTGGCCTGACGCTGTTCTTCGGTGGCCCCGTACTTCAAGTCGGCCCGCGACAGGTTCTTCGCCACCCGGCGGAACATGCCGTTGGGGTCTTCCAGGATGTTGCCATCCCTGTCTTTGGAAAGATACCGGCGGTCCAGAACAACCTTGGCGTTTTCCGTCAGTTCCTGGATCCGTTCGTTAAACAAACGGGCGATGCCGGCATCGGCTAAAGCCAAGCCGATTACTCGCCGTCTTTCCGGGGTAGATATATCTGAACTCTCTCGAGTTGCTGTCATTGCCGGGGCCTCCTACCGAGTCACGGGGTGAAACATTGGTGTTATGCAGCCGGACGAATGCTCATTCGCCAGACTGCCCCGCTTGTAACACTTTAACTGGTCGATGATGCGATTACCTTGCATCAATGTCAGTAACGAGCTTGCCAAATGGTTCACCATTGAGGGACCATGAACCGAGTATCTAGAGGTCCATCGGTCTGTTTCTTTACTAATTTAAAAAGTTTCTAAGACACCGACCAAATACTAGATAGTGTATGTGCTGTGTACCCACCTACTAGCAATGGTAGGCCGAATTGTAGCGGGCGATATTTGGAAAGTCAAGTAGACCCGGAACGAAAAAAGAGGACTTAGGAAATCGGTGGTGGGGCCGAATGGGTGGGGTAGTCGAAAACGGAAAAACTGCTCTCCTTGATGGCCCAGGTAAGGACCACGGAAGGCAGTTTTTCTACGGTTGGTTCTATAGTTCTATATAGGAGACAACAGGGCTGCCAGCTGGTAAACCATATTGAGCATACGCCCGGGTTGCGAGGCGAATCGCCTCAGACCCGAAAGGCGTAGCCATAGGACCAGGCGAGTTGTTACTCCTCGGGCATTCCCAGCCAGCAGGTCATCAAGCTGGCGCGCACACCCTGATCGATCGCGTCTTGGGTTTCGGCGATACGGTTTGTCTTGTCGGTCTCGAAGCGGATGTGATGCTCTAGCCGCAGCCGGGGCAACTCCTCTTGTCGGAGCTGGGTTTCCAAGTCGTGAATCTCACTGTTCAGAGTAAGCAGCCTGGTTAGGACGGAAGATTGCATACTATTGTTTAACAACGTTGTCTCCTTCTGATTCGCTGGTTGACTGTTGAATATCGGTATCGCCGCCGCTCTTGGAGTTTCTACCCCTCTGACGAGCCCGGCCATTTGTGGACTTACGCCGTTTGGGGATGGCTTCTCCGGGCAGCACGTCCATCAAAGGTAGTTGGGTGTTCTCCTCTCTAAGGTCTTGCACCGCTTGCTCGAAGCTGTCGATATGCTGGAAATCCCGGTAAACGCTGGCATACCTTATATAAGCAACTCGATCCAGGTTCATCAGCCGGTCCATCACCATGGAACCAAGGATGGATGTCGGCACCTCTACTTGACCCAGATGTTGTAGCTCCGCCTCTACGTCCTCCACCATTTTTTCGATGGTACGAGACGAGATAGGGCGCTTGGTGCAAGCCTTCCGGATCCCTACAATCAACTTCTCCCGATTGAATTCCTCCCGCCGCCCGTCGTGCTTGGACACCATCAGGACGGTGGCCTGAATCCTTTCATAAGTGGTGAATCGAAGGCCGCATTGCTGGCACTCCCGTCGGCGCCGGATGCCGTTTTCCACCACCCGGGAGTCGGTTACCTTGGAATCGTTAAATGCGCAGTAGGGACAATGCATATCTTGTTCGTTTTCTTAAAAAAATTTCGAAATCATTTAAGAATACTACATACTGTGTAGTTTTTATGTCAAACTACCACCGGTAGTAGCACGATTGTATACTCGGCCATAACCAAAGTCAATAAAAACGTGCCGAAATCCGGCTTCCAGACTCCGAATCCATCGGGATTCGATACGTTATGTCTGGCCGAACTGCCTCACAGGCATTCCTAAGCCACACGTGTCACGATTTTCGGAATATCTGGCGAGCGGAAATCGACGAAAACCTGTAACACCGTTTGTGGACTGGGTTTAATAGGTTGTGGTCGATTTTGAGGGTTGCGGAATGGCTTGGATGAGTATTCAAATCACATATGTGGTAGGGATCTACCTAGACAAAAAAGTAGAGGCCGCCCCGCGATGGGACGGCCTCGATAAGGTTCTCGGTGGCTATATGTTAATGGTTGCTAAGGAAAGGGTATTAGTGCTGCCCACGCCTCCGAGAATATTCCTCAAATTTAGTGGAGCCACCGGCTCCGGTAAATTTTACCTGTGGCGCTTCCGGAAAAATTCCGGAAGCGCCACATTTATATACGTCCAATTCGGCTATCGGAAGAATCCCCGGTTCCTGGAGGACGATTGGCGGCGCAGGAAGCTGGGAACGTCTAGTTCCTCTTCACTCTCAGGTATAACATCCTGCAACAACCGTTCTAGGTCAGCCTCGCGAAGGTCGTCGTTCTCGGCCATGACCGGGAAGGACGCGGCTACCATGGTGATTTTAACTTCGTCGTCCAGCTTGGGATCGCGGGAGGTCCCGAAGATAATGTTGGCTTCGGGGTCTGACATGTCCTGGATGACGTTGGCGGCATCCTGAACCTCTTTGAGGCTCAGGGTTGGGCCGCCGCTGACCACGAACAGAATCCTCTTGGCTCCGTCCATGGCGATGTCCAGCAACGGGCTCTTGGTGGCCATCTTGGCCGCTTCCACTGCCCGGTTCTCGCCTTTGCCCCGGCCGATGGCCAGCCAAGCGGGTCCGGCGTTGCTGAGTATGGTCTTCACGTCGGCGAAGTCAACGTTAATCTCTCCGGGAACGGTGACGACCTCAGCGATGGCCTGGATGGCCTGCTGTAGCACTGAGTCGGCCATCTTGAGCGCGTCTTCCCAAGTGAATGTCTGCTCGTTCTGGGTATTCATAGTGAGTAGCCGGTCGTTGGGGATGACGATTACAGTGTCTACATGGTCCCTTAGCCGGGCGATACCCTCTTCGGCGTTTTTACGTCGGCCATTCGCCTCAAATGAAAAGGGCTTGCTTACCACGGCCACGGTCAAAGCGCCCGATTCTTTGGCAATCTGGGCTACCACGGGAGCCGCTCCGGTGCCGGTGCCGCCGCCCATGCCCACGGCCAGGAATACCATGTCGGAACCCTCAACGGCTTTCTCGATCTCCTGACGGCTCTCTTCCGCAGCCTGACGGCCCAGGTCGGGTTGTGCGCCCGAGCCGAGACCCCGAGTCAGGTTCTGGCCGATGGCGATCCGATGAGCTACGTCACACCGGAAAAGGTGTTGGGAGTCCGTATTAACGGCGTAGTATTCGACAACGGGCAATTTTTCTTTGTACATCCGGCTAACGGCGTTGCTTCCGCCTCCGCCGATGCCCAATACTTTAATGTTCGGGACGCCGACGCCTACTTCGGGCATCATGTTCAAAGGATCCAAGTTTTCCCGTGCCGGCTCCCAAGACGCTGAGTTTTCCAATACCATGGTTTCCCCTCCACATCACGAGTTTTATCCTGATTCACGTTGCTTGTTCCAGTATCAATTGGCGTCGCGATTCCAATCTGTTTGTCCATGCGGCGCCACTGCAATAAGGACTTCAGGCTGGGCTAAGCCACAGCGCTTACCCCACTTGAACGCCTTGTTCTTGTTTGCGACCTCCCATAAACCGCTCCCGAAACGACTTGTGTACCCTCGAGCTCCGGTTTCCGTTGCTATAGGAGCGCTTTTCCCCTTGGTGCTTGATTCCCCAAAGCAGCAGTCCCACAGCGGTGGAGGTGCTGGCTTTTTGTAATTGTGTAGGTAGCCCGGCGATTCCCTGAGGATGGGCCAACCTAACCGGACCGCCCAGAGTTTTCAGAGCCAGCTCACGTATCCCGGGCAACTCGGCGCATCCACCGGTGATAACCAGCCCACCGTTTGGAAGTTGGCGTAGTCCGGATTGACGGACGCGCAGGAGAATCTGTTTCAGCATCTCTACGACTCTTGCCTGCAGCGGCTCGCACAGATCCCTTCGCTTGGCGACCCTACGGGGCTGTCCTTGAAAGCTGGGCACTACCACTTCCTCATCGCCCCGGACCAAATCGGGCATCGCATGGCCCCACTTCATCTTTATGTCTTCCGCCAAGAAATAAGGGATGCGCATGGCCACGGCCAAATCTCTGGTGAGTTGATTACCGCCCACCGGTATCACTGCCGAGTACCAGGGATTACCCTGGCGATAGATGATTAGATCGATGGTTCCCCCGCCGATATCCACCAGCACGGTACCCATCTCTTTTTCGTCGCCGGTCAGAGTCGCCTCGGCCGAAGCCAACGATTCCACCACCAAGCTTCTAACAGAAACCCGGCTGGCCTCTACGGCCTTAACCGTGTTCCTTAGCGTGGCCGCGTCTCCTACTACGACGTGGGATTCTACGTTTATCTGCTTGGCATGAAGTCCGGTGGGATTTCGCACGGCTTCCATACCGTCCACTTCATACCCGATGGGGATCATGTGCAGAATCTCTTGGGTACTCTCCACTTGGGGAAAGGACGACCGGAGCAACTCCTCCAACTGCTGAGACCCAATATCCTCAGTGTCGCTGGGGTTCTCCATCACGTCTTTGGTGTTGAGACAGGTTATGTGGCTACCGCTGACGCCCGCGTACACGCCGGAAATGACTCCCCGGCCGATATAACGCTGGGCTTCTTCCAAGGAGGATTTAACAGCGACCTTAACCTCGTCGATGTTGTCGATTCGGCCCTTCTGCATCCCTTGGGAGGTTACGATTCCTGTTCCCAGAATCTTCAGATCTCCCTCGGCGCCTACTCTTGCCACGATAGAGCAGACCTTATTGCTGCCGATATCTACAGCCGTGTAGAACGTTTCTTTAGACAACTTGCCACCGTCCTTTCATCCTAGTTGGACCCTGTCGGTCCCTTCAGCGGCGCTCTGCTACCCGCATTCGGGCGCTGCGGCTACGTGGGTTACCGGTTACTTCTTCCGGAGTAGGTTTGATTACTCTGCGATTAACCAGATTCACTGTTGGTTCGTGTTCGCAAACGCACACCGGGAATCCGGGAGGGCAGATACACATGGAGGACTCCCGCTGGAGAAACGTCTTCACTATTCTGTCTTCCAAGCTGTGATAGCTAATCACTGCCAGTCTTCCCGACGGTGCCAACAACTCGATAGCCGCCGACAACCCCGCCTCTACGTTGGTTAATTCATCGTTAACTTCGATGCGGAGGGCCTGGAAGGTGCGTGTCGCCGGATGTACCCTACGGCCTTGCCTGGGCGACGGCCCCATGGCTGAAGCGACCAGAGAAGCCAGTTGACCCGTGGAATTGACCGGGCGGTTCCTTACGATGGCCCGGGCGATCCGGCGGGACCTGGGTTCTTCTCCATATTCAAATATCACGTTGGCCAGGTCTTCTTCCGAATAATTGTTGACGACATCGTCAGCGGATAGAGGACCGTTGGGGTCAAAGCGCATATCCAGAGGTTCATCGGTCTGAAAACTGAACCCGTAGCCCGGCGTATCGAGCTGCCGCGAAGACAAACCCAAGTCCATGAGGACGCCGTCCACGCGATCGAACCCATGCTGGTTGGCCATAGCAACCATCTGGGTGTAGCTACCTTGAAGAGGGATAAAGCGGTCGCCGAATCGCTCCAAGCGATCGGCAGCCCTGGCAAAGGAGCGGGGGTCGCGATCGATACCCAGAACCCGGCCTTCAGGAGTTGAGAGCTGGAGCAGCCCGGAAGAGTGGCCACCTTCGCCCAACGTCGCATCCAAATAGATGCCGCCGGGATGAACCAGTAGGCGCTCCAGCGTTTCCGCAAGGAGGACCGGCAGGTGGAAGCCCTGATTTTGGTCAACGGGACCGGTGGACTGTGTCACACCGCCACTCCAAAGGCCATCAAAAGGCTTTTCAATTGTCGATACCGCAAGAACCACCGTGTCTCCCAGAATGGCAATCCTCGGTCCTATCGGGGACCTGCAACTGCCGTTTTCAAACTGGTTTAGCTGCCCTATGAGTTACCAGGGGATAAAATCGAGATCCAGGTATCTCCCCTGACACCCTAAAGGGACTGCCGTTCCGGGATACATCGGCTCTCCTGCGAAATCGTCAGGTTAGCCAAGATTGGCCGGGCGCCGGTCGAAGTGCTCGGCCTGCGTCGGCGTTGATGCGTCAAGGAGATGGGGCTTTCGTCCGCCAAACCCTTTATCCACATCATTTGCGCAAACTTACCAATCCGGGTATGTAAATGTCAACGGTTTTTAAGAATCTTTTTAAACCTTTTTTATGTTTTTACCAATTTTGGTCGTTTTCCCAATACTGCGGGAGGATTGCCGACCCCGAGGCATGGGACCATCACCGCACTTCATATATATAATGAAAGGGCGGAGTGGGCGGGCAAATGTCATAGCCCCAACCTCTGAATCCGAACCGGACGCCAGGCCATCCACGCCGCCCAGTCAAGGCCGCGAGGCCGGAAACCTATTAACGAAGGGGTGGTTATGCTATACTGAGCCATATTTCCAGTTCAGAAGTAGTCGTTGGTGTGGGGATGGGCGGGCAGTGTTCACTACTCTCGGCATTTCGCACATCAGCATCCCGTATAGCGGTATCTCTATGGAACGGAGTTAGCCAACGGTGATCGTCACCAAGGAGTCCGAAACCCCCACAGATATCACTCTCAATGTATCCATGGCGTCCGAGGACGAAGAGCCCTTCATCGGGCGGTCTTACCGCCGGTTGGCGAGCAGGGTCAAGATTCCAGGGTTCCGCCCTGGTAAAGCCCCCAGGTCAATAGTAGAAAGCCATCTGGGCCGCACCGCACTGGTTCAAGAGGCACTGGAGTTCATGATTCCGGAGACTCTGAATCAAGTCCTGAGCGATGAATCGATTCAGGCCTATGCCGACCCCCAGTTGGAACTATTGGAGATTGAACCGGTTTCGTTCAAGGCGATTGTTCCTCTGGAACCCCTAGTAGATCTGGGAGATTTCCGCAGTATCCACGTTGACCGGGAGCCAGTGGAAGTCACAGAAGAACAGGTGGACGAAGTCGTCGAACAGCTTCGGAACGAATCCGCCCCCTGGGATCCGGTGGAACGCCCCGTCCAATTCGGCGACCTGCTGAACTTGAACGTCGACGGCACCATTGAAGGGGACCAAGCCATAAACGACAAAGGTGTCGACTTCATACCTGAAAAAGAAAATCCCATGCCCATGCCCGGCTTCTCAGCAGCCCTGGTGGGCATGACCGCCGGTGAAACCAAAGAGCTTTCACTCTTCGTTCCCGACGACCACAACCAGGAAGAGTACGCCGGCAAGGAATGCCAATTCAAAGTCGAAGTGCTCTCCATCAAAGAGAAGCTACTCCCCGAATTGGACGATGAATTCGCCAAGGGAATCAGAGACGGTTACGAAAGCCTGGAGGCACTAAAAGACTTCGTGCGCCAGCGTATAAAGGATGACGGCGAAGCCTCCGCGGATCGTCAGGCTCAGGAAGCCAGCGTGCAGGAGTTGCTCAAGACAGCCTCTGTCCAAGCCTCGGACCTGATTTACCAGCGCGAACTGGACCACATGTACGAAGAACGCGAGCGATCCTTGCGCAGCCAGCGTATGGACATGGATACCTATCTCGGCTACATCGGAAAGACAGGCGAGGAATGGCGGGAGGAACTGCGGCCCAGAGCCGAGGAGCGGCTTAACACCTACTTGGTGCTAAGAAAGCTGGCTGAGGAAGAAAGCATCGAAATCTCCCCCGAAGACATTCAATCTGAGATAGACACCATCGTTGTCAATGCAGGCGATTCTGAGGAAACGATGAGAAATACTCTCTCCTCGGAAAGTGCCCACGAGTCCATCCGATCGTCCTTGGTGAACCGCCAAGTGATGGCCCGTTTACTAGAAATAACCGGCGCCGCGGCCCCTGGCTCAACCGATCAACCTGCCAATGAGGAAGAGGCCGAGGACTCCCAAGAAGAATCAGATGCGGCCGGTTCGCCGGACCCTGAAGAACCAGAACAAGGAGCAGAGCCAGATGCTTAATTACCCCCAAGACTCATCGATGAACCAGGTAAGTAACTTTGGCCAACAGGCCGGAGATAACGGATTATTCGTTCCCCAGAACATCATTCCCATGGTCATTGAGACCAGTCCTCGGGGGGAACGGGCATTCGATATCTACTCCCTTCTACTTAAAGAGCGAATCATCTTCTTGGGCACGCAGATCCACGACCAGATGGCGAACGTGATTATCGCCCAGCTCCTGTTCCTAGAACGGGAAGACCCTGACAAGAGCATAAGCATATACATCAATAGCCCCGGTGGCGTCATCAGTTCCGGATTGGCGATCTACGATACGATGCAACTGATTAAACCGGAAGTGTCCACCATTTGCCTGGGCATGACCGCCAGCATGGCCACCATATTGCTCGCCGGCGGAGCCAAAGGAAAGCGGTACGCTTTGCCCAATTCCACTATCCACATGCACCAAGCGATGGGTGGCGCACAGGGTCAGGCCAGTGACATCGAGATCGCAGCTCGGGAGATTCTCCGGTTACAGGATTCGATACGTACCCTACTGGTCAAGCATACTGGGCAGACCTACGACAAGATTACCCGTGATACCGACCGGGATTTCTACCTCACCTCAGAGCAAGCCGTAGAATATTCCTTGGTCGATGAGATTCTTGGTGCCGCACCAGCCGAAGAGAATGGCACCGGTGAAGGTGACAAGACCTAGTCCTGAACGACTCAAAGGCGATTCGATATAGCAAATTACATCCATTCGGCCTGCCCTAAGGCTCCGATTACAATTGATGCACGGCAGACAAGGCGAACCCTAGGGTCGAAGGCATTGGAGTTGAATTCATAGATATCTTCGTAGTTCCGGGGGTGAGTGGTGGCCAGCAATAAAAATGCGCCTAGGCTTTCCCAGTGTTCGTTCTGCGAGAAAGCCCAGGCAAGGTCCCGAATGGTGATGGCTGGACAGGGAAGGGCGGCGGTCTGCTACGATTGTATCCAAGTTCTAGGCCAGTTGGTTGAAGACGAGGCCCCAAAGAAAAAGGTAGCGCGGGAAGATAACGGCCCACTGGTTCCTCGAAAGATCTACTCCAATCTAGATACGTATGTTGTCGCTCAGGAACGCGCCAAAAAGATACTGAGCGTGGCCGTCTACAACCACTTCAAGCGTATATGGAACGGCAAGAACTCCTCGGATATAGAACTCCAAAAGACCAACATTCTGCTTATGGGTCCCACCGGTTGCGGCAAGACCCTTCTGGCGGAAACCCTAGCACGCACTTTGGATGTCCCGTTCGCTGTTTGCGATGCCACGTCGCTTACCGAGTCTGGATATGTGGGGGAGGATGTGGAAAACATCCTCCTCCGTTTGATTCAGGCAGCCGATTGGGATGTCTCCCGAGCCGAGCACGGCATCATTTACATCGACGAGTTGGATAAAATCGCCCGGAAAGAGGGCGTGAACCGCTCCATCACCAGAGACGTATCCGGCGAAGGCGTCCAGCAAGAGCTGTTGAAGATTATCGAAGGATGCGTCGCCAACGTGCCGCCCCAGGGGGGCCGTAAACACCCGCACCAGGAATTTCTACAGATCGACACTCGCAACGTCCTGTTTATCTGTGGTGGCGCCTTTGATGGCTTGGACGAGATTGTCTCTAAAAGACTGGTCTCCAGCTCCTCCCGTGTCGGCTTCCTCGCCAGCGGCCGGAATGGGGAACAAGAGCCTAATAATCACCTGAGCGAAGTCACACCGGACGACCTCCTCCAGTTCGGATTTATTCCGGAAATGGTAGGGCGGCTGCCGGTAACCGTGTCGCTGGAACCCTTGGACAAAGACTCTCTGATCCGGGTGCTTACCGAGCCAAAGAACGCCATCGTAAAGCAGTACCAACAGTTATTCAGCATGGACGGGGTAGAGCTGGAGTTCACTTCCGAAGGGTTGGAAGCCGGCGCTGAACGGGCATTGGCTCATCAGACCGGGGCCAGGAGCCTGCGTTACATCATAGAAGAGACTTTGCTTGACGTGATGTACGAACTTCCTTCGTTGACCGATATCGTGCGGTGCGTGGTGGGACGGGAGGCGGTGGAAGGCAAGGCCGACCCTGCACTAATCACGGAGTCCGGCGAGACTCTGGACATCGACTTGGGGTTGGTGGAAAAGTCGGCTTAGGCATCGCCTGCCGCCGAATCCTCCGCCATCGCCCGCTGTATCTCCGGGTCCAAGCAGATTCCGGGGAAAGCCCCCGTCTCCGAACCGCCAGGTGCTGCCCCATATAACACCCGACCGTCCCTGATGTTTACGCGGCCATCGGCCACGGCCCGTAGCGTTTCAAACAACAGATAGGGCTCTCTTTGGTATTCGGCCTGCCTAATCATCTGAAACAGGGCAAACTCCTCTCCCACTTCCATCGTAACCTTATCCAGATCGCCCTGCTCCGCAGCCAGCCATTGCTCATCGATCTGCGGCCCGGTCAGCGGCACCGTGCAATAGGAAATCAGAGGACCTCTGTCCACCTCTTCTGTCGCCAGGTGAATCATAGCGCCCGTCCTATCCGCCCGAGTCTCGATCAAACGCCAAACCACTTCCTGCCAGGTGCCGATGGGACCGTCGGGAAGCGCAGGATGCAGATTCAGCATCGGATATTGACGGCTCATGGGGCCGCCGACAATCAGCATATATCCGGCCAGCACGCAGATGTCGGGTTGAAAGCCGCTCAGCAATTCCATCACCCGGCCGTCATATTCGGCGCGATGATCGGCGAAACGCCCCCCCATCTCCCGACGGAACTTGTTGGAAGATAGGGTAGCCACATTCAATCCGTAATCCCCGGCTAGCTCAAAAAACTGGTCTGAGCCTTCGGTCTCACCAGGCTCCCGGTTGCTGAAAACGAACTGGATGCGGGCGTCTAGGAGCCCTTTTTCCAACCGGTCCTGAACGAATCTCAACAAACCCTGAGAGCCAGGGCCTCTACCGGTGGAGAACCAGCCGATGTTAAGCATATCCACCCATCATCCAACGCAGCGGAACCTACACTTGCGGGTCCCACTCCTCCTCATCGGAAGCCAGCGCGAAACTGTCTTTAAGGTTGGTGATTTTCAGTTCAGCCTCGTCCAGCAGTTGGTTGCAACGCCGGACCAAGTTCATGCCTTCTTCGTAGCGAGCAGTGGCGTCGGCAAGGCTCAAGCCGCCGTCGTCCAGAGACTCGGCCATTTCATTCAAACGCTGGAACGCCTCTTCAAAGGAGAGGGTTTCCAGGTCTTTCTGGGACTGGGGTTCTTTTGTATCAGCCATATCCAAGGCCTCCCAGGCATCACCTGAGAAAGTATATTACTTATGCCGCCCCGTTAGGAGAATCCTACCAGGTCGATCTTGGGGTGGGAAACATTAACGAATTAAGGCGCGTTTAGAGCAAGCGCTCCATCCCAGCGGCGGTGGCGCCAGCCTTTTTTCTCTTAGCCGGTTGGGGTTTGGCAGTCCCGCCCGCAGTGGCCTCAACGATACCATCACTGACGGTGATTGAGAGCGAATCGCCAACTTCAACCTGTCCGGCCTTAGTTACGACATCGCCCGCTGTCCCCTTCTGTACCACCGAATAGCCTCGGCGCAGGGTGGCAACGGGGTCCAGCGTCCGGATCCGGTCCTGCCGGTTTTCGACCTGTAACCGGGTCAACTTCAGCCGGTTGACGAGGGCTATTCCTGCGCTGCGAGCAACATCATCAACCCGGCGCCGCCAGTTGTTGGTATCGGGCAAGATGCCTTCGAGAATCCCAGACATTCTGGCCACATCGGACCGCCTGGAATCCGCATGATAGGCCCAGATCCGGTCGAAGTACCCTAAAATCTCATCCAACTGCTGTCTCAGCACATATTGGTCCGGGACCACAATCTCCGCTGCGGCGGAAGGCGTGGGTGCTCTCAAGTCAGCCACCCGGTCGGAGATGGTGAAGTCGGTTTCATGACCGATGGCACTGACGGTTGGGATGCGGCTGGCATAGATGGCTCTGGCTACTTCTTCCTCGTTGAAAGGCCACAACTCTTCCAGGGCCCCACCGCCTCGGGCCAGCACTATGACGTCGGCTCGACCGTCCCGGTTGAGACCCTCTATAGCAGCCACTAACTCACCGGCGGCATTCGGACCCTGAACCAACGATGGAGCAAGCAGAAGCTCCGCCAATGGGTAGCGCCTCCGGAGAACGTTCTGGATGTCATGGAGCACGGCGCCCGACGGAGAGGTAACCACGCCAATAACCTTGGGGAACAGGGGCAGAGACCTCTTTCGGGACTGCTCAAACAACCCCTCGGCTTCCAGGCGCAGGGTCAAGCGTTCCAATTCCAGGGCTAGCTCGCCCACACCAGCGGCCATCGCCAGGTCCACCATGAAGTCGGTGGACCCCCGGGGCTCGTAGAACTGGAGCCGTCCATGGGCTAGAACTGCGGATCCGCTGGCCAGCAACTCAGCTCCCGGCTGACCGCGAAACATGACGCAGTTAAGTAAGGCTTGGTCGTCCTTCAAGGAGAAATAGGAGTGTCCAGCGGAAGAAACCCGAAGGTTGGAAACCTCGCCCTCCACCAGCACGTCGGCCAGCAGAGGGTCGTTTTCCAGAACCTCTTTTACATGTTGCGAGACTTGGCTGACCGTGTAAACAGCCACTAGGCTAGCTGCTGACTCGCTCGGTATATTCTCCGGTGCGCGTATCCACTTTTATTATGTTGCCGGGAGCGATAAACGTCGGCACAGTCACCCGCAGGCCGGTTTCAAGGGTTGCAGGCTTGGTGCCTCCCTGGGCGGTATTTCCCTGGAAATTCGGTGGGGTTTCCTTAACTTCCAGATCGACATGGGTCGGAAGATTGAGGCTGATTACTTTCCCTTTGTAAAAGACCGCTTCAACCATCATCTGCTCTTTCAAGTAATCAAGGGACTTGCCCAATTGGGCCGAGTCCAAATCATATTGGTCGAACGTCTCTTGGTCCAGGAAGTAGTAGTAATCCCCGTCGGTGTACATATACTGGGTCGGCCGGTTCTCGATGTCAGCCGCGGAGAACGAGGTATCGTATCGCTGGAAAGTCTTTTCTACAACCGCACCGGTCAACAGATTCTTCATCTTTAATCTGGTAACCGGAGCGCGCTGCTGCATCTTGTGGCGTTCGTAATCCATGATTTGCCAGGGCGCGTCTTCGAATTCGATGACGGTGCCCTTGCTTAGGTTGCTAAAGTTGATGCTCATTCGAACCTTCCTCCCATTCGCCTGCCTTCAACCGATAACTGACAGCTATTAACCAACGACTGAGCCCGCCTACTTGGAGGCTTTGCTCAGTACTTTTGCTCCACCAGCTTCCAAAACGACGATATCTTCGATCCGTACACCGCCCCAACCGGGTAGATAGATGCCCGGCTCGACCGTGAAGACCATGTTCGGCTCCAAGGTATCCTGGGACCGTGGGCCCACGCCGGGCCTCTCATGGACCTTTAAACCGACGCCATGGCCCAGACTATGGCCGAAGTTGTCTCCGTAGCCAGCATCTGAGATGACCATGCGGGATAAACCGTCGCAATCTTCGCCGGTCATGCCCGATCTTACGGTGTTGATGGCGATGAGTTGCGCTCCCAGCACGATGTCATAAATCTTGTTGAAAGTCTCATCGGGTTCCCCCACCACCACTGTTCGGGTAATGTCTGAGCAATACCCGTCAGCTATGGCCCCCATGTCGATGACTATGGGTTCACCCGCTTGAATAGGCCGGTCCGACGGCATGTGATGGGCCATCGCTCCATTAGGACCGGAGGCCACGATGGTTTCGAAACTCAGACCGTCGGCGCCGGACTCCCGCATCGCCTTTTCCATGCGCCAGGCGACTTCCTTCTCGGTCATTCCCACTTTAATCGTGGGGCAAACAGCTTCCATCGCTGCATCCGAGGCATCGATAGCCTTCTGCAGCAATGCAATCTCTTGGCCGTCTTTTATAACCCGATGCTCTTCAGCGATGCCAGAGGCCGCTACTAGCGAGACTTTGCCGAGGTTCCCGTCCTGCTTCAGCGCATCCAGGATGCTGTCATAGTTCGCGACAGTCATGTGACGATTCTCGAATCCAACACGTTGAATCCCGGACTCTTTGAGGTGCTCCAGCAGCCAGTCCCAGCCGCCCCTCACCTCAATGACTTGAAATCCGGGAGCTTGACCGGCGGCCTGCTCGGTGTAGCGGGAATCGGTGAATAACGTCGCTTGGGCGGAGGTGATTAGCAGATATCCAGCGGACCCGGTGAATCCTGAAAGATAGCGGCGGTTTTCCGGAGCGGAAATCAGCATTGCGTCCAGATTTCTCTCGGGCAACTGGCTCGCCAATCGCTCCAAGCGCTCGCTCATTACGCTGCCTCTTCCTTGATTATCGCCGCAAGAATGTCCAGAGCCGCAGTATAGCCTCTCCAACCAAAGCCCGCAATCTGGCCTCGGGCGATGTCGGTTACGACCGAATGACGCCGCCATTCGTCCCTTGCGTAGGGATTACTCAAGTGGACCTCGATTATCGGCACACCAGAGTCTATGAGGCCATCCTTCAAAGTGTAGCTGTAATGGGTTAGCGCACCGGGGTTGATGATGATTCCCTGGATAGTACCAAAATGTTCCTGGATGCAATCAACCAAGTGGCCTTCGACGTTGGATTGGAAGAACGTAACTTCCACACCAAGTTCATCAGCCAGCTGTGACACCTTGCTATTAACGTCATCCAACGTCATAGCGCCGTAGAACCCGATGTCACGGCGGCCAAGGGCGTTGAGGTTGGGTCCGTTCAACACCAGGAACTTAGTCATCGGAGTCGACTCCATCCCTCGCCGATGAAACGGGAGGCAGGTCGGAGCGGGGGTGGTTGGTCAGATAAGCAGAAAGAGCCTCTTGCTTGGTGACGTGGGTATATATCTGAGTGGTACTGGGGCTAGAATGGCCCAGCAACTCCTGAATCACCCGTAGGTCCGCGCCGCCTTCCAGCATATGGGTAGCAAATGTGTGGCGCAGGGTATGCGGATGGACCCCCAGAGTAGTCTGTGCCTCAACTCCGTAACGCTCAACCAGTTTCTCCATACTACGTCGGGAGAGCCTGGCGCCGTAACGGTTCAAGAACAAAGCCGATTCGGTACGTACCGCCAGGTGGGGTCTACCTTCGTCCAAGTAGCGTCGCAATGCGGAGGCGGCGGGTTGACCGAACAGCACCCATCTTTCTTTAGAGCCCTTGCCCCGGACGAGAATCTCTCGACTGGTGAAGTTAACGTTGGGCAGGTCCATGGTCTGTATCTCGCCCAGGCGCACGCCGCAGGAATAAAGCACTTCCAGGATCGCACGGTCCCGCAGACCCAGCGGTGCTGAATCATCGGGGGCATCCAACAGCCGAGCTACATCCCGCTGTCCCAGAAAACTTGGAAGGGGCTTCTCAACCTTCACGCGGTAGCTCCGGCCCGACGGCACGGGGCTGGCTTTGAACAACTTCTGCTGCACCAGGAAAAGGTAGAAGGAGCGCAGGACCGTTAGCTTGCGGGCGATACTGACCCGAGCATAGCCTTTACCATCCAGGGCATCTGTGGCCAGCCAGGCCATGTATCCCCGGAGCATCGGACGGTCCATAGTTTCTAGGGTTGCCTCTTCCAAGCGGAGATAATGACGGAAGGACCCGATGTCGTCCAGGTAGATCCGGACAGTGTTTTCCGACAGCCCCCGCTGTCCTCGAAGGTAGTCCGGATAACGTTCTACCAAATCATCGAAGCGGGCCAACTCGGCGGAAATCGAGGCGCCACCGTCAATCGCCAACTGGCGTCAACTCCGATGTCTGATCCGGGGCCGGCTCAAGAATTGCCTCACGCCAATCGCAATTGGTGCAGGAAAGCATGTCCCGTCCTTGCTGGACCATCATGCCACTACACTCTGGGCAAGGAGTCGGCACCGGACGCTGATTGCTGATGAAGTCGCAATCCGGGTAGCGGGAACAACCGAAGAACGGACGCCGGCCACGGGCCCGCCGCTCAACAATCTCTCCGGTGCAGTCGGGTTTCGGACAATGCACGCCAACCTTATTCAAGATTGGCTTGGTCGTACGGCAATCTGGGAATCCGGTGCAGGCCAAGAACCGGCCAAACCGCCCGGTCTTGATGACCATGGGCTTGCTGCAGGTGTCGCAGACCTCGTCGGTCTCTTCTTCCACCTTGGTTCGGGGCATGGATTCTTCGGCTTTTGCCAGCGCCTTCCCAAAGGGGTCGTAGAACTCGCCCAACATGGGGACCCATTCGCGTTCCCCACGGGACACCTCATCCAGCCCCTCTTCCATCTTCGCAGTGAAATCAGGGTCCATCACTTCAGTGAAGTACTCAAGCAGCAGTTCCGTGACTGTGGAACCCAGAACGGACGGCACCAGACGGTTCTGCTCCTTGGTTACATAGTGCCGGTCCAACAGTGTTCCCACGGTTGGAGCATACGTGCTGGGACGACCGATACCCTTCTCTTCCATGGCCTTGATCAACGTGGCCTCAGTATATCTGGGCGGCGGTTGAGTGAAGTGCTGCAATGCCTCCAGCTTCCGGCATCCCAAGCCATCGCCAGCCTCTAACACAGGCAGAGATTGGCGTCCATCATCCGTCTCTTCTTCGTCCAGGCTTTCCATGTAGACCGCCCGGAAGCCGGGGAATTTCAATACCGATCCGGTGGAACGGAACATATAGACCTTTGATGTGCCTTTGCAGGTTGCATCGATATCCACCGTGGTGGCTTCGGTTCTGGCGTCAGCCATCTGGCTGGCAACCATCCTCTTCCATATAAGTTCGTACAGGTTCAGCTGAGGACGGCTGAGATAGGCCTTTACCGAGTCTGGAGTACGCCTGATGGACGTAGGCCGGATCGCCTCGTGGGCTTCCTGCGCCGACTTAGCTTTGGTCGTAAATACCCGTGGCTTATCCGGTACGTAGTCCTTGCCGTAAGCTTCGGTGATGTACCCCCGCGTCTCGCTGATTGCGGAAGTCGCTACTTGAACGGAGTCGGTCCTCATGTAGGTGATTAGACCCACTGATTCCCCGCCGCCCACGGTAAGACCTTCGTAAAGCTCCTGGGCCACGGACATGGTCTGCCTAGGGGTCCGGCGTAATTTCCGCCCAGCCTCTTGCTGGAGGGTGCTGGTGGTGAACGGAGCGGTGGGCCGTTGGCGAACTTCCCGCTTCCGAACGTTTGACACTGCGTAGGCCGCGTCCTTCAACTCGGCCTCATATCCGCGAGCGTCATCCTCTTTGGCGATGGACAAACGGCCCTTTGCGCCTTTCACCGAGTGCAATACGCCGGAGAAAAGATTGGGCTTAGTGGCCGGACTTTTCTCTTTGTGCAGTTCGGCTTCCAGGGTCCACGACTCGACGGGAACGAAGACCTTAATCTCATTCTCCCGGTCGACCACCATTCTCAGAGAAACCGATTGTACCCGGCCAGCAGATAGTCCCCGCTGTACCCGGCGCCATAGCAATGGGCTGATCTGATAGCCTACTAGCCGGTCGAGGATCCGCCGGGCTTGCTGGGCATTGACCAGCTCCATGTCAATCTCGCGGGGATTATTGAAGGCTTCTTCCACGGCTTCCTTAGTAATCTCGTGGAAAACCACCCTCTTGGGAGGGTCAGGCCTCTCGTCCCACTTCGCCGCCGTTTGCAGGTGCCAGGAGATAGCCTCACCTTCCCGGTCCGGGTCTGTGGCCAGATATATCTTGGAGGCCTGATCGCCGGCCTTTTTTAACTCGCTGAGGATGGACCGCTTGTCCCGCATGATTACGTAGGATGGTTCGAACTCGTTTTCTATATCCACCCCAATCTTGCTTTTCGGCAGATCCCTCACGTGACCTTGGGAAGCAATAACCACGTACTTGTTGCCCAACATCTGGCCAACCGTGCGGGCTTTGGCCGGAGACTCAACTATCACCAGTTGTTTACCCGCCGTTTTCCGAACAGCAGTACCTTTCTTAGTAGACTTGGCAGTCGATTTCCGGGTACCTGCTTTGGTAGTACGTGTTTTCGTGGTTTTGGCCTTAGTTACCATAGACTTGGGATACCTCCCGTAAACGGACATAGTGCATGCAACCCACTTGCCGCACTTGGCCTTTCAATTCCAGCATGGTAAGCATGCTGCTAACAGACGCGATCGGGATGTCGGCGCTTCTTCTAATGTCGTCGATATGCCGTGGCTCATCGTTCAGATAGGCCAGCAAGACCGACTCAGCGTCGTCATCCGCCTCCACCGGCAATGGCATCGGAACTTGCCGCGCCACGGTCGTCAGGTTCAACTCTTCCAGAATATCGGTGACGTTGGATACCAGCTTAGCCCCCTCCTGAATCAACCGGTTGGTCAACCGGCTCATGGGAGAGTAGATACTGCCGGGTACGCAGAACACTTCCCGGTTCTGCTCCAACGCATGATACACGGTCCAACGGGCGCCGCTGCCTTCTCCGGCTTCGATGACCAGAGAACCCAGGCTGATGCCGCTAATCAAACGGTTCCGCCGGGGAAAGCTCCGAGGGTCGGGTCTGACTCCCGGAGGATATTCG
Source organism: uncultured bacterium (assembly GCA_963997925.1). Taxonomy (GTDB): domain Bacteria; phylum Chloroflexota; class Dehalococcoidia; order Lucifugimonadales; family UBA3495; genus UBA11650. Next base: position 48,951 of record CAXEOX010000004.1, read on the forward strand.
CTGACGATGGCCCCATGGTCCATGATTTGTTGCGCAAGATTAGTGTGTTCCCTGGGATAGATTATGTCCATACCATTAGCCAGAACAGCTATGGTCCGCCCCCCGTTCTCAAGGGTCGCCCGATGGGCCACCCCATCGACGCCCCGGGCCAGGCCACTGATTATAGCGATGTCATTCCGGGCCAATTCGGCGGTCAAGCCAGCCGTGGCTTCTCTTCCATATGACGTCGGCCCCCTAGTCCCAACCACCGCTACGGATCTTTCGTCCGACGGCAACAAGGTGCCTTTATAATAGAGGACCGGCGGCGGGTCTGCGATTTCCTTCAAGCGCGCCGGATAATCGTCATCGTGCTAGGTGACCAGGTTGATTCCGGCAAGCTTAAGCTTTTCAAGCTCGGCGTCCGGCGTAGTCTGGCTTCTGAGGGCTATCAAATCCCTTGCGGTCCGGTCGTCAAGACCAGCCTCTTTGAACTCAGATAATCCGGCATGCCATACCCTTTCCAGGTCGCCGAAGTAAGCCTCCAGCCTGCGAAACCTCACCGTTCCGAGCCTGGGCACACGTTTCAACGCCTCCCAATATTTTACGTCAACCATGAAATCGATTCTAGCATACCGTCGAAGTTTGAAACAACGCTGCCAGGGTCATCTTAATTGACATTAGACCGTGCCTGATGTAATATTCGTATCGCTACTTTTGATATGAATAACAACCCTAAAAGGTTGTTTACGCTTAGGCCTACGGCTCCACAGGACAGAGGTTTATTTGAGCTTCTGAAGATGCCATGGCCTTGCTCCGAACAATCATCATGACAGCCGCCACAACATTCCTATATATCCCAGTGGTGCCGCTCCTTTCCTCTCGAACGACCCCTGAGTCTTCTTGCGCCGCCCGGCACAACCTTAAAATCCTATCGACACGATACTAGCCCTGGGAGAATTACACATGGAGATGCGTGACTTCGTCGTCCGGTTCGCCGGCGAAGGCGGACAAGGAGTGGTAACCTCTGCAGAGGGTTTAGCCCAAGCAGCCACCCAGGTCGGCTATCATGCTTTAACTTTCGCTACATTCCCTTCTCAGATCTTGGGCGGTCCCACATGGACCCAAGCCAGGATCTCGGTCGACCCGATCCTCAGCCCCGGCGACGACGTTGATGTCCTCGTAGCTTTCAATCAAGACGCCTACGACGAACACAATCCCGACGTTCGGGATGAAGGCGTTATCATCTTCAACTCCAACGAATTCCAGTTGGAAGGAGATGCGCGAGGATTCGGTCTTCCCTTCGACGAGTTAGCCAAGTCCACCGGCAATGCCCGGGCTGCGAATATGGTGATCATCGGTGCCCTAGCCCACTTGGTCGACATGCCTCAAACGTACCTGGAGGAGTTTGTTACCAAGAGGTTCACCCGCGGCCGGTCCGGAGATGATGAAATCATCAAGGCCAACATCCAGGCCATGACGCTGGGACGGGAGCACATCTCTGAAAGCGGTCTCGCCCTGGGGGCTCTAGCCGCTCCTAAACCGCCTGATTACGCCCAAGTGATGCTCAAAGGAAACGAAGCCATTTCCTTGGGAGCGCTAGCCGGAGGCTTGGACTTTTACGCAGGATACCCTATCTCCCCAGCCACAACGATTCTGTTGTACATGGAGAGGAACCTGGTCGGCGAGGGTAAGTTCGCCCATCAAGTAAGCTCGGAGATTGAGTCCATTACCGCCTTACTGGGAGCAGGATTCGCCGGTAAGAAAGCCATGACGGCCACCGCAGGGCCAGGATTTTCCCTGATGAGCGAAGGCCTGGGCCTAGGGTGGATAGCTGAGATTCCCTTGGTTGTTGTGGATGTGCAAAGAGGTGGCCCGGCCACCGGACTGCCCACCAAGACAGAACAATCGGACCTCATGGCCTGCATGTTCCCGGCCCATGGCGATGTTCGGATGCCCGTCATCGCCGTCGGAACGGTTGAAGAGTGTTTCTACGGTGCAATCAAGGCTCTCAACTGGGCCGAGCGTTACCAAGGGCCGGTGATATTGATGACCGAGATGTCCTTGGCGGAACGGGTACAAAATATCCAAAAGCCGGACCTTTCCAAGGTTGAAGACCAGCGGCGGCAGACCTACCAAGGTTCCAACGGCTACAATCGATACGCTGGATTCGAATTGTCCCCCATGCCGGTCCCCGGCAATCCCGGCTCATACGTTGCCAACGGCAGTGAACATGACGACATGGGTGACACAACTCACTTGGGCAGCCGCCACATACAGATGACAGAGCGCCGCTTCAGCAAGTTGAAACTGCTGGAAGAGGACGAATACGAAAGAGACAACACTGAAGAGTCCATCGCAATGATGCCTTGGGGCGGCTCGAAAGGTCCAGCACAAGAAGCCTACATTCAGTTGAAGGCTTCGGGAGTACCGGTCGGCTGGTACTACACCATGAATCTCAGCCCATTGCCCCCCAAATTGCTGGAAGAGCTGAAAAAGAAGGATCTGGTTCTAGTCCCGGAGTTGAACTATCAGGGGCAGTTTGCCAACATCTTGCGTTCCCAAGGAGTTAAAGCCGAGGCTATCACCCAATATACGGGGCTCCCCTTCAAAGTTAGAGACCTGGTAAAGCGGGTCACCGAAGCAACGGAGACCGTTAGGAAGGAGGCGGCTGGGGTATGAGCAAAAAGAACGAAGAATACGACTTTAAGTGGTGCCCGGGTTGCGGAGACTTTGGGGTCCGCAGGGCGTTGGAAATGGCGATGATTGACCGTCTTGAAGAGACGGGGCTTCCCATTGAAAACAACGTGGTGGTGGCTGGTATCGGTTGCTCAGGAAACCTGGTACATCTTCTTGAGGGTAACCAACCCTACGGTTTCCACGGCATCCACGGCAGGTCTTTACCCATATCCCTGGGCGTAAAGATGGCCCGCCCCGAACTGAACGTGGTCGTCGTGGCCGGCGATGGAGACTTCCTGAGCATCGGCGGCGAGCATATCGGACCCCAAGCTTCCCGAAACTTAAACGTCTGCGTAATAGTGATGGACAACGGCGTCTACGGTCTTACTAAGGGCCAAAGCTCACCGACAACCAAGTTAGGTGAAATAACCAGTTCAACACCTTTCGGCAAGATAGAGTCACAACTGAATCCCTTGGAGCTGTATCTAACCCTGGGTGTTTCCTTTATCGCTTCCGGGTTTTCAGGACAGGTCAGGCCGTTGGCCAAGCTGATTACGCAAGGGATGGAGCATAAGGGGTTTTCCATAGTGCACGTACAATCTCCTTGCACCACCTATAACGATACCTTCGAACTGCTCAAAGGCAACATACAAAAGGGGATTGAGCCAGGACTGTGGGAGATTTCGGAAGATCACGACACCAGCGACAAGGTAGCCGCGCAGCAATTACTCCAACAGGGCGGCGTTCCGGTTGGCGTGCTCTACAACGATACTTTCCGTCCTTCGATGGACCAGCAGATCGAGCAGATGTGGGGCAGGGCAGAGCCGAAGACCGTACAGCAGTTGATGGACGCCTTCGAGTTTTAACCCAGGTTCCGCCTCAGAAACTGAAAAGCTCCCCGCTTACGCCGGGGAGCTTTTATTTTGGCTTAGCTAGGTCTCTCTGTTCGCCGCTAGATACTCTTGCAAGTGCTGCCGGAGGAGTAGACGGCCCCGGTGAAGCCGGGCTTTCAACGACGATACGGAGATGTCTAAAATCTGGGCCGCCTCTTCGTTGCTTAACCCTTGGACGTCCCGAAGCACTACGGCGGTTTTGAGGTTGTCCTAAAGCATGTCCAGCCCCTGCTCCAAGTGCTCCCGAAGCTCACTATTCAGCGCCAGTTTCTCAGGACCTTCTCCCGGGCTGGGGAGATCAATCTCTTCGTAGCCGGTCTGTGTGAGGTTCCGCCGGGGCCGCTCTTTGCGCAGCTTCATCAGGGCGGCGTTGGTGGCGATGCGATACAGCCAAGTACCAATCCGAGACTCGCCACGGAACCGCTCGAAGTTGCGGTATGCGGCCAAGAAAGCGTCCTGGGCAGCATCTTCAGCGTCAGCGTGGTTCCCCAGGATTCTATAGGTCAGGTTGCATACGAAATCGCCGTACTCGGTAACGATGTCTTCAAAAGTTTGTGTGGGCTGGGATTCCATTGGCAATCAGAGCTTTTCAGCAAATATATCTTTGGCCTGCATTGTGCATCTAAAGTTATGAGTTTGTCTATAGAAAGACAATTACACTTGATACGAGAGGCCCAGCGAATGCTCGCAGCTCATCGAATTAAGAGACGGTATTTGGCAAAGCTAGCGGTTGATGTCGATCGGACATGAGTTTAGAATACCCTGGGGGACGTTAAAGTGATGGGATTTTTTCACAAGCTATTTCACCCGGGCGAAGTCGATTGCAACGAAGTCCAGAAGCTTTCGTCGGACTTCCTGGAGAAGGATCTCTTCCCACCCAAAAGGTCGGCTTTCCAGGCCCACCTAGACAACTGCGGTCCTTGCCGCGCCTTCGTAGACACACTGGCATCCACCATCGGGATACTATCCCGATTCCCCAAAATGGCGGCTCCTCCCACGTTTCACGACTCGGTCATGGACCGCATCAGGCAGGAAAAGAAGTAGTTCGCGTTTCTGCTTGAGGCGGTTGGTCGTGGAAAAGCAGGGGGTAAGGCGGGTGAGGAAGTTCGCTGGGTTTCTTAAGCTGGCACTGGCATGCCCAATACCTATCCCTCTACTAGCTAGACAGCAGCGTTTCTTCCTGAAGCGATTGGTACTTGGAAGGGCATTTCACAAGGATGGAGTCTGTATGGAAGACTTGGTCCTCCCCATAGCTACCTTCCAAGATGACCTCGGAATGAGGGTTGAAGAACAAATCAGGCAGCACCCCCACGAAAGTCGCTGACAGATGCACTCCAGCCGACTCCGCAGTCTCGTCCCTAAGTTGGAAATGGGAAGTCGTTGACCTCTCTTCTCTCTGGAAAGAGTCCGCCACCAGCTTGCCCGACACCCGAAGCGTCCGTCCGTCGTGGACGTCCGTCTTGTTGATTAGCTCACCCACGGTCAAGAAGTAAAGAGCGTTGCCTGGGAAAGCAGCGTATATCATGTAGCCAAGAGCCAGCGACACTACCGCCGCCAAGACCAGGAAACGGGTCCGGTGGCTCTGATTGCCCCGCTCAGCATCTTCTTCAGTTTCTGCCCAATCTTGCCAGTCCGGTTCCAACTCAGCCAATATATCTACCTCGTGTGGCGTTACTACTACGATTATATACTGAAACCCTAGCCAGCGTCCTCTGATCCCTGTTGATCCAGCGTGCCACGCAACTCGGCAATCTCCTTGCGTAACTCCTGCTGCCGCCGGCTCACGAAGAAGGCATAGGCAAAGAAGGCGATCCAAGTAACCGCGAATGCGGCAAAAAGAAACGGCAGATTGGCCGGGGGCAACGTAGCCTGTAGTAGCGCTATTGGCATTTCATTCAACTCCTCAAGTCAGGAGACGAGAACGCGGACTGGCGTCAGCGCCCGGCTCTTCGCAGCACAAGCCGCATGCCTCGTAGCCGGTCCTCGCTGTTCCGCAGTGCAGTTCGCTCCGCCACCAAGTAGGAAAAAAGAATCAAGAACGTCACGAAAGAAAACAGCAGTATCCACCACATTATGGGTTCCAGAGCGTTAGCCTGGGCGAAGGGGCCCACCACCGGGGACGGATGTATAGAACGCCACCAAATCACCGAATAGTACACTATTGGGACGTCTACAAATCCCACGATTCCCACCACCGCCGAGTAACGGGCCGCCTGCTGTTGGTTAGAAGCGTATGAACGAATCATCAGGTAGGAAACGTAAATCAGCCAAAGTATCAGCGTCGTGGTCAGACGCGGTTCCCAGGTCCACCAAGTATTCCACAACGGCTTACCCCAGATGATACCGGTCAGCAGCGCCAGAGTGACAAACACCACGCCAACCTCGGCGCACGAGTGGGCGATTCGGTCCCACTTCCCGTCACGCCGCACCAGATAGGCGATGCTGGCCAGGAAAACCAAGAAGAACGCCAGAAAGGACATGATGGCTATCGGCACGTGGAAATAGAACACCCTCTGAACGTGCCCCAAGACTGCGTCGGTGGGCGCCACCATAAATATGAGATATAGGTCCGCCATCATAAACAGACCGCTCAAAACCACCAGATAACCCGTCAAATTATGGCGGACACCGTTCCCCAACAATCGGTCCTACCTCCTGTTCCCTTCAACCGTCATTCTTCAACCATTATTCTTCAACGACTACGGCAAAGACCCACGGACATATTACTAAGAATAGAGCGTCGAAGATAGCTAAGAGAGGCAGCCACCGGTTCAATCCCACCCCGGATTCAGACCCCATGGATGCGGAGGAAGCTTCAACCGCTGCGATAATCACCGGCAAAATGACCGGGAAGAAAAGCACCGGGAGCATGATTTCCCGAGACCTTGTCTGGACAGCGATGGCAGAAAACAGTGTGCCGACCAGAGCGAATCCCAGCGTGGCCAAAGCGATGGTTAACACGAGGGTTAAAGACAATACTGAAAAATTTAGCAGTACACCGAAGACCGGCAGCAAAGCAACTTCCACCGAAAGCATGAATAGGAAACTGCCAAAGGCCTTGCCCAAGAAGATGGCGTCCCGGCTCACCGGAGACAGCAGCAATCCGTCCAACCCGCCCTGCTCCATCTCCCGAACGAAGGACCGGTTCATGGCCAACGTCGCCGCAAAGGCGAAGGTTACCCAGATTATCCCTGGGGCCAGCACGGTGACCCGCTGCGCCGTGACGTTCAGCGCGAAGTTAAACACAATCACAATCAACAAGCTGAAGACCAACACCGACACCACCAGATCCCGGGAACGCCACTCTAGTAGGATATCCTTCCCCACCAGAATCAAGACCGGCCTCAGTAACTGCATCATCGGTTGGACTCCAGGGACGTGGTAACGTAACGCCGGAACTCGGCATCGCCGTCCGTCCCACTCGATCCGGGCCGCTGGATTTTACCTTCAGCCAACAGACCGACTTGGCCGGCCCATGAGAACCCCAAGTCGATGTCGTGGGTAGTCATGACCACGGAACGTCCGGAGGCTGTCCACTCTTGCAGTAGTTCCTTGAGCATTTCCACCGACCCCCGGTCCAACCCACTTTCCGGCTCATCCAGCATCAGGATCGGCGGTTGATGCAGGATAGCCCGGGCGATGGCTACGCGTTTCTGCATCCCGTGGGATAGACTGCGCAGCCGATATCCGGACCGGCGGCTCATCCCCAACCTGGAAAGGGCTTCGACAGCCCGTTTCTCAGGGTCTTTGAGACCGAACAAGCGCCCGTAGTAGACAAGGTTTTCCAGGGACGTAAGGTCGTCGTAGAGAAAAGTGCGGTGGGCAACGACACCAACCCGGCTCCGAACAGCCTGTGGGTTCCGACGTAAGTCATGACCGGATACCAGAGCCGTGCCTGCGTCGGCCTTGGCTTGGGTGGACAAGATGCGCAGCAAGGTGGACTTGCCCGCGCCGTTGGCACCGAACAGGACGAGAAATTGCCCCCAGCCAAGGGTTAGATCCAAGTTCCAGAGTACCGGCCAGTCGCCAAAACTCTTTTCCAGTCCCTCTACCCTAATAGCGTCCCCAACAGGATTCACCGGCGCAACGATATTCTACTCCGCCGCTGCAGCTAACCCGAAGGGAGAGAAGGGAACCAAATAGAACGGTTCCGAATCAACAGAACCGTCGTCATAAGCCTCGCGGCCGATATGACCCAACGCACAACTCCTTGCCAACCTTCAGGTACGATTCGAATTCTCATGATATCCTTGAAGGAAGTGGCAATACAAGTTGAAAGGTCCTTAGGGGTCCTAAATGACGTGGGCACAGAGGTAGTACACGCTGTGCAAAACCGCCCCCTTTCGTAAAGGGGGCAGGGGAATATCCACGGCACCACCTCACCTCGAGAGGGCGTCGCCATCAGCCGCCGGGAATTCCCCTAGGCGGCGTCGCGGATGTAAGTGAGGACCGCTTGGACCCGGGGATGAAGGTCGCCATTGTGGCCCAAGTGGAGTTCTTGGTATATAGCGTTGATATAGTTCTCCACCGACTTGGTTCCGAGAACCAGATTATCGGCGATGGCCGAGTTGTTGTAGCCCTTGGCCATCATCGACAGAACTTCTTGCTGGCGCGGAGTGAGACCGGCTGTATCCGAGCCTTTACGCGGCTTCATGCTGTTGACCCCTCCCTGGTCCATGACAACCAATCCGCAAGCCGCTCCCTCGATAGCCCGTACCAAGGCATCGGCATCGGTCACCGATTGTTTCAGAACGTAGGACCAACCGGACATCTCATCGGAAGCAATCAAGCTGACGTACTCCCGCTCCTTATGGGCCGACAAGAGAATCACACCCATATCCGGGTGGTTTGACTTGATAGCCTTGCCAGCCTCGATACCGTTGGGATCACTACCCAACTCTATGTCCATCAATACGACCTCAGGACGCATCTGGCCGGTGGCTTGGATGGCTGCATTGCCATCGCACACGGCGCCTACGATTTCCAGATTGGGTATCGCCCCCAAGGAAATCTTCAGCATGTCTCGAAAGAGACCTTCATTCTCAACGATAAGAACCTTGACCATCAATCCCCTCCGGAGCCGCGAATCGCCCTACCCTTATCCGGTGCATCGTCCCGGTATTCAAAGGCCTTATAACGGAGTTTATGGAGGATGATTTCTTAACGCAATGTCATAGACACAAGATTCTTGTCGAGAAAAATATAGGGGATGATGAAGCGGTCCGGAGGGCTGAAGCAGCGAGCCCTCACCCCGGCTCCGATTTCATTGGAACCACCCCTCTACCGTGGTGAGAGGGGACGGGGGTGAGGGACATTTTTCGAGACAACCGAGTTGGCCGTAGCTGCAAACTCTCTGGAACTACGGTGTCTTGATACTTACTCCGCCGTCTACCGCCCAGGTGACTCCGGTGATGTACGCCGCTGCTGGCGAGGCCAGGAAAACCGACAGATAGCCCGGTTCTTTGAGCCTTCCGGTCCGGCCCAAGGGTACCTGCTTCGCAGCGGTGTCTTGGCGCGTCTGATAAGCCTCTGCGGACATCTGGTCCGGATCTGGAAACGAGCCCGGCGCGACAGTGTTGACTCGCACGCCGAAGGGCGCCCATTCTTGAGCCAAACATTCGGTGAACCGCATAAGACCCGCCTTGGCTGCGTCATAGGCCGAGTACTCGGGGCGGCCCCGGAATGACGCCCAGCCGGAGATATTGATGACGCAACCCTGTCGGCGCTCCAACAGGTGGGGACCGACGGCCCGGCACCCTTGAAAGGCCTCGGTCAAGTTAATGTCGATAACGTTGTGCCAATCTTCCTCGGTCATCCCTTCAGTATCGCTGCCGGGTAGTTTAACCACGGGCTTGTGTATGGAGTCGCCAACACAATTGACTAGCGTGTCGATATGGCCGAACTCTTTGAGCACCTGTTCTGTTATTCGGTCCATGTCGGCAGACTTTGTAGCATCGCCCGCCAAGGGGAGGGCGGTCCTTCCCAAAGCGCGGACTTCTTTCGCCACCTGATTGACACCGGTTTCGGTGAATCCCGTGATGGCCACATCAGCGCCCGCTTCGGCAAACACCATCGCGATGCCTTTACCGATACCCCGGCCCGCTCCAACCAACAATACCTTTTGTCCTGCGACGTCAAACTCTGGAATACTCATTTGGTTGAATCCTCCTCATAGTCTGGGTTAATCTTCGTCTCTGCTGACCGTGACCGGTTCCAGTAGCAATTCTCTCCAGTCTTGCCAGGAAGCCGGATCTACCTCCGGAAAAGTATCTGTTTGGTATTCTGCTTGCCGGGAGAGACAGATAGCAACTGGACAACGGAAGCAAGCAGGGGCTTTGGTGCAGACTGTTTGGGCGTGGAGCCGGATAATCTCGTGTAGGTCGACCATGGCCAAACCTCGTTGGTCCATCCAGGGACGGTGACTGAGGTACAAGCTCTTCAGCGACGCTCTGAGAAGTTGGACGGGAACCCCGGCGGCAATTCCGGAAACCCGTTCAACCAACCGGCAGGCATTGCCGTCCAGGGGTAGAGCCTCGCCTCCCCAGCCGTAGGCTATTACACATCCGGCTATCTTTTCTCCCACACCCTTGATTTGCTTCAATCCATCTCTGTCTCGCGGTACCACCCCTTCATGGTCCCTGATTACTTGAGCCGCTGACTCTATAAATGGCTTCTGGCCCACACGGACGATGCGGTCCAAGTCTCCGTCGGCCCAACCCTGCAACAAGCGCTCGGAAGTTGGAAATCTCCGGAAGAAGTCATGGCACATCCGCACCAAAAGCCGGTCCTTGGTTCGGGCGCTGAGCCCGAATAGAATCAGCGTCCTATAGGGACTCCTGCGAACTCCTTGTTCTCTCCAAATTCGGGACTCCCAGGGGAACCCGCGGTATAGCTCGTCCAAGCGGTCGAGCATCGACAAGATAGCGGCATCGTCGATCGGATTTATCCCGCCCTTGTTGTTGACCCCAGTTACCCTAATTCCTTCCCCAGTCTTCATGACGGCTGGAAGTGTAGCCCAGGGAACTAAGCCAGTCAATCGAAGGCCAAGCCTATTTTTTCCAAGTTAGGCCTTTCCCAAAGCACGGACACATGGCGGCGATTTGAGTCTACGTTACTGCAATAGTTGCAAAGGATGGTGTAGAACGGGATAATCCTTGAGACTCGCCAACCGGTGCCTGTTCACGCCGGACGGAGCCGGATGGCAAACCCCTTAACTCAAACAATCAGGAGAGATTTCGATGAGAATCGCCAGGTATCTCGCTCACGGTCAGATCAGCTACGGGGTCATCGATGGAGACGACGTTAAACAACTCACCACCACACCCTTCGAGCCCCACGAAGTAACCGACCATATCCATCCCCTGTCCGACGTCAAACTACTGGCGCCCTGCGTACCGGGCAAGATTCTGGCCATCGGCCTCAACTATTCCAGCCACTTGCATGACCGGCCAAGCCCGACAGTGCCGATGGTCTTCTACAAGACAACCACTTCTCTCATCGGGCCGGGAGACACCATCATCCGGCCCAAGGGCACCAATAAACTGGACGCGGAAGCCGAATTGGTCGTCATCATTAAGGACAAATGCCGCAACGTTTCCAAGGCGGACGCCCTGCAGCACGTCCTGGGTTACACCTGCGGCAACGATGTCAGCGCCCGGGACTGGCAGGAGGAAGACCGCAACTGGTGGCGCGCCAAGTCAACGGATACCTTCTCCCCCGCCGGTCCATGGATCGAGACCGAACTGGACCCCCGCAACATCCGGGTCACCGGCCGCATCAACGGCCAGGACGTTCAGAGCGAAAGCACCAGTTACCTGATATTCGACATTCCCACCCTGGTGTCCTTCCTCTCGGAGTACATCACGCTGGAAGCCGGAGATATGATTTACACCGGAACGCCGGGCACACCCGGGGAGATGAAAGACGGCGACGTTTGCGAGATTGATATCGAAGGTATCGGAGTGCTCAGCAATCCCGTGAAGCTGGAAGCGTAAACGGCGTTAGTCTCGATCGGCACTGCGTTTGGTGCGTACGGCACACCCCCTCTCTAACTCGCCCCCATAACGGGGGCGAAGACAAAATCCCTTCCCCCTTTATGGGGGAAGGTTAGGATGGGGGTGTTGTGCTTTCAGCAACCGCGTTTCTTGGACCGGAAACTAATCCAAACCCACCTTGCGCAGGATAAAAGCATCCGAGGCCATTATCTCGGGTATACGTGGCGCTAGATTTTCAAAATCGTCGGCTACGGCGTTGATTAGCCGCCCGCTGAGCTTGCCGGAGTCGTCACTGGCTAGGAACACGGCTAGCTCGGCGGCCCGGTCGATGGACGCGCCGCCTCCGCTGGTTACCCGTTTCCCCAACTCAAAAAGGTCTTGGTCACCGACCCGCTCCGCACCGTCCCGCAACTCCACCCACATCTGGGTATCGATGGAGCCCGGACCCAGAGAGTTGACCTGCACGTTTTTGCCGTCCAGTTCCAGCCAGATGTTTTCAGTCAAACGAACGACCGCCACTTTGCTGGTGCAATAAGCGGTGGTGTTACGCCAGGCCGCCGTCGCTCCGGCCCCGGCCAGATTGACTATCTTGCCCCGGTCCTGGGCAATCATCACCGGCAGCACTGCCCGGCAACACAGGAAGGTCCCCACCACGTTCACCTGGATGGTGTTGATCCACTCAGCGACGTCGTTGTCCTGAAGCAACCCTACCGGCCCCCCGATGCCTGCGTTATTCACCAGGATATCTATTGTCGTGAACCGGTCCAAAGTCTGACGAACCATCTCATCGACCTCAGCCTGGTTGGTTACATCCGTCGGCACGACATGAGTCGCCGCTCCCAACGCCCGGGCCATTCGGGCCGTCTCTTCCAATTCGCCGCCGCTCCGAGCTGCCAGGGTCATGCTAGCGCTTTCCCGGGCATACGCCAGGGCAATGGCCCGTCCGATTCCTCGCCCTGCTCCAGTAATTATCGCAACCCGGTCTTTTAGACGCATATCAAAGCTCCTCTGCTCTTCAGCTTCCCAGAACCCGAGACATGGAGTACCGGAACCTAATATAGGTATTTACTGGGGATTCCGCCAGGGGTAAACCATCGGCGACTGTCCTTGCCCTATGACCACCTTCCGGCCTTGCTGCCACTGTACGAGAACCGTAGAGCGTCCGATCTGACAACCGGTGTCCGGGTCGATCTTGAACCGCCCGTAGAACGTCGAGAAATCAAGGCGTCCGGCCACCTCCCGCAGCACCGCGTCTTCCAACGTCCCAGCATCCTCCGCGCAACGCTGAGCCACCAATCCGGCGGCATATGCCTGAACCATCGGATAATCGACAGCTTGATGCCCCTTACTCTGTAACGACGCCATAACCGCTGCCCCAGTGGGACCATAATCGGTAGGATAGCTTCCGGTTTCCTCCCACTGGCTAGGCCCAACGAAACCGTCGGCGGCGTCGCCCAGTTGATCCCTGAACTGCTGGATGGGGGTGGCCACTACCGCCACGCTTTTCAGCCCAAGTCCCCGCCGCGACAATTGGCTGGCAAGCAACAAATCGTTTTGGATTCGGCCCACACCCAGAAGCAGATCAGGCCTCGCTTGTTCCACTTCATCGAGTAGGTCGCTGAAATCGTCTATCGCCGCATCGAATTCCCTTAACAGTTTGATTTTGAACCCCAGTTGGGCGGCCTGACTTTCAACACCAGAGGTGACTGACTTGGGGAATGTTCCGGTACTGGCCCGCAGAATCGCCAAGGAACCGGCGTTGGAATCGGCATCCCGAACCGATGGTAGCCATTCTTCCAGGTAGCGGCTGGCGGGGGTGAGGATTCCAACTACCCAATTGAAACCCTTTTCGTATATCATGTCGGCTGCCCCGCCCTGGTTCCACAACAGCCTGCCGTGGGCCTCCGCTACCTGGGCGGCGGCAAGAGCTAGAACACCGGAATAGGGGCCGAACAGAAGGTCTACGCGGTCGCTGGTGATGAGCCGTTCGGTGGTCTGGCCTGCCTGAGCAGTCTTGCTGGCATCGTCATAATAAATGACCGAGACGGGCCGTCCTGCATCGGAGTGTCCAACTTTGACACCCCCGGACCGATTAACGTCCTCGGCCCAAGCCTGTAGTCCCGCCAGAGCCTGGCCGCCTTGCACTTGGAACTGGCCAGAGAGGGACACAGGTATCCCAACCTTTAGGGTATTGGAGCCTAACATTCTAATGCTGCGTCAATTTGATCGAGGCACACTACCCGGCCGTCACATACTGTCATTCCGAGGAGCGCAGAGACGAGGAATCTGGGGAGTGCGACTGCTCCGATTCACAGATTCCTCTCCTTCCGCCAAAGGATCGGAATGACATGATGAACGTCTCTCGGGCCATTACTGTCCGCCACATTGGAAGGCTAATATCGAACACAATGAACAGAGTTATTGGAGGCCAAGACCCTAAGTTTTAGGCCGGAAGATGCCGAAGGAACTGGTGTAGCCATGGAGAAAGGTGGTGCCGCTTACCGGGCCGATCTCCCCGTTGCAGAAGAAGCCGCCCAGGGGCACTTGTCCCAATTTGTCGTGGAATATCCCGGAATCGTGGTTGGGCTTTCCGTACAGATACTCCCCCCGGCCCAGGCAGGAGAAGAGCAGCGCGCCATGGATCTGATTCTCCCGGTTGTCGATGGCGTACCGGTCCAGCACTGCGGTCAGGTCGTCGCTGGAGGTTTCAGCATCGCGCAGATGGAACTGGACGATCTGTCCTTCTTTCAATATCTCGCCGACTGCCAGGTTCCCGGTGCGCTCATCCATCCCCACAACGTTGCGAATCAGGAAATCGCCTTGCTTGGGTTCGTCCAGGAACTCGTCCATCACCACGCCGAGGAAAAGCGAGTTGCGCATAAGCCCTCGGTCCCGTTCACCGGAGCTCTCAAACAGCTCTCTAAGCACCGTCAGCGGCGTTTCCTCGTCCAACCCAACTAGGATGTTGCTGCGGCTCTCGGTTATCCGCATAGGGTGTCCAACGGGGCGGCAGCCCTGGGCCACCACGGTATCAACAGTGATATTCCCATGCAATGCGATGCCCACCGCTCCGCCATGAAAGGTCTCATCGCCCAAGAACAGCGCGTTTCCGCCCTGCTGCTGAGCGCCGCTGGCCAGTCCACCAATCTTGGCCGCCCGGCCGAAGGCAAAGTCCAAGCCCAGTATCAGGTTCTGTACCGGGAAGGAATATGGGTCCGCCAGTACGACGAATTGCGGGTCCTGGCTGTCGGTCACTTTAACCAGTTCTTCCCAGGAGGTTGGACCAGCGTCCAGGTCGGGAAGGCTATCGCTGTCCAGATGGAATTCAACAATCTCTACGTCGGGCAACACCGCGGCGGTGATAGACAACCCGGCCCGTTGCTCAACCTCTTCCCCATTTCCGATGATTCCGCCACCGGAGCAACCGAACACCCGGGCCAAAGGCAGTTTCTGCTTGACCAAGGGCACGATGTCATCATATCCAGCCTGGTGATGGGGTGACACAAAGATGACCGCCAGGTTGGGCTTTTCATCTCCCAGTTGACCTTGAATGCCGGCGATGCACTCACCGATTGCGTCTTCCAAACCGCTTTGTTCCGAGATTGCCGAAGCCCACTTCATGCGGAATACCTCCCCTGGCCGGATCAAGATACGGGGTTAAGTATACCAAGGGCCGAAGACGTTGGCAGCACTGCAATCCTAGTTGGCAGCACTACAGTTGCTGATTGGAGCGCTAGAGGCCTTGATCGAAGGGGTTGGGCAATCGCAGTAGAGAAACAGCCAGCCGGACCGTGTCTCTCAATAGGTCAGGGTTCACTTCTTCCAGTATGTCGTGCGCCGAGTGAATCAGCGAAACGTTCGGAGCGGTGAACATCAGCACTGGGATGCCTGCACGTCGAAAACTGGCGTGGTCGCTACTGCTGCCGGGCTGGTTTCTGCCCAGTGTCACGATGATCCCGTCTCTTTGTGCCAAATCAGCCGCACGGTCGAGCAAAGCGCCATCACCCAGTATCTCGACATTTTCGCCGCTGCCAAGGGCGTCGAAGTTCAGCATGGCAATGATTTCCTGCCGTCCCTCCACCCCACCAGTATCCCCGGACTGATGGACCCACCAGGGTACCCGTCGTCAGAGTTCCTAATCAAATCGTGCGGTGCCACGGAGATTGCTATCGCCGCCTGAAAGATTTCTTGCTGGTATGATGGACTGATTACGGCCATTGAATATAGAAATAAGGAGTGCTCCCATGGATGTCGGAATGATGATGATCTTCTCGAGTTACGGCTGGGAGGAAGGGTCAGACGGCCAGATGTGGGAAGAAGAACTACGCCTCGGGGAGATCGCCGCCGATGCGGGGTTCGATTGCCTCTGGTCAGCAGAACATCATTTCAACGACTATTCCTTCGTTCCGGACAATATCCATTTGATGACCCACCTTGCAGCAAAGTATCAGGATATCTATGTGGGAACTGCCGCCGTAATCCTTCCATGGCATGACCCACTACGTGTCGCGGAAAATGCTGCCGTTCTTGATTTATTAAGTAATGGTCGGCTCCGGCTCGGGTTCGGGCGTGGTCTTGCTCGGCGTGAATTCGAGGCCTTCGGCCTCACTATGGACGAATCTCGGGAGCGTTTCGACGAGTCTGCGCCGATGATTGTCGAGGCTCTTAAGACGGGGTTTATTGAGGGCAACGGGGTTTACTACAAGCAGCCCCGCACGGAAATTAGACCCCGGCCGCAACATTCCTTCGACGGTCGTATCTACGCCGTAGCATCCAGCGAGGAGTCTGTTGTATCCGCAGCTAAACTAGGCGCACATATCATAATGTTCGCGGATCGTCCCTGGGAAATGCGGCTGCCCGGGATTGAGCGTGGTCGTGCCTTGCACCGTGAATATCACGGTACGGAGCCACCAGACGTAATGCTCACCGAATTTGTCGTCTGCGGCACTGATATTGCCCAGTGTGAGGTAGAAGCGCGCGAATATCAGGGTAAATTTGTCGAGAGTAATTTTCATCACTACGAATTTCTGGGCGATCATTTTAAATCGGTGAAGGGTTACGACTCTTATCAGCAGAAGGCCGAAATCGCACGTTCCGCTGGTCTAGACGGAGCAGTAGACGGGTTCATGCAAGCGGCTAGCTGGGGCACGCCGGACAAGATTTTGCGGGGGCTCGAGGAACGCCGAAAACTACTCGGCAATTTCGAGTTGAACGTCTCCTTTCGGTTTGGTGGCACGCCATACCATATCTCGGAGCGAGGCCTGAAGCTCTTCGCCAAGGAAGTGCTGCCGGTTTTGAAATCCTGGTAGACGACCAATCAGTCACCCCCCCAGGATTAGATCAAGCACTTCGCCGGTAAGCGTTTAGGGCTAGTGAGCTGGGCATCTTAGTGTTCCAGCTAACACCCCGACTACCCACCAGTACCCGGATTCCAATTAAAACGCTTCACGGGCCTTGGACGCCAATGGTGGGGTAAGGTCGAAGGGCGCTTTTCCCAGCCCGATGTCGCCAACGTCGGGGGATTACAGCCCGACAACCCTGAAAGTACCCCACCCCATGCGGTACCGGAGGTGAGGTCGCTAAACAAGAAAAGCCCCCTCTAGCGAAAGGGCTTCTGTCGTCCGTTGGCGTTGGGCAAAAAGGCTGGGCTGTCGCTGGCACCCCCACTACCCCACCAGTACCCCGACCCGGTATGGGACCCACGGGACAACTTATCGCTTTAGCGATTCTACCGGTTGGCTGTGCAGATTTTATTGGCCAGAATCCACCGTCTATCATGGTAGAATTGAGCTCCATACACCACCAAGGACCTACCTCGGGATATCGATATCCGCAACACGAGCACCAGGAGGTTTCGAGTGCCCTACGTGGGACAGCCCCTTAAGAGATTCGAGGACCTCAGGTTGATGACCGGTGGCGGCTCCTATCTGGACGATATGACTATGCCGGACATGGCGTACGCCGTTTTCGTCCGCAGCACCCAAGCCAACGCCAACATCAGGTCCATCAACGTGGCAGACGCACGAAACATGCCTGGTGTGGTCGCAGTGATCACCGGGCAAGACATAGCGGCGTCGGTGGACGACATTCCCCATCGTGAAGTAGCTGAGATGGAAGGGGTGAAGATACCGGGCCATCCCGCCCTGGCCAGGGACAAGGTATGTTACGTCGGCCAGCCGGTAGCCCTTATCATAGCTGACGACCATTACACGGCGAATGACGCACTGGACTTGGTGCAGGTCGATTATGAACCGTTGCCGGTGGCTGAAGACCCATTGCTGGCTTCCCAAGCAGACACCTTCCCCATACACCCGGAATTAGGTGGCAACGTAGTGATGCGCGCCCACGAATCCCAGGGCGACCTGGAAAGGACCTTCGCACAGGCCGACCGCATAGTCCGGGGAAGATATTCGTCTCCCCGCCTCTCGGCAGCGCCCATGGAAACCAGGGCCGTGCTGGCCCAATACATCCTGGAGTCCGACTCCTTGACCCTTTGGACCTCGACCCAAACTCCCCATCGGGTAAAGACCTACCTGGGCAGGCTCCTGAAGAACGCCCCGGCCAACATCCGGGTGATCGTTCCCGACGTGGGAGGAGGGTTCGGCCAGAAAGTTGAATTGTGGCCTGAAGAGTTGGCCCTTGGCCACGCCGCCATGGTCATCCGACAGCCCATCAAGTGGGTGGAAGAACGGTGGGAAAACCTGCTGGCCTACCACGCACGAGGATTCAGCGGCGAGGTCGAAGCCGCCGTGAAGAATGACGGCACCATCTTGGGCATGCGCATGAGGTTCGTAGCCGATATGGGCGCCTATTTCCTAATAATGAGCCCCGGCCCGCCAATCAACTCCGTGCACCGTTCTGCCGGTCCCTACGCTATACCGGTCATGGACGTGGAGTGCGTCGCGGTCCTCACCAACAAGCCGCCCACCGGACCGTACCGAGGCGCAGGCGGACCAGAGGGTGCCTACTTCATGGAACGCTCGGTGGACCAGATAGCCAAGGAGTTGGGGCTCGACCCGGCGGAGGTACGGCGGAGAAACTTTATCAGGCCTGAGGATTTTCCCTATACCACCGCCACCGGTCTCGTCTACGATTCAGGAGATTTCCAGCCCGCATTGGACAAAGCGCTGAATCTGGCAGACTACCCCGGGTACCGGAAAGCCCAATCCGATAATGGGTCAAATGGCCCGTTGATCGGGATCGGAATCGCCACGGTGGTCAAGGCTTCCGGCGGCACTAACAACGAGATGCGGAGCAGCAACGCCATCGTGCGGGTGGAGCCCACCGGCCTGGTCAAGGTCTTCACTGAAGTGTCTCCTCATGGCCAGGGCACGGAAACCACCTTCTCCCAGATCGTCGCCGACCAAATGGGAGTGGAGTTGGAAGAAGTCCAGATTCTCCATGGCGATACCGACATGCTGGAATCGGGTCAAGGTACCTTCGCCAGCCGAGGGCTTTCCGTGGGCGGCTCGGCCATGTATGTAGGGTTGCAGGCAGCCCGCGAAAAAATGTCCCTCATCGCTTCATCGATCCTGGAATGCCCCGCTGAGAACATTGATTTCGATGATGGCAAAGTCTTCAACCGGGAAGACCGGGAACGGGTGATGAGCTTCACCGAAGTCGCCTCTGCGGCTTATCAACCGGACATGATTCCCTCTGGAATGGATCCAGGGCTGGAATTCCCATCCGACTTCTCTTTGCCAGCCAATCCCTTCGGCTTCGCGGTCCACATCGCTGTGGTCGAGATTGACCGGGACAACGGTCACATGAAGGTCGTCCACTACGCCGCCGTTCACGACTGCGGACACGTAATCAACCCCAGGCTGCTGGAGGGGCAGATCCACGGAGCCATCGCCCAGGGACTGGGTCAGGCCCGCACGGAAGTGACGGCCTATGACGCACAAGGGCAGCCGCTGAACGCCAGCTTCATGGACTACGGCATGCCTAAAGCGCCGACCATGCCGGAAATCCGGCTGGGGTTGACCGAAACCCCGTCGCCCACTAACCCCATGGGAGTGAAAGGCATAGGAGAACTGCCAACGGTGGCGGCCCCCGTTGCGGTGGCCAACGCCGTCGTGGACGCCTTAGCCCAGGCCGGCGCGCCCCCCATAGATACACCCCTAACCCCTGAAAAGATCTGGCGGGCGCTTCAGGGTTAGGCTCATTTAACAGACAATGAAAAGCCCCCTCGCTTGAGGGGGCTCTGTTATCCATTGGCGCTGGGCAAAAAAGAGCGCCTTCACTAGTTTGTGAAAACGCTTCGCTACTTCAGCATGTCCGGACCAGTTCTGTCAATCATTCGTGCCTAGGATCCAAAAAACCTAGGTAGTCGCTAGCACCCCCGCCACCCCACCAGTACCCCTGGCCGACGTGGCCCTGGCATTACGGTGGATAGAGGAATCTGCAGTGGAGACCGTTGAGCCACCATGCAAATATTCGTGGATTGCGACGATACTCTGGTTCTGTACGATTCGCATACTGGCATCC